>NZ_BAOL01000142.1 GCF_000350145.1 Ilumatobacter nonamiensis YM16-303 | reverse complement strand
CGCGTTCGCCGATGATGTTGCGCTGGATCTGATCGGTGCCGCCGTAGATCGGCGGCGCCTGTGCGTAGAGCGCCATCCCGGTCACCATGCCGAGCATCGGATTCCCGGTCGCGGCGTTCAACGATTCGCGCTGTTCGTCGGTGTAGGCGTGCAGCGTCCCGGACGCGCCGAGAATCCGCAGGCCGAGGTCGCGGCTGAGCCGCACCGTGTCGCTCATCAACAGCTTGGAGATGTTCGCCATGCCCGGAATGTCCTGGCCCGCGGCGCGCATCGCCTTGGCCCGCTGGCCGTTGAAGCTGCCGATCTGGTTCAGCGTGTGCAGCCGCACGAGATCCTGCCGGATCGACGGGTCGTCGAGCTTGCCGTTCGCACGCGCGAGGTCGACGTACATCTGATTGGTCGGTCGGGCCGCGGGAGCTGGCCGCTTGGGGGTCTGCTTCGGATCACTCGACGTCACGAGATCCCCGGCGCGGCGGTCGAGCTGCTTCGCGATGGTCCCGGGCTGAGCGCCCGCCGCACCACCGGAACCGCCTGCACCGAGCCCGGCACGTTCGGCCTGCAGCGTGGTGTTGGTGACGGCCCACCCGTTGTTCACCCCACCGATCACATCGGCGGCGCGGACCCGTGCGTCGGTCAGGAACACCTCGTTGAACATCGCGTGGCCGGTCATCTCGTGGAGCGGCCGGATCTCGACGCCGGGCTGATCCATGCCGATCGCCATCCAGGAGATGCCCTGGTGCTTGGGGACGTCGACGTTGGTCCGGGCGATCAACATGCCCATGTCGGCGGTGTGACCGAGCGACGTCCACACCTTCTGCCCGTTGACGATGAACTCGTCGCCATCCTTCTCGGCGCGGCTGGTGAGCCCGGCGAGGTCGGAGCCGGCACCCGGTTCACTGAACAGCTGGCACCACGCCTTCTGTCCGGTGACGATGTCGCGTACGTGCTCGGCGATCTGCTCCGGCGTGCCGTGTGTCGCGATCGTCGGCGCGGCGAGCAGCAGACCCAATCCGCTCGGTGGGCCCAACGCTCCGAACGACCCGATCTCGCGCATCACCGCGACGGAGTCCGAACGGGACAATCCTCGGCCGAACGCGTCGTTCGGCAACATCGGTGATGCCCAGCCGGCGAGCCCGAGTCGATCCCACCATTCGGCGACCGTCAGGTCCGGATCCCAGTTCTCGTCGAGCCACTCACGAACGGCCGCGACCGGATCGCTCGGTGTCTCGTTCACGGGCACGGTCGTCGGTGCGTCCTCGGTCATCGCCATGTCGCTTCCCCTCGCTCGTCGATGATTGCGCTCTGCAACCATACGATCCGCGCTCCGCCCGGCGAAAACAGCGAGCGCTTGGCGAAATCCGACCGCCTGCGTCCATGAGTTCGTACAAGACCGCTGGCGCTGGTTCGTGTTTGATGGAGCCATGAGCGTGCCGCAACCTGCACCTGCGAACCCGGATCGGTCGACCCACACCGATGCCGCGCAGACCGAGACCGCGATCGAACTCGCGCGTCAGCTGCTCATCACGAGCCAGGCCGATGAATCACGCGCCGAGAAGCGCCGTCGTGAACGTCTCGGCGCGCTGCTCGCCGACGATCAGGGTCGGCAGCTGATCTTCGCGATGACCGACGAAGTGCTGCGGATCGACGACCCCTCCTTGGCTGCCCACCGCTTCGCCGACGTGGTCGCCCAGCACCACACGAACGCCGTCGGTCGCATCGACGCGCTGCTGCTCCGCGCCGGTGCCCTGGTCGCGCCACGGGTCCCGCGCATCGTGATGCCGCTCGTCGTCCGCAAGATCAAGGCCGAGACACGCGGCATCGTCATCCCCGCCAACGACCCCGCGTTCTCCGATCATCTCCGACGCCGCAGCAACGACGGCGTGCGGCTCAACGTGAACCCCCTCGGCGAGGCGATCCTCTCCGACGCCGAGGCCGACGAGCGCATGACCGCCGTACTCGGCCGCATCGCCCGACCGGACGTCGACTACGTGTCCGTGAAGGTCTCGGCGATCGTCGCCAACCTCGACGACCTCGCCTTCGACCTCTCGCTCGATCGAATCTGCCAACGACTCCGCACCCTGTACCGGCGCGCGGAGGCGAGCACCCCGCGCACCTTCGTCAACCTCGACATGGAGGAGTACCGCGACCTCGCGCTGACGCTGCAGTCGTTCATGCGGGTGCTCGACGAGCCCGAGTTCGCAGCGATCGACGCCGGCATCGTGCTCCAGGCGTACCTCCCCGATTCCCACGACGCGCTCGAACGGCTCGGCGAGTGGGCCCGCGTGCGCCACAACGAGCACGGTGGAGCGGTCAAGGTCCGCCTCGTCAAGGGTGCGAACCTCGCGATGGAAGCGGTCGAGGCCGATCTGCACGGCTGGACCGCCGCGCCCTACCCCACCAAGGCCGATGTGGACGCGAGCTACAAGGCGATGTTCGACTCGGCGATGCGTCCCGAATGGAACGGAGCGCTCCGACTCGGTCTCGCGAGTCACAACCTGTTCGACATCGCATGGGCGTTGACGGTCGGTGCCGATCGCAACGTGTTGGACCGGATCGATTTCGAGATGCTCGAGGGCATGGCACCCGCACAGGCCCGAGCGGTGCACGATGCAGCGGGTCAACTGCTGCTGTACGCACCGGTCGTCGCCGATGACGACTTCGACGCGAGCATCGCCTACCTGTCGCGGCGACTCGACGAGAACACACAGCCGAACAACTTCCTGCGCTCGCTGTTCACGCTCACGCCGGACTCCCCCGAGTTCGAGCGCGAGGCCGATCGTTTCCGCGCCGCCGTCGCCGAACGAGATCACGTTGCTCGAGAGCGACGCCGTCGACCGATCCCCGTCGACGCGCGCAACGTGTCCGACGGGCGATTCACGAACGAACCGGACAGCGACACCACGATTCCCGCCGTGCGAGCGGCCTTTCTCGACGGGGTCGAATCTCCACCCCAGGTCACGATCGACCCGATCACCGACCGTTCCGCGATCGACGCCTTGCTCGACGAGTTGACGGCCAACCACGCCGCATCGGAGCATTCGGTCGAGGAGCGCCGCGCCTGGTTGCTCGATGTTGCATCGTTGATGAGCGACGAGCGGGCCCGAACGATCGGTCTGATGGCCCGACACGTCGCGAAGACGGTGCACGAGGGCGACCCCGAAGTGAGCGAAGCGATCGACTTCTGCCGCTACTACGCGACCACCGGTCGGGCGCGGCTCGATGACGCTGCGGACGCCGGCTTCGAGGTCGACGGACGCGGCGTGCTCGTGGTCGTCGGGCCGTGGAACTTCCCGTACGCGATTCCCACCGGCGGTGTCTCCGCGGCGATCGCGGCCGGGAACAACGTCGTCCTCAAGCCCGCTCCCGAAGCGGTCGAGATCGGTGCCTGGATCGCCGACCAGTTCTGGCGGGCGGGTGTGCCGCGTGACGTGCTCCGCCTGGTCGTGTGCGAGGACGGTCCGGTGGGCCAACACCTCGTCACCCACCCCCGTGTCGACACGGTCGTGCTCACGGGCGCACACGACACCGCTGCGATGTTCCTCGACTGGCGGCCCGACCTCCGAGTGCTCGCCGAGACCAGCGGCAAGGACGCGCTCATCATCACCCCCTCAGCCGATCTCGATCAGGCGATCGCCGACCTCGTGCGCTCGGCGTTCGGACATGCCGGCCAGAAGTGCTCGGCGGCCAGTCTCGGCATCGTCGTCGCCGAGGTCTACGACGATCCGGTCTTCCAGCGGCGGCTGCGCGATGCCGCCACGAGCCTTCGGGTCGGTGCCGCCGGCGATCCCGGTTCGATGGTCGGTCCCCTGATCGCGCCGCCCACCGGGAAGCTGGAACGCGGACTCACCACCCTCGACTCGGGCGAGTCGTGGCTCGTCGAACCCCGCCGGCTCGACACGCCGGGAACCGATCCGGGCACGAGTTGGTCCCCGGGCGTCCGAATCGGCGTCGGACCCGGTTCGTGGTTCCATCGCACCGAATGCTTCGGCCCGGTGCTGGGTCTGATGCGTGCCGACGACCTCGACCACGCGATCGAACTCCAGAACGCGTCGGACTACGGCCTCACCGGTGGGATCCACACGTTGGACGACCACGAGGTCGAGCACTGGCTGGCTCGGGTTCAGATCGGCAACGCCTACGTGAACCGCCACATCACCGGGGCGATCGTGCAACGCCAGCCGTTCGGTGGGTGGAAGCGTTCGTCGGTCGGCGGCGGCGCGAAGGCCGGTGGACCGGGCTATGTCGCGCAGTTCGCTCGGGTGGCCGATCCGTCCGGCGCGCCTCTCGACACCGATGCCATGACGACGTCGTTCCGTTCCGTCTGGCAGCGCTACTACTGCACCGACCACGACGAGACGGGCCTGTTCGCGGAGGCGAACGTCCTGCGGTACTTCCCCCTCGACCGCGTCGCCGTGCGACATGGCGGTGGTGAGTCGCACGGCCTCGCCGTTCTGCGCGTCGCCGCCGACGTCACGGGCGTCGCGTTCGGCGTGTCCGACCCGTCGCGGGAGTCGGACGTCGAGTTCGCGCAACGACTCGCCGACGGTGTGATCCGGCCCGACCGGGTGCGTCTGCTGACATCGCTCGACGACGATGCCCGCCGGATCCTGCACTCCGCCGACATCGCGATCGACGTCGTCGACCCCATTGCGGATCCGATGCTCGAACTCCAACACTGGGTACGCGAGCAGGCGATCAGCCGCACCCTCCACCGCCACGGCCGCGTGACCACGCTCAGTCGCGGAGGACGGAGCTGAGCAGAAGGCTGGATTCGCTGTTGATCACTCCTTCGACGGAGCGGATCTGCAGGAGCACCCGGTCGAACTCGAGGAGCGAATCGCAGCGGATCTCGGCGACCAGATCCCAGCCACCGTTCGTGGTGTGCAGCGACTGGATCTCGGGGATCCCACGAATCACGGCGATCACGTCGTTCGTCGTGCGGCCCTCGACCTCGACCAGGCTGATCGCGCGGACCTCGCCGTCGGCGCTCTCGTCCCGCGTCCGAATCGTGAAGCCGAGGACCCGACCGGAGTCCAACAGTCGTTCGAGTCGACTGTTGACCGTCGCACGGGTGACGCCGAGTTGTCTCGCGAGGGTCGTGACCGGTGCGCGTCCGTCGGTGCGCAGGAGCGAGATCAGGCGCCGGTCGAGATCGTCGAGGGAGCCACTGATCAAGTCGGACATGTGCAAAACGTACATTGCGCCCGTCCAACGTGCACAGGAGATGGTCAGATTATTCACGATCTGGTGATCGACCCTTCACATCGACCAGGCGTACGCTGGAATCAGTAGCTACGCAGAGGAGTGTCCCCATGGTCCGGTTCGTCAACGTTCAGAATCTCGGCCGGTGGGCCGCCGACACGGGGCTGGAGCCGCTGCTGCGGGACCTGACCACCGAGCTCGAGGGCCACTTCCAGCGCTGGCCGCTGTTCGACAAGACCCCGCGCGTCGGGAGTCATTCGCAGCACGGTGTGATCGAGTTGATGCCGACGAGCGATGGCATCACCTATGGCTTCAAGTGCGTCAACGGACATCCGATCAACTCCACCCGCGGCCTGCAGACCGTCACCGCATTCGGTGCGCTGTCCGACGTGGACACCGGCTACCCGATCATGCTGTCGGAGATGACGCTGCTCACCGCACTGCGGACTGCGGCGACGTCCGCCATGGCGGCCAAGGTGCTCGCACCGGTGAACGCGACGACGATGGCACTCATCGGCTCGGGCGCACAATCCGAGTTCCAGGCGCTCGCGTTCCGCGCCAACCTCGGGATCAACACGCTGCGCGTCTTCGACGTGGATCCCGCCGCCATGGCCAAGTTCGAACGCAATGCCACCGCACTCGACTTCGACGTCACCCTCTGCGGCAGTGTCGAGGAAGCGATCACGGGTGCACACGTCGTCACCACGTGCACGGCAGACAAGAAGAACGCGACCGTCCTCACCGACGAGATGGTCACCCGTGCCTGCGCCGCGGGCGGTGTCACCGGACTCCACATCAACGCGATCGGCGGCGACTGCCCCGGCAAGACCGAACTCGACATCGAACTCGTCAAGCGCGGCTCGGTCTTCGTCGAGTACCCGGAGCAGACCTTCATCGAGGGTGAGATCCAGACCCTTCCCCACGACTGGCCACTCACCGAACTGTGGCAGGTACTCACGGGCGACGCCGTCGGACGATCGAGCGACGACGAGCTGACGATCTTCGATTCGGTCGGATTCGCGATCGAGGACTTCGCGGCCCTGGTGTTCCTCAACAACCGCCTCGACGGCACCGACTACTACGACGAGATCGACCTCATCGCCGAACCGGCCGATCCGAAGGACCTGTTCGCGCTGCTGCCCGTGAAGCAGCCAGCCACCATCAGCTGAGCACGGCACGTCGGTGCCGGTCACCGACGCGCATTCCCGACGAGGAGTAGAACGTGGTCACGCCGGGTAATCGGCACGAATGACCACGATCACCATCGAGACCGACCGCGAGGTCGTCGACATCACCGACGACCGGCTCGGCCGACTGCGCATCTTCAACCTCGTCATGGGATGCGTCCATCTCGTCTCGGGTCTGTTCATGGTGGCGATCGGCAACCGTGACTTCGAGCTTCCGACCAGCACGTTCACGTTGAACGGTCCGCCCGGTACGCCCCTGGCTGACGGCTCGATCGAGGAGTTCGTCGGGGTGCCACTGGCGTGGGGCACCGCCGCGTTCCTCTTCCTGTCGGCGCTGTTCCACTTCATCATCGCCAGCCCGTGGGGATTCTCGCTGTACGGGCGCGAATTGCGGCGCGGGCGCAACCGGTTCCGGTGGGTCGAGTACTCGCTGTCGGCGACCCTGATGATCGTGCTCATCGCGCTGATCACGGGGATCACCGACGTGGCCGCGCTGATCGCGATCGCGTTCGTGAACGTCTCGATGATCCTGTTCGGCTGGATCATGGAGATGGTCAACGTCCCCGGTGGTGAACGCTGGTGGACACCGTTCTGGTTCGGGTGCATCGCCGGCATCGGGCCCTGGGCGGCGATCGTCACCTACCTCGTGATCAACTCCTCGATCGACGGCGCGGCGACTCCTCCCACCTTCGTCTACGCGATCATCGCCACGATCTTCGTCTTCTTCAACTGCTTCGCGATCAATCAGTGGCTGCAGTACCGAGGCATCGGCAAGTGGAAGGACTACGTGTTCGGCGAGACCGTGTACATCGTGCTCAGCCTCACGGCGAAGAGCGCGTTGGCATGGCAGATCTTCGCCAACACGCTGATCGACTGACGACCGGCGGGCGCCGCGGCGTCCGAATCGGCGGAAACCTCTCCGGCCCGGCGTCGGTCAGTTCGGTACGGTGACGCCCATGATGATGACGGTGATGTCCCGTGTCCGCGCGTCGGCCGACCGAGCGCGATCGACGGCGTCGCGAACTCGGTCAGAACTTCCTCGCTGACCGCCGACTCGTCGAACAGTTCGTCGACGGGCTCGACCTTCACCCGGGCGAACTCGTCGTCGACCTCGGCGCAGGCTCCGGGGCGCTCACCCGGTCGCTGCTCGCGGCGGGAGTCCGCGTGTGGGCCGTCGAGGTCGATCCGACATGGGTCGACCGGTTGCGGTCCGGCGTCGGAGCGGAGTCCGCGGACGTGCGGGTGATCGCGGCCGATCTGCGCACCGTGCGAATGCCGCGGGAGCCCTACCGGGTCGTTGCCAATCCACCCTTCGCGCTCGCGACGGCAACGCTCGCCAAACTCCTGGACCGACCCGAGCGGGGTCCCGAACGCGCCGATCTGATCCTTCAGAAGGAGGTGGCGATCAAGCTGGCGCGTCAGCCACCGGCGAGTCTCCGCACGGCTGCGTGGGCACCGTGGTGGGAGTTCCGGCTGGGCCGCACCATCGGTCGCAACGCGTTCCGTCCACGTCCGAGCGTCGACGCGGCGGTCGTGACCGTCGTTCGCCGTGATCCGTCGGTGTTCCCGACGTGGCTCGGGCCGCGTCTCCGGGAGTTGCTCCGGCCCGCGTGGACCAACCAGCAGCCGAACGCATGAACCCGCCCGAACATCACCGAGCCCGTTCGGGGGCTGCGACACTGTCGGCGTGACCGCTCCCGTCCACGACCAACGCACCATCCTCGTCCGACGCCCGAGCTCGCGGCTCGCCGAGGGCGAGGTGACCCACATCGATCGCGAACCGGTCGACGTCGACCTCGCGATGGAGCAGTGGAGCGCCTACGTCGACACGTTCCGCACCCACGGCTGGACGGTCATCGAACTCGACTCGCTCGACGACCACCCCGACGGCGTGTTCGTGAAGGACGACATCGTGATGTACGGCGGTCTCGCGGTCATCGCCCGACCGGGCGCCGAGTCCCGCCGCGGCGAGATCGACGGCCTCGCCGAACGGATGAGCGAGATGGGCTACCGAGTCGCAGCGATCGAGGCACCCGGCACGCTCGACGGAGGTGACGTGATGAAGGTCGGTTCCACCGTGCACGTCGGCCTGGGTGGACGGACGAACGGGGCCGGCATCGATCAGCTGCGCGCACTGCTCGCACCCCTCGGCGCGGAGGTCCTCGCCGTGCCGACCACACTCGTTCTCCACCTCAAGTCGGCCGTCACCGCTCTCCCGGGCGGCACGATCGTCGGTTACGAGCCGGTCGTCGACGACACATCGGTGTTCGACCCGTTCCTGGCCGTGCCCGAAGAGCCCGGCGCCCACGTCGTCGACCTGGGCGACGATCGCCTCTTGATGACGGCCCGCACCGACGCAACGGCGGACCTGCTGCGCGCACGCGGCTACGACGTCGTCGTGAGCGACATCGGTGAGTTCGAAAAGCTCGAAGGCTGCGTCACGTGCCTCTCGGTGCGGCTGCGCACCGCGCCGCCCGACGTCGGCTGATCGCTTCGACGAGTCACTGGCGCGCGGGTGACGCGCGGCCGTAACAGTGGTCCACGAATCTCGTCAGTAGCGGGATGCAACGGGCGTTTCGACGAATCGGGATCGACGTTTCAAGCTCCTCGCAGGTGGGAACGCACGGTCCATGACGATCTTCGAGTCCATCCGCGACGACCATGAGACGCAGCGCACGCTGATCAACATCATCATCGGGACGGAGGGCGAGAGCGACGGACGCAGCGAGGTGTGGCCGCGCCTCAAACGCGAACTCGAAGCCCACGCCGCTGCCGAGGAGCGCTACTTCTACGTTCCGCTGATGGAACACGACCTGACGCAGGACGCGGCACGGCACTCGGTCGCGGAGCACAAGGAACTCGACGACTTCGTCGAGCAACTCGAGGGCTACGACATGTCCGGACCGAAGTGGCTTCCCACCGCACAGGAGCTGTGTCATCGACTCCTCCACCACCTCGATGAGGAGGAGAAGGAGGTCTTCCCGGTCGCCGGCAAGGCACTCGCCGACGACGAGAAGGAGACGCTGGCGACCGACTACGAGGCGGACATGGAACGCCGCCGCAACGGCGACGTCTGAATCACCCGGGTCGGCTCAGACCCTTTCGATGATGATCGCCGGGGCCATGCCGCCACCGGCACACATGGTGATCAGGCCGACCTGCTTGTCCTGACGCTCGAGCTCGTCGAGCACCGTACCGATGAGGATCGCTCCGGTCGCGCCGATCGGGTGGCCGAGCGCCATCGCGCCGCCGTTGATGTTGACCTTGCTGCGGTCGAGATCGAGGTCACGCTGGAACTTCTCGGCGACGACGGCGAACGCCTCGTTGATCTCGAAGATGTCGATGTCGTCGAGCGTCATCCCGGCCTTCTCGAGCACCTTGCGCGCCGCCGGCACGGGAGCGTTGAGCATCAACGTCGGGTCGTCGCCCATGTTCGCGGTGGCGACCACGCGGGCACGTGCCTTCATTCCGTGCGCCTTGGCGTAGTCCTCGCTCGCGAACAGGATCGCGGCGGCGCCGTCGACGACACCGGACGAGTTGCCGGCGTGGTGGACGTGCTCGATCTCGAGGTCGGGGTACTTCTGGTTGATGAGCTCGCGGAACGTCGGTGACTCCGGCGTGTGGCGGTAGTCGGCGATCTGCGGGAAGCTCGGCGGCAACGACGCCAGCGACTCGGCGGTCGTGCTCGGGCGCGGGAACTGCTCGTGGTCGAGTGCCACCGACCCGTCGAGGTTCATCACCGGCACGAGGCTCTTGTCGAAGCGTCCCTCGCGGATCGCCTGGTCGGCACGCGCCTGCGACTCGGCGGCGAGCGCGTCGAGGTCTTCACGCGGAATGCCTTCGAGCGTGGCGATCGCATCCGCGCAGACGCCCTGGTGCGACTGCGGATGGATCTCCTGCAGGTGCTCGTTTCCGGCGCCCATCGGGAGGATGCCCTTCTTGGGCAGCGACATCATCTCGGTGCCGCCGGACACGACGAGGTCCTCCATCCCGGCCATCACGGCGTGGGCCGCGTAGTTCGCGCTCGTGATGCCCGATCCGCAGAAGCGGTCGAGCGTGGCGCCACTCGCCGTGATGTCATAGCCGGCGTCGAGCGCGGCCATCCGACCGAGGTCGCCACCCTGCTCCATGACCTGCGAGCTGGTGCCCCACACGACGTCGTCGACGTCGGCGGTGTCGAACCCGTTGCGCTCCACGAGCGCTGCGAGCACCGTCGAGGCGACGTGCTGCGGATGGAGGTGGGCAAGCGCGCCCTTGCCTTGTTTGCCGATGCCCCTCGGGGTGCGGCAGGCGTCGATGATCAATGCGTCGGACATGTGCACGACGCTACGACGGCGGCCCGCTCCGACTCGCATCGCGCAACCCCGCGGCCTGCGCATCCGTGACCGGCGCGCACCACCACGGTTCTCGTCGCGATTCTGCCCCGGGACCGAGCGGAAGCGCGACGGGAACGCTGGGCGACGCGAGCGACGGCGACAGGATCAGGTGAATCCGCCGTCCTCCAGGGCGTCGGCCATGATCGTGGCGAGCTCGCGACTCGAACTCGGCGCGTCGCCGCTCACGGTGATCGCCCACGTGATTCCGTCCGGCTGACGCACCGTCATCGCGTGGGTGCTCTCCAGGGTGCCGGTGTGACCGAACGACTCGGGTCCGAAGATCATCAGCCCCATCCCGTACCCGGCGGTCGGCGGCGGTGGCGGCTCCAGCGTCGTCGGCGTTCCTTCCGGTACCGGCTCGGGTTCGAGCGCCGGATCCGGTGGAGGATCGAGCGTGACGGTGCGCATCTCGGCGTTCATCGCCGGACTCAGCGACTTCCGACCCGGAGTCGACTCGTCGAGTGAGTCGATGATCGTGGCGACGTCGGTCGGCGAAGCGATCCAGGAACCGGCGCCGTCGAGCACCTCCATGTAGTTGCGACTCTCCCTCGACGCGTGTTCGACGTCGCCATCGCCGACGTCGAAGGTTCCGGCGAGACGCATGCCGTCGATGCCCAGCGGATCGAGGAGTTGCTCGGTGACGACGTCC
The DNA here is from genome assembly GCF_000350145.1 of Ilumatobacter nonamiensis YM16-303. Classification (GTDB taxonomy): domain Bacteria; phylum Actinomycetota; class Acidimicrobiia; order Acidimicrobiales; family Ilumatobacteraceae; genus Ilumatobacter_A; species Ilumatobacter_A nonamiensis. Next base: position 4,235 of record NZ_BAOL01000142.1, on the reverse strand, counting down.
GCATAGGGCTCCCCGGCCGCGTCCTCGATCAGCAACCCGAGCAGACAGAAGTTGACGTTGCTGTAGCGGAACGACGTGCCGGGCACGCTGTCCAGTCCCCGGCCCAGCGCCACCGCTCCGGCCGCCGGACACGACTCGACCTGGCGGTCGAACATCAGGCTCTCGTACTGGCCGATTCCCGACCGGTGCGTCAGCAGATGCCGCGGCGTGATCGCACTCACCCCGGCGGATGGCGCACCCTGTCCGACGAGGGCCGCCAGCCGGTCACCGACCGGCGTATCGAGGTCGTTCGCACCCTGATCGACGAGTCGCAGGATCGTGATCGCGGTGATCACCTTGCTGATGCTCGCGACGCGGTAGCGGTCGCCGATCTCGACCGGGTCGCCCTCCGACGTGCGTGTTCCGAGTGCGACCTCGTGCACGATCTCGCCGTCATCCAGGACCGTGGCCGACACAGCGGACGAGCCGTCGTCCAAGATCGTCATCAGGCGGTGGTCGAATGCGGCCCACCCGGTCAGCGTCGGGATCACCGGCGCGGGCATCGGCACGATCGACGACGTGGTCGTCGTGGCGGTCGCCGTCGTGCTGGTGGCCGGGGTCGTGGTGGTCGGCGATGCCACGGTCACCGCAGAGGTGATGCCGGGAGGTTCGGTCGTCGGCGGGACGGTTTCGACCACGGCGTCGGCCGGAGTGCTCACCGATGCTCCGCTACTGCACGCGATCGCCGCGACCGAAAGGGTCGCCGTCAGCCCGATGGCCAGCCGCCGGAGCGATGTCGAGCGGGATGAAGGACGGGTCACGATCATGGGAGGAGCGCGCGGAGCGGCGCTGCGAAGCTACTTCTGTCAGGCGGCTCGGAGGGGTCGGGCCGATGACTGAGATCGACGTCGGCCGGGTATGTCGGACGACATCGGTACCACGTCCACAACCGACAGGAGCACACATGAGAATCGCCATCGCCGGAGGCCACGGAACCGTGGCAATGGAGACGACCCGACTGTTGACGCAACGAGGAATCGAGGTCGCGTCGGTCATTCGGAAGGCGTCGCAGGCGGGCGACATCGAAGCCGTGGGCGGGCAGCCGATCGTGGCCGACCTCGAATCGCTCGACGGCGCGGAGCTGACCGAAGCGATCGGCACGGTCGATGCGGTCCTCTTCGCCGCGGGTGCAGGACCTGGCAGCGGCGCAGAGCGCAAGCAGACGGTCGACCACGACGGCGCCGTGAAGTTCATCGAGGTCGCGCGTCGCGGTGGCGCCGGGCACTACGTGATGCTCGGCTCGATGGGGGCGGATCCCGACCACGAGGGCGACGACGTGTTCGACGTGTACCTGCGGGCGAAGGGTGCCGCCGACCGTGACCTCCGCGCCAGCGGGGTCGGCTACACCATCGTTCGACCGACACGGTTGACCGACGACGACCCGGTCGGCGTGGTCGAGCTGTCGGCCGACGCGAGTGGTGACGCGATCTCGCGCGCCGACGTCGCGGCCGTCTTGGCCGAGGTGCTCGTTCTCGATGAGCCCACGAACGAGACGTTGCAGCTCACGGCCGGCACCACACCCGTCGATCAGGCGGTCGAGGTCATCGCGACAGGAAGTCGATGACGGCGGGCCAGACGCGTCCATCCTGGAACATCACGAGGTGCCCACCCTCGAACATCTCGAGTCGCGCGTCCGGCATCCGTTCGGCGAGGACCTCGGAGTTCGCAGCCGGTGCAAGGCCGTCGTAGCGGCCGGCACCCACGAAGGTCGGCAGGTCGATCGTCCCGAGGGCGGCGACGACGTCGTGACCGTCGCGAGCGGCCAGCTGCCGGTCGAGCCCTGCTTGTACGTGCGGAGGCGCGACAGCCTGCTGTTGCTGCACGATGAACTCGTAGATCGCCCCCAGACCGGGGATCGGCTCCTCGGCGTCGGGGTCCCAACGCTCATCGAGGAGGCGCATGCGGGTCGTGAACGCCTCGGCGGGATCGAGCAGCTGAAGTTCCGGGAGGGCGTAGGACGCATGGTCACCGCCGGGTGAGGTCACCAGGAGCACGAGCCGATCGACGAGTTCCGGATGGCGTACCGCGAGGTTGAGGGCGACCATTCCCCCGAAACTGGTTCCCACCACGTGGCAACGACCACCTGCGACCTGTTCGATCAGCGCTGCCGCGTCGTCCGCGTAGTCGGCCATCGTGTAGTCGACTTCGGGCTTGCTCGTCCGACCGAGCCCGCGCTGGTCGTAGTGGATCACCCGGAAGTGATCGTTGAGCGGCGACCGATCGGGGAACGTCTGGCGGAGGTCGCCGCCGGTCCCACCGATGTTGAGCACCCAGTCACCCTCGCCGAGCGCGCGCCCGTGCACCTCGTAGTAGATCTCGATGTCGCTGACGCGCAGCGTCGTCATCGTCGGCTCCCTCCGCGACCGGCGTCAGGACCGCACGAGGCGTCCCGGACGGTGTCCGGTGAACGCGTCGTTCTCGCGGGTGACGACCCCGCGCACGACGGTCGCCACGTAGCCCTCGGCCGCTTGCAGCAATCGTGTGCCGCCGGCCGGAATATCGGCAACGAGTCGCGGTTCGCGCAGGCGCAGATTCGCGTGATCGATCACGTTGACATCGGCGCGCTTGCCGACTTCGAGCACACCTCGGTCGGTGAGGTCGAACAACGCGGCGGTGTCGGCGGTCATCTTCTTGATGACATCGACGAGCGGCAACTTCGGACCGCGGCTGCGATCGCGGGCCCAGTGGGTGAGCATCCAGGTCGGTGTCGACGCGTCGCAGATGAAGTTGGCGTGGGCGCCGCCGTCGGCGAGGCCGAGCACGGCGGCCGGGTGCGTCAACATCTCGTACAGCGCGTCGCCGTTGCCGTGGGCGTAGCCGAGGAACGGCATCATCAGGAGCGCTTCGCCGTCGCGGTCGCGCAGCTGTTCGTACAGCTCCTCGATCGGTTCGACGCCGTTGGCCTCGGCGAGCGCCGCGATGCTGCGGTCGGGGGTCGGCTCGTAGTCGACAGGATCGCCGAGGGTGTACTGGCGCTCGTAGGAGTTGACGACCTCGTACGCCATCGGCTCCGCCTCTTTGAACGCTTCGATGATCTCGGCCGATTCGGCGATCAGTCGGGCCTTGAGCTCGGGATCGCCCATCGCCACGGCCTGTTCGGCGAACGACATCTCGAGCAGCGGCGCGAACGAGGGCATGTCCTTGAAGCGGTGCCGCGTGGACAGCCCGATCAGAATGCCGAACGGTCGCCCGGCGACCTGTGGAATGACGCGGTGGCCGGCGTCCTGCGCGGCTTGCGACAGATCCATCAGCTCGCTCCACTCGTCGGGCTCGACGAGGTTCTGCAGCATCAACCACGTGACGGGGCGCTCGATCTCGTCGGCGAGCCGACAGATCCAGTCGACCTCCTTCTTCGGTGCGACGAGGTCCTCACCCGCGAGCCCCGCCGGCGCCACCTCGAACACGCCGCGCCCGGCGCGTTGCATCGCGCGACCGATCGTGAACAGTTCGTCCTCGGCGGCGAAGGTTCCCGGCACCGGTTCCCCGTTCATCGCCCGGTGGCCGATCGTGCGGCTCGTGGAAAAGCCCATCGCTCCGGCTTCGATCGCTTCCTGCACGAGCTGCGCCATCCGGGCGATGTCATCGGACGTGGCAGGTTCGTTGTCGGCACCGCGGGCGCCCATCACGTACGTGCGCAGCGGACCGTGGGCGATCATCGCGGCGACGTCGGCCGCGTACTCCCCGCGCTCGAGTTCGTCCAGGTACTCGGGGAACGACTCCCAGTTCCACGAGATCCCTTCGCTGAGCGCGGCCCCCGGGATGTCCTCGACACCTTCCATCAGTTCGATCAGGAAGTCGTGCTCGTCGGGCTTGGCCGGAGCGAATCCCACGCCGCAGTTCCCCATCACGACCGTCGTGACGCCGTGCGGCGTCGACGGCTCGAGGTCGCCGTCCCACGTGGCCTGGCCGTCGTAGTGGGTGTGGATGTCGACGAACCCGGGGGTCACGAGCAGCCCGGTCGCGTCGATCTCGCGGCGACCGGGGCCGATGTCCGCGTCGGGGCCGATCGCGACGATCACTTCGCCCTCCATGGCGACGCTGCAGTTCGGTCGCGGTTCGGCACCCGTGCCGTCGACGACGAGTCCGTTGCGAATGACCAGATCGTGCATCTGCCAAGTGTCGCGCGGTGACTTCCCCCGCCTCGGCCCGGACGCAACCCCCAACTCGTGATCAGTTCCGGCGCTCCGTGCGCGAAC
>NZ_BAOL01000143.1 GCF_000350145.1 Ilumatobacter nonamiensis YM16-303 | reverse complement strand
CGTGCCATCGGGTGTCAGACACCCGATGGCACGAGACGGGGAAGCCGGCGCCTCAGAGGCGTTCGATGATCATGGCCATGCCCTGGCCACCGCCGACGCACATGGTTTCGAGGCCGACCGTCTTGTCCTCGCTCTGGAGGTTGTTGATGAGCGTCGTCATGATGCGCGCACCCGTCATGCCGAACGGGTGCCCGAGGGCGATCGCGCCGCCGTTGACGTTGACCTTGTCGAGGCTGAAACCGAGGTGCTTGGCCGACGGGATCACCTGAGCGGCGAACGCCTCGTTGATCTCGACGAGGTCGATGTCGTCGGCCGACATGCCGGCCCGCGCCATCGCCTGACGGCTCGCTTCGATCGGGCCGAGACCCATGATCTCCGGGTTGAGGCCGGTCACGCCCGACGACACGATGCGTGCGAGCGGCTTCAGACCGAGCGCCTTCGCCTTCGTGTCGCTCATGACCATCACGGCCGCAGCGCCGTCGTTGAGCGGACAGGCGTTGCCGGCGGTGATCTCTCCGTCGGGACGGAACACCGGCTTGAGGCCGGCGAGTTTCTCGACCGTCGTGCCGTCACGCGGTCCGTCGTCGACCGACACCACGGTGCCGTCGGGGAGCGTCAACGGAGTGATCTCGTTCTCGAAGTGGCCACGCTGCTGAGCGGCGACCGCACGCTGCTGGCTACGGGCACCGAACTCGTCCATCTCTTCGCGGGTGACGCCTTCGATCTCGCGCACGTTCTCGGCGGTCTGACCCATTGCGATGTAGAAGTCGGACATCCCGGACTCCGGCGGCGTCCAGTCGGGATGGCCACCCTCGGCACGTGCCGCGGTGCGCTTGCCCGGCTCCTGGAAGATCGGGTTCGGGGCGCTGTCGGACGCACCCGACCCGTAGCGGCTGACGGCCTCGACCCCGGCCGAGATGAAGCAGTCGCCTTCGCCCGCCTTGATCGCGTGGGCGGCCATCCGAATCGTCTGGAGCGACGACGAGCAGTACCGGTTCACGGTGACACCGGGAACGTCATCGAGACCGGCCAGCGCTGCCGCCATCCGGCCGATGTTGAATCCGGCCTCGCCAGCAGGCTGACCGCAACCCATGATCAGGTCCTCGATGTCGGAGGCCTGCACCTCGGGCACCTTCTCCATCAGCGCTCGAACGATCTGGGCCGACATGTCGTCGGGACGGAGGTCGACGAGCGACCCCTTCATGGCACGCCCGATGGGGCTGCGGGCGGTTGCGACGATCACTGCTTCGGTCATGGCGATCACGCTAGTTACCGGCGGGTAAGCAACCCAACCCGGACGACGTGCCATCCCGTGCCATCCGGTGTCAGACACCCGATGG
>NZ_BAOL01000144.1 GCF_000350145.1 Ilumatobacter nonamiensis YM16-303 | reverse complement strand
CGTGACGGGTCTGACCCGTTACGTAACGCTCAGCCGAGGCCGGCGACGAGGTTCTGGGGTGGTCCGCCGGTGACGCCGTTCATGCCCGTGTTGCCGCGGGCCTCGGCGAGCAGGCCTTCGACGGCCGCCCCGAGAAGTGTCGGATCCTCGATCGGGTCGATCGACGGACCACGCACCCACGGCTCGGCGACGGCGAGGAACTGACCCGACGCCTCGAACACCCGGCCGGTCACACCCGCTGCCTCCTCCGAGCAGAGCCACGTGACGATCGGCGCGATCCATTTCGGCGACCGGGCCTCGCGCTCCTCGTCGGTCTCGGGCGCCGGGCCGAGTCCTTCGGTCATCCGCGTCAGAGCGACCGGCGCCACCGCGTTGACCGTCACCCCGTAGCGCGCCAGTTCGAGCGCGGCGATGTTCGTGAACGACGCGATCCCCGCCTTCGCCGCCCCGTAGTTCGTCTGGCCCGGGTTGCCGTAGATCCCCGACACCGACGCCGTGTTGACGATCCGACCGGACACCTCCTTGCCGGCCTTCGACTGTTCACGCCAGTACGCCGCAGCGTGACGCGCCGGCGCGAACGTCCCTTTGAGGTGCACGTCGATCACCGCGTCCCACTCGTCTTCGCTCATGTTCGCCAGCATCCGGTCGCGCAGGATCCCGGCGTTGTTGACCACGCCGTGGAGGTCTCCGAAGGTGTCGATCGCCTGGTCGACCATGCGCTTCGCGCCGTCCCAATCCGACACGCTCTCGCCGTTGGCGATCGCCTCGCCACCGGCTGCGGTGATCTCCTCGACCACCTGCTGCGCCGGTGAACGATCGTCGCCGGTCCCGTCCATCGCTCCACCGAGATCGTTCACCACGACCTTGGCACCTTGACGCGCCAGGCTCAGTGCATGTTCGCGTCCGATGCCGCGACCGGCCCCGGTGACGATGACGACCCTGCCTTCACACAATCCACTCATGTCCCGAAACGTAGGCGGCCCCGATCCGGTCCCACGAAGCCGACCCGACCGGACCTCGTCGCCCGTAGCCTCCTGGGCGATGACGCAGGAGAACTTGTCGGCCGACGTCGTGATCGTGGGAGGTGGACCGGCCGGAAGCGCGGCGGCGATCGAGCTCTGCCGGTCCGGCCGATCGGTCGTCATCATCGACAAGGCGGTGTTCCCACGCGACAAGTGCTGCGGCGACGGATTGACCACGCTCGCGCTGCGAGAACTCGAGCAACTCGGCCTCGACCCCGGCCGCGTGGACAACTGGTTCGACGTGAACGGCGCCGTGCTGCGGTCACCATCGGGCCGGCAGGTGACCGTGCCACTACCGACCGACGGCCGGTATGCCGCCGTCGCACCACGACTCGAACTCGACTCGGCGCTGCTCGACCTCGCCCGGGATGCCGGCGCGGATGTCCGCGACGGCCACGGTTTCCGAGCGCTGGACACGAGTCGTTCCGAATCCGACGACGTGGTCACCGTCGAAGCAGACGACCTGACGATCGACACCCGCTACGTCATCGCCGCCGACGGCATGTGGAGCCCGGTTCGCAAGGCGACCGGCTCGAACGACCCCGGCTACCTCGGCGAATGGCACGGGTTTCGCCAGTACGCATCGGACGTCACCGGCACCGCCGCCCACGAGCTCCACGTGTGGTTCGATCCGGACCTTCTGCCCGGCTACGCCTGGTCCTTCCCGTTGCCGGGCAACCGGGCGAACATCGGGTTCGGCGTCCTCCGCGACGGGAGCCGCACGGGTAAGGAGATCAAGGCGATCTGGCCGGACCTGCTCGCTCGTCCGCACATCGTCGAGGCGCTCGGCGACGGGTTCACGATGGAGGATCGCCACACCGCTTGGCCGATCCCGGCGCGCATCGATTCGCTGCCCCTGACCTCGGGGCGGGTGCTGTTCGTCGGCGACGCCGCAGCGGCGACGGACGTGATGACCGGCGAGGGAATCGGCCAGGCGCTGCTCACCGGACGGATCGCGGCCGAGGCGCTCGTGGCTGCGGGCGCGTCTCGCCCGGACGACGCGACGCGGATCTACACCCGCGAGGTCCAGCACCACTTGGTCGCCGACCACCGAATGTCGCTCGCGCTCGGGAGCGTGCTGGCGAAACCGTGGGGCGCACGCGGCGCGATCCGCGTCATCGAGGCCAGCGGATCCTGGGGCCGGCGCAACTTCGCGCGCTGGATGTTCGAGGACGAACCGCGTGCCGTCGCGCTCACCCCGTCACGCTGGCATCGCCGCCTGCTCACCCGTCCCGGCGCCTACCGATCCTGAAATCTGTGTTGGTGACTGTCACCAACGCACATTTCACGAGTCGGCGTCGGGGAGCTTGGCCTCCACGTCGACGTCGCCGACGGTGACCGTGATGCCGTCCTCGTCGATGTCACCCGGCTCGTCGGGACTCTCCGACACGGCAACCATCTCGTCCTTCTTCGGACCCTCGTAGATCTCCGACAACGCCAGCATGGCGCCCGCCATTGCGGCACCGGCGACACCGCCTTTGCGTCGGCCGGCCTCGATCGCGGACCTGCGCTGTTTCGCGAGGACCTCTTCGTCCTCGATTCGCTGCCATTCGTGCTCGTCGAAGGGAGCGTCGACCGGATCCTCGTCGCGCACGGTGTCGTCACCCATGAGCACCACGATACGGTCACCGGACGACACCGGCTCGTCGCCGGATGTTCCGCCTCCTCTGCCAGTAGTTTCGACGGCGATGACGCACGAGACGCCGCCTTCTCCGATGGACGATCAGCACACGGCGGAAACCTTCGAGAAGGTCTTCTTCGAGCTGCGCAAGGTGATCGTCGGCCAGACCCGCCTGCTCGAACGGTTGCTGGTGGGCGTCCTGTGCCGTGGACACTGCCTCCTCGAATCCGTCCCAGGGCTCGCGAAGACACTCGCCGCGGAGACTCTCGCGAACGTGGTCGGCGGCACCTTCGCACGCATCCAGTTCACTCCGGACCTGCTGCCGTCCGACATCGTCGGCACGCGGATCTACCGGGGCAGCAGCGAGACCTTCGACGTGGAGTTCGGCCCGGTGTTCGTGAACTTCCTCCTCACCGACGAGATCAACCGGGCACCGGCAAAGGTCCAGTCCGCGCTGCTCGAAGTGATGGCCGAGCAACAGGTGACGATCGGTGGCGTGACCCACCCGGTGCCCGAGCCGTTCTTCGTGGTCGCGACGCAGAACCCGATCGAATCCGAGGGCGTCTACAACCTTCCCGACGCGCAGCGCGACCGATTCATGATGAAGATCGTGCTCGATCACCCGACGCCGGACGAGGAGCTCACGATCCTGGACCGGATGGGCATCACCACGTCGCTTCCGGTCCCCGAGCAGGTGATCACGCTCGACGAGTTGATCCAGTTGCAGCACCGTGCCGACGAGGTGTTCGTCGACCGGTCGGTGGCGCAGTACGCGGTCGACCTCGTGCAGTGCACGCGCAACCCCGGGCGCTTCAACCTCGGTGACCTCGACGACATCATCGGCCTCGGGGCCAGCCCCCGCGCCACGATCAACCTCGTGCGTGGCGCCCGGGCGCTCGCGCTGCTCCGCGGCCGCACCTACGCCACGCCTCAGGACGTGTTCGACCTCGCACCGGAGATCCTGCGCCACCGCCTGCTCCTCACCTACGACGCACTGGCCCAGGACATCACGACCGACGACATCATCAACCGGATGCTGGCGGCCGTACCCGCCCACTGGGTCTCGCCGAAGCCGAACGACGCGTTCTCGCGGAGCTGAGTGTGCAGCCGACCTCGTCGAGCCCGACCGCTCCCCCGACAGAGCTTCCGCCGGCGACCCCGCGGTCGACGGCGGGAGGGTGGGTCCAGGGCCCGACTCCTGATTCCGTCGCCGAGCACCTCCGATCACTCGAGCTGATGATCACCCGCCGTCTCGACGGGGTGCTGCACGGCAACCACCAGGGACTCACGCCCGGACACGGTTCCGAGCCCGGCGAGTCGCGGCTGTACCAACCCGGAGACGACGTCCGCCGGATCGATTGGAACGTCACCGCCCGCACGAACGAGACCTACATCCGCGAGCAGATCGCCGACCGTGACCTGCTGGCGTGGCTCGTCGTCGACGTGTCGGCCACGATGGACTTCGGCACCCAGCAGAACGACAAGGCGCAGACCGCGATGGCCGCAGCCGCCACGGTGGGTTTCCTCACGGCTCGGGCCCAGAACCGGCTCGGAGCGGTGCTCGTCGCCGGCCGACGGTTGCACGTGATGCCTCCCCGGGCCGGAGTGAACCAGGTCCGCGCGATCCTGGCATCGCTCGCGTCGGCGCCGCCTGCTGATGGTGCCGGCCTGGCCGACCTCGCGGGAGCGATCGACCGGGTGGGAGCGATCGCCAACCGACGCGGCTTCGTGGCCGTGGTGTCGGACTTCACCGGTGAACAGTGGATCCAACCGCTCGGTCGGGCTGGATTGCGCCACGAACTCCTCGCCCTCGTGGTGTCGGACCCTCGCGAGTTCGATGTCCCGCCGATCGGCCTCGTCCAACTCGTCGACCCCTCGACCGGACACGGCCGTGAGGTGCGTGTGACCGCCAAGGTGCAACGCCGATTCGCCGAGGCTGCCGCCGAGGAGCGGGCCCGACGACTTGCCGGACTGAGGCGCGCCCATGCCGAGATCGTCGAGTTGTCGACTGCCGACGATTGGCTCGCTTCCATCATCACCCACGTCCAGCGCAAGCGAGTCCAGGCGGTACGCGGCGGGGTGATGCCTCGGTGAGTTCCACCCTGCTCGGTACCCGCGTGACCGGCGCCATCCTTCCCGACTTCCTCGACCCGGAACGACTGTGGCTCCTCCTCATCGTCGTGGCGCTCGGTGCCGGCTACGTCGCGTCGCTGGTGTGGCGCAAGGCGGCGCAAGTGCGCTTCACTCAGGTCGATCTGCTCGACCGCGTGGCCCCGAAGCGGCCGCACTGGCGGCGCCACGTGGTCGCGGCCCTTCAGCTCCTCGGATTGGCGGTGGCGGTCATCGCGATCGCGCGGCCCGTCGAGCACACGTCCGAGCGGACCCGCAGCGAGGGTCGGATCCTCGTGCTGTTCGACGTGTCGCTGTCGATGGAGGCCACCGACGTCGCTCCCAACCGTCTGGAGGCCGCGAAAGTGGCCGCCCGGGACTTCATCGATGAGGTCGACGACGACGTCGAGGTCGGTCTCGTGTCGTTCGCCGGCGTCGTCCGCGTACAGGTCGAGCCGACACTCGATCGTGACCGGGTGAACGATCGGGTCGATGGTCTGGAACTCGACGAGTCGACGGCGATCGGCGACGCGATCATCGTGTCGACCAACCTGCTCACCGACGCCGCCGACGACCAGGACGACGAGTCGGCACCCGATGACGATCTCGCGCCGGGCGCGATCGTGCTCCTCACCGACGGCGAAACGACCATCGGACAGCCGACCATCGTCGGAGCCGAGGTCGCGGCCGACGCAGGTGTTCCGGTGTTCACGATCGCATTCGGAACCGCCGACGGATTCATCACCGATCCGATCAACGGCGAGATCTACCCGGTCCCCGTCGTGCCCGACGAACTCGAAACCGTCGCGGAGATGACCGGTGGCCAGGCGTACGAGGCACAGTCCGGCGATGCGCTGGCCGATGCGTACGACGAAGTTCGCGACAGCCTCGGCGACACGCTCGGCGAAGAGATCGAGATCACCAAGGAACTCACCTGGCGCTGGGCGCTCGCCGCGTTCCTCCTGCTCACGGCCGCCTGGTCGCTCAGCCTCTGGTGGCTCCGCGGCATGGTCTGAACTCAGAGATCAGGGAAGGAGCGTCTTGAGTTCTTCGATCGTCGAGACCGGGTCCGCGCCGACCGCGTTGACGCTGAGGTGGGTGACCCCGGCTTCGCTGTACGCGGCGAGGCGCTCCTTCACGAAGCTCTTCGGCCCGACGAGGTTCGTGTTCGCCAGCATCTCGCTCGGCACGAGCGACGCCGCCTTCTCCTTCTCGCCGGACAGGTAGTTGTCCTGGATCGCGATCGCCTCGTCGACGTAGCCGTACTTCTGCATGATCGTGTTGTAGAAGTTCTTGTCGCGCGCACCCATGCCACCCACGTAGAGCGCGGTCGACGGACGGGCGAAGTCGAGGATCGCATTCGCCTTGTCGCCGACGAGTTCCTCGCCGATCGCGACCATGCCACCGGCGGAGATCTGCAATTGGCCGAGGTCGGCATCGCGCTCGGCGGTGCCCGCCTTGATCTCGTCACCCCAGACATCGTGGAACTTCTCGGGGTCGAAGAAGATCGGCAGCCATCCGTCGGCGTGCTGCGCTGTCGCCTTGACGGAGAGACCCATCAGGCTGGCCCAGAAGATCGGGACCGTGTCACGTACCGGGTGGTTGATCAGCTTCAGCGGCTTTCCGAGCCCGGTGCCTTCGCCCTCGGGAAGGGGAACCTGGACGGTCGGGCCGTCGTAGACGACCTTCTCCCGCTTGAGCGTCATCCGGCAGACGTTGATGTAGTCACGGATCCGCGGCATCGGCTTCTCGTAGGGCACGCCGTGGAAGCCCTCGATCACCTGCGGACCCGATGCACCGAGACCCAGGATGAACCGTCCGCCCGACACGTAGTCCAGACCTGCGGCGGTCTGCGCCATGCACGTCGCCGTCCGCGAGAAGACGTTCATGATCGCGGAGCCGATCTCGATCGTGTCGGTCTTCGCCGCGAGGTAGCCCATCTGGGAAACGGCGTCGTAGCTGTACGCCTCCGGCACCCACACCACGTCGAGGCCGGCCTTCTCCAGTTCCACGACCTTCGCGACGTCGGCGTGGAAATCACCGGAGTAGTTGATCATCATCGAGAGCTTCATCGAGGTGACGATAGATCCGCCGCGATGCGGACCTTCAATCGGAGGCCCTTCGTTGAATCGCGGGAGGGACGACGCGCGAGACTCGGTCTCCGATGACGATGCCGGCATGGTGGAGCGAGCGACGATTCGGGCTGTTCGTCCATGCCAGCCCCGCGAGCGTCCCTGGCTGGGCACCGATCGGTGCCGATGCCGCGCAGTACCAGAGACTGCTGGGTGAAGCGCCTCCCGGAACCTCGGATCCGACCACACCGCTCGTCGAGGTACTCGCGCACCACCGGGATCGCTGGGGCCACGTCGCGACGTTCGACGACTTCGTCCCGCTGCTCACCTACGAACGGTTCGACGCCGAGGACTGGGCACAACTCGTGTCGGACTCCGGCGCGAACTACTCGATCCTGGTCGCGAAGTACGACGATGGCTGGACGTGGTGGGACGCGCCGGGGTCGACCCGTCCGCTGACCGAGGACGGACCGCATCGCGACGTGATGAGCGAGTACGCCGCGGCGTGCGAGCGCCACGGCATCGAACTCGGGAGCTTCTACTCACTCGTCGACGCCGGGGAGGCGGAGTCGCAGATCATCGACCTCGTCGACCGGCATGGATCGGCGATGCTCTGCTGCGACGGGCGGCGTCTCACCGAGGACGGGGTCGCGCCGGACACGACGGACCTCCTCGCCGGGGTGCGTCGAATCGATGTCGACATCGTGATCGACGACGGGTGGGGGACTTCCGCGGACTCGATCGACGAGGCCGCGGGGCGAGTTCGGACATTCCACGGCCAACCGCCCGACGACATCGTCGACGGTCCGTGGCAGCTCATCCGCGGGCTCGGCGCCAGCCTGGGATACAACCGGGCCGAACGCGACGAGCACCGGCTGACCGCACGCGGCGTCGTCGCCCTCTACACCGAGGTCGTGGCCAAGGGCGGCAACCTGTTGCTCGCGGTCGGCCCCGACGCCGACGGGATCGTTCTCCCGGAACAGGCCGGTCCGATTCGTGATGCGGGACGATGGATCCGAGCGTACGGACCGACGCTCGCAGGGACCAGGCCGTGGACCGTCTGGGGCGACGGCGACGTGCGATACGTCGCCGACGACGGACAGGTGCTCGCGATCGACGTCGCCGGACACGGCCGTCTGGCCGAGTTGCACAGCGCTGCATGGAAGGTTCGCACCGTCGAACTCGTCGGCGACCGGGACGCCGAGATGACCTGGTACCAGGACACCGACGGACTGCACATCGAACGGCACCCCGCGGGAACCCGCCCGTCCGGACCCGACGTTGCGATGTACCGCATCTCACTCGACGTCGCCGACCGTCCCGACGAGTTGTTCGAGTCGCCGCCGCCATCGCCGGTTCCGCTCGCACCGCTGCTCGCGGACGTCAGACCCGGCGCGATCGTGCAACTCGGGGACGGGGTGTACGAGGGTCCGGCTTCGGTCCCTCCCGGTGTCGTCGTCCGCGGGCTCGGCCCGGATCGCACGACGATCGCGGTCGCTGGACCCGGAGCTCTCTCCGGCGAGTCGGGACCGGCCGTCGACCTCGGCGAGAACGCTCGACTCGAACACGCGCACGTCACCGGAAACGCGGTGCCCGTCGTGGTCACGGGAAACTCCGCAACGGTGCTCGGCTGCACGGTCAAGGGGGTTGTCGAGGTCCGAGCCGACGACGTGCTGCTTCGCGCCGTCACGGCGACGGGGCTCGTCGGGACGAACGCCGACCGACTCCACGTCTCCCGGTGCAACCTCGCAGGAGGTCGCGACGACGTGGGCATCGACCTGCGCCGAGGTGGCGGACACGTCATCGATTCGAATCGCTTGTCGGGCCACCTCTGCTCGATCCGGCTGAACGAGACGACCGGCTCGAACGTCCACGGCAACACGATCTCCGCAGGAAGTTGGGGAATCCATCTCGACCATTGCGAGAGTGCCCACGTCCACGGCAACCGGATCACCTGGACGATGCGGGCCGTCGACGTCGACGGCGGAACGCAGGCGGTTGTCGACGGCAACGCGGTCACCGATGGCGACAGCGGGTGCGTCGTCCAGGACGGTGCCAGCGAGTGCGAGGTCTACGGCAACCACTGGGAACGCTGCCGGGTCGGCCTGCTCGCCTGGGAAGCCGTCGCACTGCACCACCAGGACAACATCGCCAGCAGCCTCCACGAACCGGACGGCGCTCTCGTCACCGGCCCCTAGCGTGACGTCACGGGTCTGACCGTCACGTCCCGGCACGATCAGTCGGCGTGGGCGGCCTTCTTGGCGGCGCGGTTGCGGATCGTGGGGTCGAGTTCGACCTTGCGGATCCGGATGTTCGAGGGGGTGACCTCGACACATTCGTCGATGCTGATGAACTCCAGCGCACCTTCGAGCGAGAGCAGCTTCGGCGGCGTGACGTTGACGGTCTGATCCGACGACGACGCGCGCACGTTGGTCTGCTTCTTCTCCTTGCAGATGTTCACGTCCATGTCACCGGCGCGGGAGTTCTCGCCGACGATCATCCCGCTGTAGACCTCCTGGCCGGCCGACACCATGAGGGTCGAACGCTCCTGCAGGTTGATCATCGAGTAGTTCGTGACCGGCCCGGTGCGGTCGGCGACGAGCACGCCCTGGGCGCGGGCACGGATCTCGCCGGCCCACGGCTCGTAGCCCTCCGAGGTGTGCGAAAGGACGCCCGTGCCACGCGTCTCGGTCATGAACTCGGTTCGGAAGCCGATGAGTCCACGCGCCGGGACGAGGTAGTCGAGCCGGATCCATCCGGTTCCGCCCATGTTCTGCATGCGTCCCTTGCGCGTCGCGAGCAGCTGCGTCACCGCTCCCATGTATTCGTCGGGAACGTCGATCGTGACGCGCTCGACCGGCTCGTGCACCTTGCCGTCGATCTCCTTGGTCAACACGACCGGCTTGCCGACGGTGAGTTCGAAGCCCTCCCGGCGCATCTGCTCGACGAGGATCGCCAGCTGCAACTCGCCGCGGCCCTGAACCTCCCAGGCGTCGGGACGCTCGGTCGGCAGGACGCGCATCGACACGTTGCCGACGAGCTCCTGGTCGAGCCGGGCCTTCACCAGCCGCGCGGTCAACTTCTTGCCTTCCCGCCCGGCGAGCGGTGAGGTGTTGATTCCGATCGTCATCGACAGCGCCGGCTCGTCGACTTCGATGATCGGCAGCGCGACCGGATTCTCCGGGTCGGCCAGCGTCTCGCCGATGTAGATGTCCTCGATCCCGGCAACCGCGACGAGATCGCCCTGACG
>NZ_BAOL01000145.1 GCF_000350145.1 Ilumatobacter nonamiensis YM16-303 | reverse complement strand
CGCTTCGGGGGATCGGCCGTTTCCGGTGAGCGAAACCCCACCGGGGCGTGGGTTGGCTCACCGGTGGGACGGATCGACGGAGCGGCGGGCGCGTCGTACCGCTCGGCCGACCAGACCCTCGGGACGCTCGCCTCGCGCCACGTGGGTGAGGAGGCGCTCGAGTTCCAGTTCCAAGCGGTCGGCCTGTCCGCGGCCGGTCCGCGCGAGGCCGTACCCGCCCACCAGCAGCGGGAGCGCGATCACCGGCGCGAGCACCGCGAATCCCGAGGTCACGGCGAGCGTGCCGGCGCCGGCTCCGGCCACACCGACGGCCCCACCACCGGCGAGTCGAAGCGTCCGGGCCTCACCGCGGTCGGCCCGGATGCGCACGATCGTGCGGGGACGGTGCGGAGTCGAACCGACCACCTGCGGAACGGCCTCGGCCTGCAGCGCGGCGACCCGGCCCACATTGTGGTAGCCGCGGACCCCCGACACCGTGCGACCGGCCTTGGCCGAGGCATCCGTCCGTCGGCGAGCGTGCAACGACGATTCCGATCGGCGATCGCACACGAGCCAGTGCACCGACGTGAGCCACGCCTCGATCCCGTCCAGCGCATCTCCGACCCGCAGCGGGACCTCGCGCTCGACCAGGACGGAGGCCGAACCGGCGAGTCGGTCGAGTCGGCGCGCCTCGCCGGCTTCGACGCTCAACCGCTCGATCGCGAGCGAATCGCGCACCGCGTTCGGGTCGATCCCGACCTCGGTCGCCGCCTCGATCAGTGCCTCCGGCTCGATCCCGGATCCGGCATCGGTCGCGCCGGCATGTGTCTCGATGTCCTGTGCCCGCGCGAGGATGCGGCTCACGTCGTCGCGATCCAACCGGTCGGCCACATCCGCAGGATATGGGCCACGGCCCGCCCCAACGCACGCCGGGTTGATCGAACCGACCGGATATGTTGGCTCGCCATGACCGACGACCGCGCGGTGCCCGAACCGTCTCCCGTCACCCGTGCGATCACGGCAGGACGCGCCGCGAGTGGCCGGTCGCTCGCGCCGGCGCTGTGGGCATCGTCGGTCTGGGAGTCGGAGTCGCTCGACGACGCCCACCGGCGCGCCACGGCGATCCGCCACGGCGATTTCTACAGCCGCTACTGCAACCCGACGGTGCGTTCGTTCGAGGAGGCGATGTCCGAGCTCGAAGGCGCCGAGGAGTCGCTGGCCTTCGCGTCCGGGATGGGCGCCGTCGCCTCGACCGTCCTGGCGCTCTGCTCGTCGGGGAGTCACATCGTCGCCCAACGTCAGCTGTACGCCGGGACGATCGCCTTCCTCCAGGGACCGTGTGCCCGCCTCGGGATCGAGACCACGTTCGTCGACGTGACCACACCCGGCGCGTTCGCCGACGCCGTGCAGCCCGGGCGCACGATGGTCGTGCTCGCGGAGACGCCGTCGAACCCTCGACTCGAGCTGGCCGACCTCGACGAACTCGGTGCGATCAAGGGCCCGCTCACGGTCGTCGATTCGACCTTCGCCACGCCACTCGGTCAACGGCCGCTGGACCACGGGGTCGACATCGCGCTGCACTCGGCCACCAAGGGCATCGCCGGCCACAACGACGCCACGCTCGGCGTGATCTCGGGCGACGCCGACCTGCTCGCGGAGATCTGGGCGTACGCCGTGCTGCACGGCGCCACGCCGTCGCCGTTCGACGCGCTGAACGCATTACGGGGCGTGCGTACGCTGGGGGTTCGCACCCGCCAGCAGAACGAATCCGCACGCTCGCTCGCGGTCATGCTCGCCGACCACCCAGCCGTTGCGGCCACGCACTATCCCGGGTTGAGCGAGCACCCACAGTTTGCGATCGCACAGCGGCAGCTCCTCCAGTACGGCACGGTGCTCGCGTTCGATCTGGGCTCCCGACACGCCGTCGACTGCTTCCTCTCACGGGTGGAACTGTGTCGGGTCGCGACGTCACTCGGCGGGCCCGAGACGCTGGTGTGCCACCCGGCCACCACGACCCACGCCAGCCTCACGCCCGACGAACAAGCGACCACCGGCGTCACCGAAGGGCTGATCCGCATGTCGGTCGGCCTCGAGGAGACCGTCGACATCCTCGCCGACGTGGAACACGCGCTCGCCCACTGACCCGAACCGCGATCGTCAGCTGTTGGCAGCAGGAACGCGCTGGTCACGCAGCGCCGACCGTCGGACCTTGCCGGCGTCGTCGCGCAGCGGTTCGTCGACGTATTCGAACGAGCGCGGCAGTTTGTAGACGGCGATGCGTTCCGCGAGATGGTCGAGAAGGTCACGGTCGGAGACCTCGGCCGGGTCGGCCTGGACGATCGCGTGGACGTCATTGCCACGTTCCTCGTGCGGCAGCCCGATCACGGCACAGGAGTGGACCGCCTCGTGCTCGTTCAGGGCGGCCTCGACCTCGGCCGGGTAGATGTTCGCTCCCCCGCTGAGGATCATGTCCGCCACGCGGTCGCCGAGGTAGAGGTATCCGTCCTCGTCGAACCACCCGATGTCACCAAGCGACTCCCACCCTCCGTCGAGTTTCTTGGGTTCCGCTCCGAGATATTCATACGTCGGCGTCCCGCGGGTGGAGCGCATCCACACCTCACCCTGCTCGCCCACCGGAAGATCGTTGCCGTCCTCGTCGCAGATCTTCATCTCACCGCTCGACACGCGGCCGACCGAGCCACGGTGGTCGAGCCACTCGGTCCCGGTGATGATCGTGGCCGCCTGAGCCTCGGTTCCGGCGTACAACTCGAAGATGCACTCGGCCCCCAACCAGTCGATGTAGGCCTGCTTCAGCCAGGCGGGACACGGCTCGGCCAGGTGCCAGAGGACGCGCAGCGACGACAGGTCGTAACCGAATCGGACTTCGTCGTCGAGGCGCAGGATCCGCTTCATCATCGTCGGCACCATGTAGGTCACGTCGCAGCCGTGTCGCTCGATCTCGGCCAGCGTCTGCTCGGCATCGAAGCGGGGAAGCAGCACGACGTGGCTCCCGGAGAGCAGGGCCTGGCACGCCCAGACCCCGGGACCGTTGTGGTACAGCGGGCCGGGCATCACGAGACATCCGTTCTCGGCGAGACCGAACCGCGGTGCCGGGTCGGTGTCCCAGAGCGCCGGGTCACCCGAGACGATCAGCTTCGGCCGCCCGGTCGAACCACCGGAGGTCGGGGCCTTCCACGCCGGAGACGTGGCGTCGGGCAACGGCTCGTCGGAGAACTCGGGACCGGTGACGTGCCCGATCGGAAGGTGATGGGTGTCGTCCGGGATCAGCGCCACGGCGGAGTCCGGCGCGCCGATCACGACCTTCGATCGCGCGAGGTCGACGATCGCCGCGAGTTCACGAGCCGGGAGCTTCGCGGACACCGGTTGCGGCACCGCTCCGATGTTCCAACACGCGACGTACGCAACGAACCAGTCGACCGAGTTCGGAAGGGCCACGGTCACGAAGTCACCGAGTTCGACACCGAGCGATTGCAGCTCCCGCGCCATGCGCCGGGAGGCCGAACGGAGCTCGGCCCGGGTGACCGTCGATGCTCCACAGGTGACGGCGGGCTCGTCGGGTCGTGCGTCGGCGAGCGCATTCAGCTGGGCCGGGAACGAGACGATCATTTCGCGATCTCGATGTCGCTCGGACCGATCGCACCGCCGAAACGGAGTCTGATCGTGTGCTCGGAAGCTTCCTGGTCGGAGTGGAGATCGGTCACGGAGCCAGATTGTCAGAGTCGGTGCAGTGGTGTTCGCACTCGACCTGCAGGGTGACGTGTTCGATTCCGAGCCGTGCGTCGATCGAACCGGCCAGATCGTCGATGATCTCCTGCGACCGATGCACCGAAGTCGCTCCGTGGACGACCACGTGCGCCGACGCAGTCCGTCGGCCACCGCCGAGCGAGCGGATGTGGACATGATGCGCGACATCGACGTCGGGGTGATCGACCAGCATCGACTCGAGTTGCGCGGTCGAGACGTCGACCGGAGCGCGGTCGAGCAGGATCGCGGTCGCCGACCGGATCAGGCGGGCGGTCGACCACAGCACCGCGGCCGACACGAGCAGGGATGCAACCGGGTCGATCCAGGTCAGGTCGGTCGTGACCAGCAACAGTCCGGCGATGACGACCACCACCGAGCCGGCGAGGTCGGTCAGCAGGTGCAGCCGTGCGGCGCGCATCGACACCGCTTCGTCGCCGTGCCCATGTCCGACGAGGAGGACGCCCGCGCCGTTCACGATGATCGCGACCACACCGATGGCGATCACCCCGGCGCCGTCGACCGGCTGAGGCTCGATCAACCGCCGGATCGACTCGACCGTGATCCATGCCACCGAACCCAGGAGCAGCAGTGCGGACACGAACCCGCCGAGCGCGTCGGCCTTGCCGAACCCGTACGACCAGTCGCGCGATGCCGGCCGTCGCGCGATGCGCACGGCGACGAACGCCGTGATCAACCCGAGTGCGTCGACCGCCTGGTGCGCTGCGTCGGCGAGCACGACCACCGACCCGATCGCCAGGCCGACCACGATCTGCACGACGCCGAACAGCGTGTTCACCCCGGCCGCGAGCCCCAACCGCGCGCCATCGTGGCGGTGGTCGTGGGCCGAATGATTCTCAGTCATTGAGAATTACCATAGCGGCCGGATACGCTCGGTGCATGTCCGAACCCGACCTGCAATTCCGCGACGAGGCCACGTCGTCTCGATTCGAGCTTCACGTCAACGGCGAACGGGTAAGCCTCGCCGACTACCGGATCGACCGCGACGTCGTCACGATTCCCCACGTCGAAACCGCCCCTGCGCATCGCGGCAACGGCTACGCCGAGCAGCTGATGGACGGCGTCGTCGAGTCGCTCCGCGCCAACGGCCAGACGCTCCGACCGTTGTGCCCGTTCGCTGCCGACTACATCCATGCGCATCCGGAGACACACGACCTGGTGGCACGCTGATGTGCCGGAACATCACCACACTGCGCGGCCTCGAACCCGCGGCGACCGACGAGGAGATCGAGGCGGGCGCTCGTCAGTACGTGCGCAAGATCACCGGCGTCCAGAAGACGTCAGCGGCGACCGAGGAGGCGTTCGAGCGTGCCGTGCGCGAGATCACCGAGATCTCGACGCGCGTGCTGGGTGAACTGCCACCCCGCAAACAACCGCCGAAGACCGAACCCCCGCTCCGCCGCCTCGCCCGCAGGTAGACGTTCGTGGGTGCCGAACACCGACGAACACTCTCGGGTCAGCTGTAGAAGGGGTTTTCCCCCGTCGAGTGATCGGTGAGGTCGCGGACCTTCTCGATCTCGTCGATCGCATCCGAGAGCATCGTCTGAACACCTTCGAGCATGGTCATCTTGCTCATCGAGCAACCGTGGCAACCGCCGCCCATCGTCATGTAGGCGGTGCCCTCACCGTCGTGGCCGACGTAGGTGACGAAGCCCCCGTGCGCGGCGAGCGCCGGGTTGACCTCACCGGCGACGAGCGCTTCGACTTCTGCGGACAGCGCGTCGTCGCTCGTCAGACCTTCGACGTTCGGCGCCTCCGGCTTGTTCGGATTGCGGATCACGAGACCTTGCGTGGACGTGTAGTCGAGCGTGGCACCGGTGAGCAGTTCGACGTCCTTGCCGGGGATGATCACCTTCAGGCCGTCGTGCGTGCGGACCTCGTCCTCGAAGTCGGCCTTGAGGAATTCCTCGAACGACAGGTCGTACCGGAACTCTTCGCCCGGGTTCGACACGATCGCGAGGCGCAGGCCGAGCTGGTCGCCGTCGGCCTCGTCGTCTCGCATCTCGAGCAAGTTCTCGATCGCCTCCGGCGTGATCGTGATGATCGGTTCGCTCGTCGATGCGCTGTCGGACTCGCTCGCCATGGCTTCGAGGGGACTCATGACGAAAAGGCTACCGTCGCCTCCATGCGCAGCCGAGGGAGGCGATCGTGAACGCTCTGATCGAATTGGATGAACGGCTCGATCGGGTGCGACGCGACGCGGACCGGATCGCGATCTGTCTCGAGACCGGCGACCTGACCGCACCGGTCGATGCGTGCCCGGGGTGGGATCTCCGCAAGCTCGGCGGGCACGTCGGCTTCATCCACCGCTGGGCGACACTGGCGATCGAAGCCGCCGCGGTTCCCGATGCCGGCCTGATCGAGGAGCCGTCCTCCGAGGCCGACGCGGACGAGCTCGGCGCCTGGATGCGCCAGGGAGCCGAGGCCCTGACATCGATCCTGGAGGCCACCCCTCCGGATGAGCCGACGTGGCATCCGTTCCCGTTCGAGCAGCGAGCCTGGGTGTGGTCGCGTCGTCAGATGGTCGAGACGGCAATCCACCGATGGGATGCCGAGGTGGCCGCGACCGGTGCGTCCGACCTCGACGGGCGACTCGCCGCGACCGCGATCGCGGAGTACTTCGAGCTCGGTCTGCCGCGGGTGCTCCAGCGCTACGAGGGCGAACTGCCGAGCACCAGCCTGCACGTCCACTGCACCGACGACGATCTGCCGGACGGATCCGGGGAGTGGATCGTGTGGACGGAGAACGGCGAGTACCGACTCGCGGCGGAGCACCGCAAGGGCGACGCGGCACTCCGAGCACCCGCCGCCGACCTGCTGCTCGTACTCATGGGGCGCGCCGACCGTTCGGCGCTCAACATCGTCGGCGACCCCGCCGCAGCCACCGCCTGGCTCGACCTCCCCGATTGGTAGGCGTCACGCGACGGGTCCGACCCGTCACGGAGCGCCTGGCTACAGTCGATGCATGACCGAGGGAAGTCGCAAAGCCGTCCTGGCGGCGATGCTCGCGAACGGCGGAATCGCCATCGCGAAATTCGTCGGATTCCTGCTCACGGCTTCTGCCAGCCTGCTCGCCGAAGCCGTGCACTCGGTGGCCGACACCGGCAACCAGGGCCTGCTGCTGCTCGGCAGCGCACGCGCCAAGAAGGAAGCGACTCCACAGCACCCGTTCGGGTACGGACGCGAGCGCTACTTCTGGGCGTTCGCCGTGTCGCTCGTGTTGTTCTCACTCGGCGGCATGTTCGCGCTCTACGAAGGAATCGAGAAGTTCCGCCATCCGCACGAGATCGAAAGCCTGTCGATCGCGATCGGCATCCTGGTGTTCGCCATCCTGCTCGAGTCGTACTCGCTGCGGACGGCCGTCAAGGAAGCCCGGCACGTCAAGCCCGAGACCGTCAGTTGGTGGACGTTCATCCGCACCACCAAACAGCCCGAACTCCCGGTCGTGCTGCTCGAGGACATCGGCGCCGAGACCGGCCTGTTCCTGGCTCTCGGCGGCGTGCTGATGGCCAACTTCACCGACGACCCGCGCTGGGACGCCGTCGGGTCGATCTCGATCGGGATCCTGCTGATCATCATCGCGATCGTCCTGATCATCGAGATGAAGGGTCTGCTGATCGGTGAGGCCGCCGGCGACAAGGACCGCTCCGCGATCATCGGTGCGATCGAGACCAGCGCGAGTGTCGAGCGCCTGATCCACATCCGCACCCAGCACATCGGACCCGACGAAGTGCTCGTCGGCGCCAAGATCGAGTACGACTCGGCGCTCAGTGCCGACCAACTCGTCGCCGCGATCAACCGCACCGAGAACGCGATCCGCGCCGCCGCCCCGACGGCGACCGTGATCTATCTCGAACCGGATCTGCTGGTGGCCGATCATCCGGACGACCGCCCGCAATCGGCCGGTGCCGCCGACGAGGTCGACACCGGCCAGATCTCCGGCGACGAGCTGCATTGAGCGATTCGAACTCACGCGTCGGGTTGATCGCGATGACCGCGGCGGTCGTCGCGTTCTCGCTGTCGACCCCGATCGTGAAGTGGGCCGCCGTCACCGGGGTGGTGCTCGCGTTCTGGAGGATGTGGATGTCGGTCGCGACGTGGTGGGGCTACCTGCTCGTGGCCAAGCGACCGCTCCCCGACCGGCGCACGTGGACGTTGGTCGCCCCTGCCGGACTGTTCTTCGGGTTGAACATCTCGTTGCTGTTCACTGCGGTGACGAAGACGAGCATCGCCCACGCCGAATTCATCGCGACGATGACCCCGCTCCTCGTCGTCCCGCTCGGGGCGGTCGTGTTCGACGAACGGCCGAATTGGTCGGCGCTGCGGTTCGGGCTGATCTCGCTCGTCGGCGTGACGTTCGTGCTGTTCTTCGGAACGTCCGGAGGAACGGCGACCCTCGCTGGTGACCTGATCATGTTGCTCGTCCTGTGCTCGTGGACGAGCTACCTCCTGTTCACGAAACGAGCCCGCGCCGCGGGCGTCGACACCGTGTCGTTCATGGCCTGCATGATGCCGCTCGGGTTGATCACGACGATTCCGATGGCGGTGCTGATCGCCGGCGACGAGATCTTCGCGATGAGCGCGCGGGGTTGGCTGGTCGCGGCCGGACTCGCGGTGCTCACGGGAATGGTCGCCCACGGGTGCGTCGCGTTCGCGCAGCAGCACCTGCCGATCGCCACGATCACGATCATGCAGACCGCTCAGCCGGCGCTCGCCGTGTTCTTCGCGTTCCTGATCCTCGGTGAAGCGGTGCAACCGTTGCAGGTGGTGGGGATGGTGCTCGTGTTGATCGGAATCACGGCGTTCACCCGCGCCAGTCAGCGACGGACGCCTCCGCAACCGCCGCCCCCGCCGACGGTCACGAACGCGCTCGGCACCCGATCCTGAGTTCCTGCGTCGCCGGTCTGACACACTGGCGGCGAGATGAAGATCATCATCCGTTCCGCGAGCGAGGCCGACGCCGATCGGATCACCGACATCTTCAATCAGGCGATCCCCGCGGGCGACGCGGAGTGGACCGAAACGCTCCACACGGTCGAGGAACGACGGGAGTGGATGCGCAGTCGGTTCGACTCCGGTCGCCCCGTGCTCGTGGCGGTTGCCGAGGGGACCGACGGTGTCGATGACGTGATCGGGGTCGCCAGCTACGGCGACTTCCGGGAGAGCACGTGCCGCGAGGGTTTCCGATTCGTGTGCGAACACTCGGTCTACGTGGACGACCGCGCCCGGGGGTCCGGAGCAGCGACCCTGCTCATGGACGAGCTCGAATCGGCCGCTCGGGCGAACGGGTTGAAGCGGATGGTGGCGACGATCGACGCGCTCAACGAACGATCGATCGCCTTCCACCGTCGGCGCGGGTTCGTCGAGGTGGGACGGATGCCCGACATCGGATTCACGTTCGACACCTGGCGCACGATGGTGCTGTTGCAGCTCGATCTCGCCCAATCGAACTCCGGATGAACATGACCGGCTGCTGACGCGATCGCCGAATCGTCCTGCGAGGATGGTCTCCATGCGCATCCTGGTGACCAACGACGACGGCATCGACTCGGAGGGCCTGCACGTCCTCGTCCGCTCGATGTGCACGCTCGACGGGGACCACGAGGTCATCGTCGCTGCCCCGGACCGCGAGTTCTCCGGTGCCGGCGCCGCGCTCGGCGCGCTGCACCTGCTCCAACCCGAGATCCATCGATCGTCGATCCCGGAGTGCGACGTCGAGACCTGGACCGTCAACGGTCCGCCCGCATTGTGCGTGATGTTCGCCCGCCTCGGCGCGTTCGGCGAGCAGCCGTTCGACCTGATCGTCTCGGGCATCAACCCCGGCGCGAACGTGGGCCGCGCGGTGTACCACTCGGGAACCGTCGGCGCGACGCTCACCGGCCGCAACGGTCACGTATCGGGCGTCGCGGTGAGCCAGGCGGTCGCGGCCATGGGCGTCGAAGGTCAGGCGTGGGACGAGATGATCGCCGGCATCCACTGGGAGACGGCCGCCGAGGTGGCTCGATCCGTCGTGCAGGCGCTCGTCGACGACATGCCGACCGATACGGTGGTGGTCAACCTCAACGTCCCCGACCTCCCGCTCGACGAGGTACGCGGGTGGAAGCACGGCCGGGTCGGCGTCCAGCCGCCGCGGTCGGTGTCGTCGGTCGAACTCACGCCGATCGAAGGTCATCGTGACGCCTACAAGGTGGCGATGAGCTGGGGCGACAAGCTCGACCTCGACCCGGAGACCGACGGCGGTCTCGTCGAGGACGGCTACGTGTCGCTCAGCTACCTCACCCGCCTCGAACACGAGGACCGGCCCGACGCCGTCCACGCCGGCAAGGCCATCGAAGCCCTCCTGTCCTGATCCGCGTGCCATCCGGTGTCTGACACCGGATGGCAC
>NZ_BAOL01000146.1 GCF_000350145.1 Ilumatobacter nonamiensis YM16-303 | reverse complement strand
GTGACCGAAAGTGACGACGGACGCGGATTCGATCACGCAAACCGGAAAACGGGACCGGCGTGGGGGTGGAGGATGAGGCGGAACCGGACTAGCGGAGGACGATGTCGTCGAGGGTGGGGGCGCTCTCGCCCGACTCGATCATGCCCTGCTGGATGAGGCGGGCGACGGTGGGCCCGTCGATCGTCTCCTCCTCGAGTAGCGCCTCGGCGATCAGTTCCAAACCACGGCGGTGGCGGGTGATCACTTCCTTGGCGCGCTGTTCCTGGTCGGTGAGGAGCTTGGAGATCTCCTCGTCGAGCAGGCGTGCGGTGTCGTCGGAGTACTCGCGGCCCGAACTCATCAGGTCGTCACCGAGGAAGGTGGCCTGCTGGCCGCTCCAGGCCTGAGGTCCGACGCGGTCGGACATGCCCCACTCCCGTACCATCCGACGGGCGATGCCGGTGGCCTGCTCGAGGTCGTTCGCAGCACCCGAGTTGAGGTGACCGAACACGACGATCTCGGCAACACGGCCGCCCATCGCCTTGCAGATCGTGTCCTCGAAGTACTCCTTCGAGTAGGTGTGCCGTTCCTGCGGGAGCGACCACGTGACACCGAGGGCCATGCCGCGAGGCAGGATCGTGACCTTGTGCAGCGGGTCACCATGGGGGAGCACCGTCGACAGCAGCGCGTGACCACCCTCGTGGTAGGCGGTCGCCCGCTTCTCCTCGGCAGTCATGATGACCGACTCACGCTGCGCGCCGAGCACGACGCGGTCGCGAGCGTTCTCGAAGTCGATCCGTTCGATCTCCTTGGAGCCTCGGCGCACGGCCACGAGGGCTGCTTCGTTGACGAGGTTCGCCAGGTCGGCGCCGGCCATGCCGACGGTCGCCTTGGCCATGGTCTCCATGTCGACGTCGGAACCGAGGCGCTTGTCCCGGCTGTGGACCTCGAGGATCGCCTTGCGCTCGCCGGACTCGGGGACCGGAACGACGATCTGGCGGTCGAATCGACCCGGGCGGAGCAGTGCGGGGTCGAGGATGTCAGGGCGGTTGGTGGCCGCCATGATGACGATGCCCTCGGACGTCTCGAACCCGTCCATCTCGGCGAGCATCTGGTTGAGCGTCTGCTCGCGCTCGTCGTGGCCGCCACCGAGGCCCGCGCCGCGCTTGCGGCCGATCGAGTCGATCTCGTCGATGAAGATGATCGCCTTGCCCATGCGGCGCGCCTGCTGGAACAGATCCCGAACGCGGCTCGCGCCGACGCCGACGAACATCTCCATGAAGTCCGAGCCGGTGACGGAAAGGAACCCGACGCCTGCTTCGCCGGCCACGGCACGTGCGAACAACGTCTTGCCGGTGCCAGGAGGACCGACGAGCAGCATGCCCTTGGGGACGCGAGCGCCGATCTCCTTGAACCGCTCGGGGTAACGCAGGAAGTCGACGACCTCGCTGATCTCCTGTTTCACGCCCTCGTAGCCGGCGATGTCGTCGAACGTGGTCGACGGACGGCTGGCGTCGTACGCCTTCGCCTTGCTCTTGCCGATCGACATGACGCCACCCATCTGGCCGGACGCACGGCGCTGCATCCAGATGAGGAAGCCGATGATCAGGAAGATCGGCAGCATGAAGCCGAGCAGGTTCAGGAGGAAGTTGTTGCTCGGCGGCGTGAACTCGTAGTCGACACCCTGCTCCTTGAGCAGTTGTTCGTCCTCCTCGGACACGCCCCGCTCACCCCCGCCGGACGTGTTGTACTTGTCGCCGTTCGTGTACTCGCCGGTGATCTTGCCCGAACCGGTGTTGATGTCGGCGGTCTCGATGTTGTCGTCCTGGACCTCGGCGATGAACTCGGTGTAGGTCAGGCTGTCGCCGTCGTTGCTCGGCCACAGGCTCGGCACGAGCAGCGCGCCCACCGCCACGAGACCGACGATCCACCAGCCCCAGCGGGGAAATCCGGGCTTGGCGTCGCCGTTGTCGTCCTTCGCCGATCCGTCGGAGTCGAACTTGTTCTTCGGCGTCGGACGGTCGGACTTCGACCCGCGCCGCTGACCCCGACCCGCGCCGGGAGGCGGCGGGGGAGGGGGAGGAGGAAGATTGCTCATCACTCCATGATACGAGTGTGTTCGGCCCTTGCCCGGTCGTGCTCGCGCGAACTGCGGACGACTGGTTCAGTCGACCCGGTTCCAGGTGCCGAGTCCGGTCGTGTCGTAGAACTCCGAAGTCGCAGAGGTCGCCTCGCTTCCCTCGACATCGAACGCGATGCCGGTCGGACCGAGTGAGTTCTCTCCTGGCGGCGTGAAGAGGAAGGTGTCGCCGTCGTACGGGGTGAGTTCGAAGGTCATGTCGTCGGGGCCGAGCGTCATCACGAGCGTTCCCGCTGCGTCTTCGACGGTCATGGGGCCGTAGTAGGCGTTGTCGTACGTCCCGACGTAGGTCCCCGGCGCGGACGGCGGTGCCGGTTCGGCGACGGGCTCGCTCCAGTCGGTCGGGAGCTCCGATTCGTAGAGTCCGGCGAACGCTCCCATGTAGCCGCTGAGCCAGTCGAGTCGCGGTGCACCGTCGATCATCAGGTCGATCACCGTGTCCGACGTCGCCTCCGCCAGCCCGACGGGCTGACCGTTGGTGATCACGGCGACCCCGAGTTGCTGGCCGGGGACGATGTTGAAGTTGGTACCGGTTCCGAGCAGGAAGGCTCCCGAGTGCGTCCAGTTCGTGTAGCCGTCGTCGCGCACGCCGACGCCTGTTCCGAGCCCGTACGTGCCCGTGTGCGAACTCGGAGTCGCAGGTGGGTGCGACACGCTGTGTGGCGTGTGCATCTGGAGCAGAGCGGCGGGGTCGATGATCGGTTCATCGTCGAGCTCGCCGTCGCCGAGTTGCAGGCGCAGCCACTGTGCGAGGTCGTTCGCGGTCGACGAGATGCCGCCGGCGGGCGACTGTTGATCGGGGTCGCGCTGGTCGGTGGTGACGATCCAGTCGCCGTCGGCGTCGCGTTGATGGGGCACCGCGCGATTGTCCGCGGCGATGTACTCGGCGAACAACGCCGAGGAATCGGTCATCCCCGCCGGCGTGAAGAGTCGCTCCTCGACCAGGACGTCCCAGGGGTCCCCCGAGGCGTTGGCAGCCGCCTCGGCGGCAGCGGTGAGCCCGAAGTTGGTGTAGAGGTGCTGGGCTCGGAACGGCGAGAGCGGTTCCTGAACGAGTCGGTCGAACACCTCCTGCTGGTCGTAGCCGAGGTCTTCGAGCAGATCTCCGGCATGCGCGGGAAGGCCGCTGCGATGGGTGAAGAGGTCGGCGTAGGTCACGTGCTCGGTGACGTAGGGGTCCGACAGCGCGAAGTCGGGCAGATGTTCGACGATCGGGTCGTCCCAGGCGATCGTCCCGTCACCGACGACACCGGCGACCGCGGTGGCACTGATCGCCTTCGACAAGGATGCGACCTGGAAGACGGTGTCGGCGTCGACGGCCTCGTCGCCGCCGATCTCGCGGACGCCGAAGCCCTCGGCGTACACGACCTCGTCGTCGAACACGACCGCCACCGCCAGACCTGGGACCCCGCTCGACTCGAGCATGGCTTCGATGTGTTCCGGGACCAGTTCGAGGCCGGCGTCGACGTCCTCGCGGGTCACCGTCTGGGCCGGGTCACCCGGAGGACCTGCCGGTGCCGACTCCTCCGGCGCGGTGTCGTCACCGCTCGTGGTC
>NZ_BAOL01000147.1 GCF_000350145.1 Ilumatobacter nonamiensis YM16-303 | reverse complement strand
GTGCCATCGGGTGTCTGACACCCGATGGCACGGTCGAGCAGGGTGATCTCACTGCCGAACACGGTGGGCAGGCCAACCGCCTTGGCGGCTTCGGCGAAGCGGACCACGCCGTAGAAGCCGTTGTGGTCGGTGACCGCGAGCGCTTCGAGTCCGAGCCGCGACGCCTCGGTCGCCAACTCTTCGGGATGCGACGCACCGTCGAGGAACGAGAAGTTCGAGTGGCAGTGGAGTTCTGCGTAGGGGACGGTGATGCCCGAAGGCCGTGGTTCCGAGACGGGCGGTGCTTCGAACGGCTGGCGCTTCCGACTCCACGCCGGTCCGTCGCCACCCGCATTCCAGGATGGCGATCCGGGGGCGCGCCCGTCACGACCGGTGCGCGGCGCCTGCGGAGTCCGTCCCCGGTCGGACAGTGCGGACTCGAGTTCGCTCCACGACCAGGACGGGTTGTTGAAGCCCATCCCCCACATCATCGAACATCTGTGCTACGAACACAAGTTCGACGTCTGTGACGTGGTCGGGGAGACGGAGATCAGCGCTGCTGCTTCGGCGTGGACCGGGCTCGCGCCTTCGCCATCGACTGCAGGAGTTGCCAGCCCAGCACGGCGATCACCAGCACACCGGCCACGGCGACGATCCACAGCAACCATGGACTGCCGTCGTCCTCCGGGGGGAACACGAGACCAGGAGCCGGCGCCGACGGGTCGAAGGTGAACGAATACGAACCCTCCTCGCGGTCGCCGTCGACCGCATCGACCGCGTGCTGCACGAAGTGGACGCCGGGCGTGTTCAACTCTTCTCCGAGTTCGACGATCACGCGGATGTCGCTGTCGAGGCGAGCCACCGCGGAGAGTTCGGTTCCATCCGGGTCGACGACCGACACGTCGGCGTCCACCACGATGTTGTCGTACAACAGGATGAGCTGATCGATCTCGCCGCCGACGCGCGCGTCCGGACCCGGGCTGGCACCCTCGAGGCCGCCTTGCTCCTCACCACCACACGCTCCGGCGAGGAGCACGATCAGCGCGACGCCGACCGCGCCGAGCAGCTTCGGACCGCGGACTCTCATCGGGCGGTCCATCCACCGTCGACCAGGAGACTGTGACCGGTCATGTACCCACCGGCGCGGCTCGCCAACAGCAACAGTGCGCCGTCGAGCTCGTCGGCGTTGCCCATCCGAGGGATCGCCGCGTTGGTCTTCACGAACCGTTGACTCGACTCGTCGGTCTCCATGCCGGCGGTCATCTCCGACGCGAACCAACCGGGACTCAACGTGTTGACGCGCACTCCCTTGCGTCCCCATTGGAACGCCATCTCGCGCGTCAGGTTGATCACCGCCCCCTTGCTCGCGCAGTACTGCGCCTGACGAATCGGCGTGGAAGCCACATGGCCGAGCATCGATGCGATGTTGACGATCGAGCCGGAACCGGCCGCGACCATCGATTCCGCGCACAGCTTCGACAGATGCCAGATGGCGGTCACGTTCAGCTCCATCGCCCCGCGGAACTCATCGAGCGTTTCGTCCTCGATCGCCACCACATGACCGACGCCCGCATTGTTCACGAGTACGTCGACTCGCCCGAAGTGTTCGAGCGTTTCTCGAACCAGTCGTTCGCGATCCTCCGCGATCGAGAGGTCGACACCGACCGCCAACGATCCGGGCAACGACTCGGACAGGTCCTCCAGTCGTTCCCGGCGGCGAGCCGCCAGGACGACCTTCGCGCCGACGGAGGCCAACACTCTGGCGAACCGGTCACCGAGCCCGGACGACGCTCCCGTCACGATCGCGACCTGCCCGTCGAGGCGGAACATGGAGAGCGGGTCGACGTCGTGCATGACCGAGACACTACGAAAACCGAACCGGGCAACCCACCTCCACTCCCCACGGCCCTGACAGTCGAAATGACATGGTCATCGTCCAGCGCGCGATCCGTCACGCGACCGTCATTGGCGAGCTCGCGATCGCGCAACGATTGTCGCGATCGGGTGACAGTTCGCGCGCATCTGTTCCAACGTCATCCGAGGTCTACCCCGCTGGTTCATCATGTGGTCATGGAAATCAGCCGCCGCACCTGGACCGCCGCCGTCAAGCTCGCCGTCATCGTGTCGGTGCTGGCCGCAGGCGTCGCGTTCGGTGTCTCCCACCTCGGAGAGGTTCCGCAAGCGGCGGTCGTGGTCCCGGTGATCTTCGTGGCGTTCGCTGCCAGCTGGGTGCAGACCGATCGCATCCGTCGTCAGGCGCAGTCCGATGTGTCGATCCGCACGTCGCGGGCACCGGCCACGGTCACGATCGTCTGACGATTCAGCGGGATCGCCACTCGATCGCAGTCCGGCTGACGCCCTCCTGTCGCGGTGTGACACGATCGTTCCGTGACCGTCGATTCCTCCTCCCACGCTGACCCTGCACTGGTCGTGCTCGTCCACGGTGCCTGGCACGGCGCCTGGTGCTGGGCCACGTTGCAAGCAGAACTCGAAGGTCGAGGAATCCCGTCGTTCGCTGTCGACCTCCCGGGTCACGGTGTGTCGACATCGCAACTCGGCGGCGTTCTCGACGACGCTGCCGCGCTGGTCGCCGTCCTCGATCGACTCGCCGCCGCCGATTCGGGACCCGTCGTCCTGATCGGGCACAGCTACGGCGGAGCGGTCATCACCCAGGCCGCAGCCGGTCGCGACGACGTCGCCCATCTGGTCTACGTCGCCGCATTCGCGCTCGAGACCGGCGAGTCGGTGATCTCGGCTCTCGGCTCGTTCGAACGCCGAGACGTGGACCTCGCCGCTGCCATGGTCCCGACGACGGACGGGACGGCGACCACGCTCGATCCCCAAACCGCCGCCGGAGCCCTCTACGGCGACTGTCCCGAACCACCCGCTCGGGCGGCACTCGCGCGACTCGGTCCGCAGACGATGCTGTCGATGACGCAACCGGTCGACGCCAACGGACGCCAGGAGATCGAGTCGACCTACGTCGTCTGCACCCGCGACCGCGCGGTCCATCCCGATCATCAGGCCACGATGGCCGAACGTTGCAGGCACCGCGTCGGGCTCGACACCGACCACTCCCCGTTCATCAGCGCCGTCGAACCGCTGGCAGCGATCATCGGCGAAATCGCGACATCATCGTGACGAGCACCGACTCGGCGCCGATGAAGGTCCGGATCGGATACGGACTCGGCACCCGCACCGAACTTCACGACGAAACGTACGGAGCGGTCGTCGACGCGCTCGAGTCGCTCGGATTCGACTCACTGTGGCTGTCGGAGAAGATCAGCGGCGAGGCACCGGACCCACTCGTGGCGATGGCCTACGGTGCCGGACGAACCACGAAGCTGAAGTTCGGGATGTCCGTCATGGTGCTGCCGGGACGCAACCCCGTGGTCCTCGCGAAGGAACTCGCCACGCTCGGGACGATGTCGGGCGGGCGGCTGCTCCCCGCATTCGGACTCGGCGCCGTCGACCCGATCGAGCAACAGGCGTTCGGCGTCGAACGCTCCGAGCGGGCGGCGATCTTCAACGAGACGTTGGAGGTGATGCGGAAATGCTGGACCGGCGAGCCCTTCACCCACCACGGCGAACGATTCCGGTACGACGGTGTGGTGGTTCGGCCGGCACCGAAGCGGATGGACGTGTGGCTGGGTGGTAACGCTCCGTCCGAACTGCGCCGGGTCGGACGCCTGGCCGACGGTTGGCTCCCGTCGTTCGTGCTCCCCGCCGACGCCGAGGCCGGACGGGCCGAGATCGAGCGGGTGTGCGCCGAGCACGACCGCTCGATCGAGGAGGATCACTACGGCGTCCTCATCCCCTATTCGTTCGGTCCGGTTCCCGATGTGCTCCGCAAGCTGCTCGCGAAGCGTCGTCCCGACCTCGACGACGTGACCGATCTGGTGCCCGACTCCTGGGAGGAGCTTCGCGACACGATCCGTCGCTTCGTCGATGTCGGTACCACGAAGTTCGTCGTGCTCCCGCTCGACGAGCCGGGCGACGCCGACGCGTGGGTCGCGCACCTCACCGAAGCTGCCGACGCGCTCCAACCGCTGGAGATCGGATGACCGCCGCAGCACTCCCCTGCCTGTTCGAATCCGTCCCGATGCCCGCGGACGCCCACCCGGACGCGGTCGAGGCGTGGACGGCGACCGAGTACGCGCGTGGCCCGTGGGATCCGCGGCACTGCCACGGGGGTCCGGTCTCGGCGTTGCTCGCACGGCAGTGCGAACGTGCGCCGACCGGCGACTCCGACTGGCTGATCGCGCGGTTCACGATCGAACTGACACGGCCGGTTCCGGTCGGATCACCGCTCACGATGACCACCGAGATCGAGCGCCCCGGTCGCAAGGTCTCGCTCGTCGCCGCCAGCCTGTGGTCGGGTGGCACCGAGATCGCGAAGGTCCGCGCACTCCGGATCCGACACCGCGAGTTCGCACTCGCACCGCATCCGTTGGCTCCGCCCGAACTCGACGGTGTTCCCGGCGAGGGTACGCACGAGCGCCTGGCGTGGGCGATCGACTCGGAAGCGATCGCCTTCCACAGCCACGGTTCCGAGCACCGGATCGTCGAGGGCAGCTGGAACGACGCCGGACCGGTGAAGTTGTGGATCCGCCTCGCGGTCGACCTCGTCCCCGGCGAAGCTCCGTCAGGCCTCCAACGCGTTGCCGCTGCGGCCGACTTCGGCAACGGGGTGAGCAGTTCGATCAGCTACGAGGACTACCTGTACATCAATCCCGATCTGACGGTCCACCTCGCACGCGAGCCGCAAGGCGAGTGGATCGGGATGTCGTCCCACAGTCTCTACGGCACGACCTCCACGTCGAGCGGTGTCGGCTTCGCCGAATCAGCGCTGCACGATGAAGCCGGTCGGCTGGGTCGCAGCGTCCAGAGTCTGTTCGTCGACCCGCGCTGACCCGCGCCGTTTCACCGGTTCGCCGATCGACGGAGCAGGTGGTTGACGCGGGCCGCTTGGCGAGTCTGGTGATCGCGTTCGAGCAGGTTCGGAGCTTCGAGTGCTGCCTGCGCATACAGCTCGGCCGCCGTCTCGAGCTCTCCGTTGCGTTCGCGGAGGTGGGCAGCGACTGCAGTCCACCGCGGGATGGATCGATCGACGTGCGCGAGCTCCGCGAGTCCAACCGCTGCGCCATCGGCCTCACCGACCGCGACGGCGCGATTGAGCCGCACCACCGGGTTGTCGCCGAACGCCATGAGCTCGTCGTACCACTCGACGATCTGGACCCAGTCGGTGTCGTCCACCGTCGGCGCATCGGCGTGCAGCGCCGCGATCGCTGCCTGCGCCTGGTACGGACCCAACCGATCACGAGCCAACGCGGACCGGAGGATTCCCACACCCTCGGCGATCGACGATGAATCCCACAGCTCACGATCCTGATCGGCGAGCGGGATCAGGCGGCCGTCGGCGCCGAGCCGCGCCGGTCGACGGGCGTGATGCAACAGCATCAGTGCGAGCAGGCCACCCACCTCGGGTTCGTCGACCATGCTCGAGAGCTGACGCGCCAGCCGGATCGCCTCCGCGGCCAGGTCGATGTCGCCGGAGTACCCCTCGTTGAAGACGAGATAGAGCGTGTGCATCACCGTCCCCAGCTCGCCGACATCGCCCGCGGCCGTGAAGTCGACGTCGCTCACGGTGCGCTTCGCTCGGCTGATCCGCTGCGCCATGGTCGCCTCCGGCACGAGGTACGCGTCGGCGATCTGCTTGGTGGTGAGGCCGCCCACCGCGCGCAGTGTGAGCGCAACCGCCGATGACGGCGTCAACGACGAGTGCGCGCACAGCGCGTACAACTGGAGTGTGTCGTCGGCGTCCTCGGTCGGACCGGACGGCGGCTCGGCTTCGGAACGTTCCTCGCGAGCCCGACGCGCCGTCTCGGACCGCGTGTGGTCGACGAACGCGTACCAGGCGGTCGTGATCAACCAGCCCTTCGGGTCGCGCGGCGGGTCATCGTGCCAGCCGGACAGCGCCTTCAGGACGGCCTCCTGGACCGCGTCCTCTGCCGACGCGAAGTCGGCGCCACGACGGCAGAGGACGCTGATGACCACGGGGGTGAGCTCCCGGAGCAACTCCTCGTCGACGTCGTCGTCCATGTCCGTTCCCCGTTCAGGTCACCCGGTGACGGTCTCGGGTCCCGTGAGAAACGGCCGCACTTCGAGCCACTCGTGGATCGGCTCGCCGCCTGCCCCCGGTGCTGCGGAGAGTTCGCCGGCCAGTTCGATCGCCCGTTCCTCGCTGTCGACGTCGATCACCATCCACCCGGCGATCAGGTCCTTGGTCTCCGCGAACGGGCCGTCGGTCAGTGGCGGCCGGTTCGGTCCGTCGGAGCGCACCCACATTCCGGTGGGTGACAACGCCTGACCGTCGACGAACTCGCCCGTCGCTTCGAGCCGCTTCGCGAAGTCCGACATGTACTCCATGTGCGCGTCGACCTCGTCGGGGTGCCATTGATCCATCGGCACGTCGTTGACTGCCTCCGGCGCCCCTCGGTAGTGCTTGAGCATCAGGTATTTCGCCATCGTGGTGTCCCTTCTCGTCTGGCGGCCATCGTGGCCGCTCCGTACCCCTGGGACGGAGTCACCCGGCGATTCTCGACATCGCCCGACGATTTTCTCTGCGGCTCCGATCAGCCTTTGCGCTTCTGGATGTTCGCCCACTCGTCACGGAGTCCCACGGTGCGGTGGAACAACCGCGGCTGGTCGGCGTCGTGGGCGAAGTAGCCGAGACGTTCGAACTGGACGACGTCACCGGGCGCGACGTCGGCGAGCGACGGTTCGGCCTTGCACTCCGTCAGCAACTCGCGTGAGTTGGCGTCGAGGTCGTCGAACACATCGCCGGTCGCTTCGCCGGGGACCTCGGCGCTGAACAGCCGCTCGTACAACGCGACGCTGATGTCGACGGCATGGTCGGCCGACACCCAGTGCATCGTCGACTTCACCTTGCGTCCGTCGGGCGCGTTGCCGCCCCGCGTCTCGGGGTCGTAGGTGACGTGCACGCGTTCGACGTTGCCGTCGTCGTCGCTGTCGAAGCCGACACAGGTGACGAAGAACGCACCGCGCAGCCGGACCTCACGGCCCGGGGTCAGTCGGTAGTACTTCGGAGGAGGCTCCGCCATGAAGTCGTCCTGCTCGATCCAGAACCGACCGCTGAACGGTGCGGTCCGGGTGCCGTCGTCGGCGTTCTCCGGGTTGTTCACCAGTTCGACCTGCTCGACCACCGGTGCGCCGCTGTCGTCGACGGGCCAGTTGTCGATCACGACCTCGAGCGGGCGGAGCACGGCCATCCGGCGCTGGGCCACCCGGTTGAGCCGTGTGCGGACGAACGATTCGAGCAGCTCGATCTCGTTGCGGCTGTTCGTCCGCGAGACACCGATGAAGCTGCAGAACTCGCGAATCGATTCGGCCGGGTAGCCCCGCTTGCGCAGGCCCCGCAGCGTCGGCATCCGCGGATCGTCCCAACCGTCGACCAGTCCCTGTTCGACGAGCTGCAGGAGTTTGCGCTTCGAGGTGACGGTGTGCGTGAGTTCGAGGCGCGCGAACTCGGTCTGACGCGGCTGCTCGAACGGCAACTCCCCCATGCGGGCGAGCTGGTCGAGATACCAGTCGTACAGCGGCCGATGGCTGTCGAACTCCAGCGTGCACAACGAGTGCGTGACGCCTTCGATCGCATCGCTCTGTCCGTGCGCCCAGTCGTAGGTGGGGTACACCTTCCAGGCCTCGCCGGTCCGGTGGTGGTGACCGGAACGGATGCGATACATCACCGGGTCACGCAGCTGCATGTTCTCGTGCTGCATGTCGATCTTGGCCCGCAGCACCTTCGAGCCGTCGGCGAACTCACCGTCGCGCATGCGCCGGAACAGGTCGAGGCTCTCCTCGCTCGGGCGGTCCCGGTGCGGGCTCTCCACTCCCGGGTTTCCGTACCCCCCGCGTTGGGCCGAGATGGTCTCGCCGTCCTGCTCGTCCACGTAGGCCAGGCCCTGCTCGATGAACATCTCCGCCCAGCGGAAGAGCTGCTCGAAGTAGTCGCTCGTGTAGACCGGCTCGTCGACGGTGTAGCCGAGCCACGCGACATCGTCGACGATCGCGTCGGCGTAGGTCGTGTCCTCCGTGTCCGGGTTGGTGTCGTCGAAACGGAGTTTGCACTGACCACCGAACTCCCGTGCGAGTTCGAAGTCGACCGTGATCGCCTTCGCGTGACCGATGTGCAGGTACCCGTTCGGCTCGGGCGGGAACCTGGTCTGGACCCGGCCGCCGAACGTGCCCTGAGCGTTGTCCGCGACCACGAGATCACTCACGAAGTTGGCGGCGGCCGGACGGTCGGTGGGGGCACTCATCACGTCCAGTATGCAGCGGATTCACACCCTCCACGCCGCCGGCACCGGTTGCCACTATCGGCACGCGTCGAGATCTGCGAGAGTGAAGACATGTCCGTGCCCGCCGAATCGATCTTCTTCGATCTCTGGTCGTCCACCTACGACCGGCCTGGCCTGCAACAGGCGACGTACCGACCGATTCACAACGCCGTGCTGGGCCGTCTCGAAGGGCTGGAACCGAAAAGAATCCTCGACCTCGGGTGTGGAACGGGGCACCTCGCCGAGCGCCTGTCGATGATGTTCCCGAAGGCGTCGGTCGTGGGTGCGGACTTGTCCGACGGAATGATCGAACGCGCCGCCGAACGCCTGACCGACGACGACATGAGCGATTTCGTGCGTGCCGACGCACAGCATCTCCCGCTCAGGGACCACAGCTTCGACGTCGTCACCTGCACCGAGTCGTTCCACTGGTACGCCGACCAGGAGGCTGCCGCGGCCGAATTGGCGCGACTCATCGCGCCCGGTGGGAGGGTCGTGATCGCGTCGATCGCCACGGTGACGGGCTTCGCCGACGATGCGATCCAGCGCGCCACGGCACTCGCCGGACGTCCGGTGCGCGCCATCCCGAAACGTGAACTCCGTCGGTTGCTGGAAGCGGCGGGATTCGAAGTCGAACACCAAGGTCGCATCCCGCGCCTGGGGTTCGTCCCGTGGCCGATGCTCACCGACGCGACGCGCCGCTGACCGTTCCCGACCCGGCGGTCGGCATGTGTGACCCTCGGCCGACGACGGGGAGCCGCGGGAGGGACCTGGTCGAATGATCAGGTGACGACACTCGACGCAGCCGGACTCCGCGCGCCGCTCGGCGTGCGTGCGTTCCTCGGGCTGCTCGGGGTCAGCGCACTCGCCTTCACCGTCGCGCTGATGCTCTCGGACCGGGCACCGGGCGTCACGCAGCAGCTGTTCGGGGACTTCGCCGAACGCCTCTCGGACCGACTCGACGCGAGCAGCACCGTCGACACCGCACGTCTGCCGGACAACGACGCGATCGTGCACATCGGACTCTGGGGAGTGGCGACGCTGCTCGTGGCCCTCACGGTGTGGCGCTGGTGGGGACTCGTACTCTGCGGTGCGGCGGTCTTCGTCGCCAGCGTGTTCGTGGAGATCGGGCAGGGCCGCTACTCGACGACGCGCTCGGTGGAGTCGAGCGACATCATGGCCAACGCTGCCGGAGTGGCCGCCGGCACGCTCGTCGCTGCGGCGTGCATGCTCCTCTGGGCAGCGGTCAGCGCAGGCGTTCAGATGGTCCGCGCCCGACGCCCCTGACCTCGGGCCACCGCCTGCAACAGGGTGCCCGCATCACGAAGCCGGGGCACACGTAGTGGAACCGAACGTTTCGATAGTGTCCGGCACCATGACGGGCGTCACGAACGACGATGCCGGATATCTCGATCCTGGCCGGCGGGGCGACTTCCGATCGCACTTCCCACGTCGATGGACGCTGTCGTCGCGAGTGACACCGATGTTTCCCTCGACGGCGCGGCCGCCCTCTTCGAGCGTGGCGCAGGAATCGACGTGAGCAGCGAGACATGACGCACGACCGACCCAACGTGGTGCTGATCAACTGCGATGACCTCGGCTACGGCGACCTCGGCTGCTACGGATCGACGCGCAACGACACACCCGCGCTCGACCAGCTCGCGGCCGACGGCATCCGGTTCGACTCGTTCTACACCGCGTCACCGGTCTGCTCGCCGGCGCGCGGTGCGCTCCTCACCGGCTGCTATCCCCCGCGCATCGGGTTCGGTTCGTTCCACGGGCTCCCGGTGCTGTTCCCCGGTATGGACATCGGGCTGCCACCCACCGAGATCAGCATCGCCAAGGTGCTGTCCGACGCCGGCTACGCAACGCAAGCGATCGGGAAGTGGCACTGCGGCGACCAACCCCACTTCCAACCGACGAACCACGGGTTCGACCACTACCTCGGGCTCCCGTACAGCAACGACATGGGACGCCAGGCCGGCCGTCCCGAATTCATGCCGGAAATGCCGCCGCTTCCGCTCATCTCGGACGGTGAGGTCGTCGAACAACAACCCGATCAGACGTCGCTCACCGACCGCTACGTCACGGAAGCGCTCGACTTCATCCGTCGCTCGAATGGCCAGCCCTTCTTCTTGTACCTGGCGCACATGTACGTGCACGTGCCGATCTACGTGCAGGACCGATTCGCCGAAGCATCGAGCAACGGCGCGTACGGCGCAGCGGTCGCGGCGATCGACTGGGCGACGTCGGTGATCCTCGACGAGCTCGACGCCCGAGGCATCGCGGAGAACACGATCGTCATCTTCACCAGCGACAACGGATCGCTCGGCGACAACCCGCCTCCGTTCGGGTCCGGCGAGCCGCTCGGCGCGAGCAACGACCCGCTCCGCGGCACCAAGGGAACCACCTGGGAAGGTGGGCAGCGGGTGCCCGGCATCATCCGCTGGCCGAAGCGCATCGCCCCCGGGCGAACGTCCGACGCGGTTCTGACTGCGATGGATCTGTTCCCGACGCTGGCCACTCTGTGCGGTGCCGATGTTCCGACCGACCGGACCATCGACGGCCACGACATCAGCGCCCTGCTGTTCGACGACGACGTTCCGTCACCCCATGACGCGTTCTTCTACTACTGGATGAACGACCTCGAGGCGCTCCGCTCGGGCCGATGGAAGCTGCACTTCTCCAAGCGCGGAACCGAACACCGCGCCCTGTACGACCTCGACACGGACATCGGCGAGACGACCGACATCATCGACGACCACCCCGACGTCGTCGCCCGACTCGACGCGGTCGCCGAAACCGCGCGGGCGACCATGGGCGACGCCCGCCTCGGCCGTGAGGGCAGTGACGTGCGACCGATCGGCCGGGTCGACGACGCAGCACCACTCACCACGTACGACCCCGCCCACCCGTACGTCGTCGCGGAATACGACCTCCCCGACCGGGGCTGACGCACCGCGCGACCGGATCGTGCGGGATCTGCATCGGCGACTGGTACCGGCGCGCATCAG
Source organism: Ilumatobacter nonamiensis YM16-303 (assembly GCF_000350145.1). Lineage (GTDB taxonomy): Bacteria > Actinomycetota > Acidimicrobiia > Acidimicrobiales > Ilumatobacteraceae > Ilumatobacter_A > Ilumatobacter_A nonamiensis. The sequence continues at coordinate 6,521 of NZ_BAOL01000147.1, read as the reverse complement.
CTGCTGAGCGACAACTGACGGTCGCCGGTCAGCCGGACGACCGGGTACGGGATCTCGATGTCGCGCTCGGCGAGCGCTCGCTTGATCGCGTCGGCGGCGTCGCGCTGCACGTCGAAGTACGGGCCGTCGGAGGCAAACCACACGTGTGCGACGAGGTTGATCGAGCTGTCGCCGAAGCCGCTGAACGTCGTCATCGGTTCGGGCACGGCGAGCGTGTCGGGCACATGCTGCAACGCCTCGGAAATCGCGGCGCAGGCCTCGTTCACGTCGGTGTCGTAGTGCACGCCGATGGCGATGTCGACCCGTCGGGTCGGGTTGGCGGTCCAGTTCTCGATCGGGTTCTGGAGCACGGTCGCTGCGGGGATGATCACCTTCTCCCCGCTGAACAGCGTCATCTCGACCGAACGCAGGTTGATGTTGTCGACGGAACCCTCGTAGTCGCCCAACGACACGGTGTCGTCATAGTCGAACGGCTGATGGATCTGCAGGAACAGGCCGGACACGAAGTTCTCGAGCGTGTCCTTGAACGCGAACGCCAAGGCGATACCACCAATCCCCAGCGCGCCGACGAGCAGGCCGACGTTGATGCCGAGGCTGGAGAGCGCATAGACGAAACCGATCGCGACGACGATCGCGAAAACGGTCCGGCTGATCAGGCGCGAGATGATCTTGTTCCGACGTCGGAACAGGCCCTGTGTCGCCCTGCCGACCACGTATTTGACCACGAACGCGATGGCGAGCGTGGAGGCGACGATGATGCCGGCGGGAATCAGACCTGCCGAGTCGAAACCGGCGGTGGCCTCTTTGGCCTGTTCGGTGTCGGGACCGGGAGCGGACTGGATGGTGCCGGCGAGGGAAGTCGCGGCGCGAGAAATCGATTGAAGGATCACGTCGCGAGTCCCTACCCGACGCGCCGAAACGTCAAACGCGGTTCAGGCCAGCGGTTCGAGAAACTCCACGACGGCGTCGGTGAACACGTCGTTGCGGTCTCCAGCGACCATGTGCCCGGCACCCGCAACGTCGGCCAGCACCGCATGTGGAACGAAGCTCAGGAACTTCTGAGCGCCCTCCTCCGACAGCAGGTCACTCTGACGCCCACGGACGAGCAGCGTCGGAATCGTCAGCGCCCGCGCCGCTTCTTCCAGCGCCGCGCTGCGCCGCTCGAAATCCGACACGCGAGTCTCGTCGCTCTCCGCGTGCTTCCCCATCATGAACGCGGGATCCCAGTGCCAGTACCAGCGACCGTCGCGCAGGCGGACGTTCTTCTCCAGGCCGGCGAGGTTCGTCGGACGCGACCGGTGCGGGTTGTACGCCTGGATCGCATCGGCGACCTCGTCGAGCGATCCGAACCCGGTCTCGATGTGCTCGTGCATGAACGAGCGGATCCGGTCGACACCGGCCGGTTCGATGTTCGGCGCCACGTCGACGAGCACGAGCGCACTCGCGATCTGGTCGCCGGTTCGTTGCTGAGCCTGATGCACCGCCATCAACGCAGAGGTGCCACCGAGGGATGCTCCCACCAGCACCGGGCGGTCGAACCGCCGCGCGACGGCCTCGACATCATCGGGAAACACCGAACCGTCGTAGTCGCCGCCGGGCGACCAGTCACTGTCCCCGTGCCCACGCAGGTCGACCGAGGCGACGTGGAACCCGCGGCCCGCCAGAGCACGCATCGTTCCTCCCCACGAATGACGGGTCTGACCACCGCCGTGGAACAGCAGCACGGTGGGGTCGGCGGGATCCCCCGCAACGTCAGCGGCAAGGGTGACGCCGTCTGCGCCGTCCCAGCGTTCGGTCTCGACAGAGTTCTCGGTCTGGCTCACCGTCGCAGCCTTGCGGATCCACCGGTCGGCGGGCGATCCGGCACCGGACGGAATCGGTCACACCTGCTGCGTCGCTCGGATCAGATCCCGGGGTCGACCCCGGTCATCTCGATCGAGAGGTCCCAGAGGAGGTTGGCGAGTTGCGGGTCGCGCGCCCGACCGGTCGACGGCACCTTGCGTGCCGGTCCCGCGGTCTCGCCTCGTTTCGACGGACCCGTGTAGTCCCCGCCCTCGATCTCGTCGGCCGTCGCCGCCATGAGCGTCGGCCACGCTCCCTCGGCGGAGGAGTTGAAGAAGATCTTCAGCATCGGAGCGGCGAGCATCAGCAGCTTCGGCAGATGCCGCGAGAGTTCGGTGTCGGCAATCCCCGGATGGCAGCCGACGGCGATGGTGGTCGACTCGACCGCCCGGAGTCGCCGATCGAGTTCGTACATGAACAGCAGGTTGGCGAGCTTGCTCTGCTGGTAGCGGTCCTGTGCGCCGTAGTTCTTCGACGCGTCGATGTCGTCGAAGTGGATGTTGCCGGCTCGGTGGGCGATGCTGCTCGTGATCACCACGCGCGAACCCTCCGTCTCGGCCAACTTCGGGAGCAGCTGGCTCGTGAGAGCGAACGTCCCGAGGTGGTTCACGCCGAACTGGGATTCGAACCCGTCGGTCGTCAGCTCCCTCGGCGGCATCATGATCCCCGCGTTGTTGACCAGGACGTCGAGCCGTTCCTCCTCCTGCACCCGGTCTGCTGCCGCGGCAACGCTCGAGAGGTCGCCCTGATCGAGCGGAACGAACGCGAGGTCTGCCTCACCGACCTCGAGGTGGATCCGCGCGATCGCATCGGTGGCGCGGTCCTCGGATCGGCATCCGAGCAGGACGCGTGCACCCTGCTCGGCCAGGGCCTTGGCCGTCTCGAAGCCGATCCCGGTGTTCGCACCGGTCACGAGCATCGTCCGCCCGCTCTGGTCGGGGACGTCGGCATCGGTGAAGTCGGCCATCGGACCAGTGTGCCTCACGATCCTGGCCGCGTCTCCCCGCCCCTCTCGACCGCTGCGATGAGCCAACTCCCGCCGGGGCGTGGGTTCGCTCACCGATATGTTCGGTGGAGCGTCGAGCACGGCCGAGCGATGAGTGATATCACCGGTTCGGTGAAACCACGGACGCACCATCGGCAGCACGAGGTCAGACCGTGACCGAACGGGTTCTCGTCACGGGTGCCACCGGCTACATCGGGGGGCGCCTGGTTCCGCATCTCCTCGACGACGGTGCTGACGTCGTGTGCCTCGTGCGTCATCAGTCGTCGCTCGTTCGGCGCTGGTCCGACGACGTGACGATCGCGCGTGGGTCGGCGGACGAGGTCGACGACGTCGCCGCGGCCGCAGCAGACTGTCGAGTCGCCTACTACCTGATCCATTCGCTGGGCGGCGACGACTTCCAGGACCGGGACCGGAAACTCGCCGAAGCATTCCGACAGGGCTGCGAACGAGCGGGCGTCGAGCGGATCGTGTACCTCGGGGGGCTCGGCGACGAGGACGACGATCTGTCACCGCATCTGCTGAGTCGCCAGGAGACCGGCCGGACGCTGGCGGCGGGTTCCGTTCCGGTGACCGAACTCCGCGCAGCGATCATCATCGGTTCGGGAAGCGCGTCGTTCGAGATGCTCCGATCGCTGACCGAGGTGCTCCCCGTGATGGTGACGCCGTCGTGGGTCAACGAGACGCGCTGCCAGCCCACGGCCATCCGCGACGTCCTCCAGGCGTTGCTTCGGGCACGTCATCGGCAGCAGAACGGACACGACGTGCTCGAACTCGGCGGACCGAACGTGGTCACGTACCGCGAGATGATGAACGTCTACGCCCGCGCCGCCCGACTCCCCCGTCGGCGGATCATCGGTGTGCCGATCCTGTCGCCGTGGTTGTCGTCCCACTGGGTCTCGTTGGTGACACCCCTGCCCTCGGTCCTCGCCACCCAACTCGTCGGCAGCCTCGTCAACGACGTCGTCGTCACGAAGAACTCGGCGGTGGAGGCGCTCGACCTCACCCCGATCACGTTCACCGAGGCGGTCGCCATCTCGCTGTCGAAGATCGACGACCTCGATGTCCCGACCTCGTGGAGCGGCGCGGCCGGACGCTCGGAGGACGGAACCCCCGAGCCGGACGACCCGGACTGGGCGGGCGGCGTGGTCCTGGAGGACACCCGAACGGTCTCGACGACCGACGCGACGCCTCGCGACGTCTTCGACGTCATCACGCGACTCGGCGGCCACACGGGATGGATGTGGGGCAACTGGCTGTGGGGAATCCGTGGGGTGCTGGACTCGTTGTGGGGCGGAGCGGGTCTGCGACGGGGCCGCCGGCATCCGTCCGAACTCGCACTCGGAGACGCCGTCGACTTCTGGCGTGTGGATGCGCTCGACCCGGACGTGCACCTCCGACTGCGTGCGGAGATGAAGCTGCCGGGATACGCATGGCTCGAGTGGACGCTGCACGACGACGAGCCCGACACGGGTTCGACCACGATGGTCCAGCGCGCCCGGTACATCCCGCGTGGGCTGTTCGGACGCGCGTACTGGTACGTGCTCACCCCGTTCCACGCCGTTCTCTTCCCGCGCCTCGCCCGACGGATCGTGGCCCAGGCCGAGTCGGCCGGTCGCGACCCGTCCGGCCCCGGCGGGTAGTTTTGGAGCATGACCACGGAGCAGACCCCCACGAACCGCGAACGGTGGGACGAGGCCTTCAACGCGTCCCGACTGCGCGATGCCGACTACGCCACGATGTCGGGCATCCCGCTCGACCCGGTCTACGGACCCGACGACGGCGAGTTCCCCGGTCAGTACCCGTACACCCGCGGCCCGCACGCGTCGATGTACCGCTCGAAGCTGTGGACGATGCGGATGTTCGCCGGGTTCGGCACCGCTGAAGACACCAACTGGCGGTTCAAGGAGATCCTCAAGTCGGGCGGCAACGGACTGTCGACGGCGTTCGACATGCCGACCCTGCTGGGTCTGGACTCCGACGACCCGATGTCGCTCGGTGAGGTCGGGCGCTGCGGCGTCGCCGTCGATTCGCTCGCCGACATGGAGGACCTCTACTCGGGAATCGACCTCGGCGACATCACCACGTCGATGACGATCAACTCCCCCGCCGCGCCGATCTTCGCCATGTTCGTCGCACAGGCCGAGAAAGCAGGGGTTCCGCGGGCCGCTCTCGGCGGGACGCTGCAGAACGACATCCTGAAGGAGTACCAGGCACAGAAGGAGTTCGTCTTCCCGCCACGCCAGTCGATGCGGCTCGTGCGGGACACGATCCAGTTCACCGCGGAGGAGATGCCGCGTTGGAACTCGATCTCGATCTCCGGCTATCACATCCGCGAGGCAGGATCGACCGCCGCGGAGGAACTCGCGTTCACGATCGCCAACGGCTTCGCGTACGTCGAACTCGCGCTCGAAGCGGGGCTGGACGTCGACGCGTTCGCGCCGCGCCTGAGCTTCTTCTTCAACGCGCACATCGACTTCTTCGAGGAGATCGCAAAACTGCGGGCGGCCCGTCGGATCTGGGCGCGTTGGATGAAGGAGCGCTACGGCGCCCAAGCGGCCAAGTCGATGCAGCTCCGTTTCCACACGCAGACCGCCGGCGTCTCGCTCACCGCGCAGCAGCCGGAGGTCAACATCGTGCGTACCGCCATCGAGGCGCTCGCCGGTGTGCTCGGTGGAACCCAGTCGCTCCACACCAACTCGATGGACGAGGCCCTCGCTCTGCCCACCGAGAAGGCGGCGCGCATCGCGCTGCGGACACAGCAGGTGATCGCCCACGAGACCAACGTCGCCCACGTGGCCGACCCGCTGGGCGGGTCGTACTTCGTCGAGGAACTGACCGATGAGATGGAGCGACAGGCCGAGGAGATCTTCTCGAAACTCGACGAGTTCGGCGACGGTTCGATCCTCGAGGGCGTCATCAAGGGCATTGACGAGAACTGGTTCCAGGGCCGCATCGCCGACTCTGCGTACGAGTTGGAGCGCAAGTTCAACGCCGGCGAGCGCACGATCGTCGGTGTCAGCGGATTCCTCGAGGGCAACGACGACAAGCTCGACATCCTGCAGATCACGAACGAGGACGAGCAGCGTCAGCGCAAGCGGCTCGACACGGTGCGCCAGGACCGCGACTCCGAGGCGGTCGAGAAGGTGCTCGCGAAGCTCGCCGCCGAAGCGGCGGATCCCGAGGTCAACCTGATGCCGACGCTGATCGAGGCGTCGCATGCCTATGCCACGCTCGGCGAGATCATGAGCACGATGGCGGGCGTTTTCGGACGCCACGTCGAAGTCCCGACGATCTGAGCCTCGGCCGTGGTCGATCCGAAGTACGTCGCGCGGAATCGACGAGTCGAGCGCGCCGAACTCGATGACTTCGTCCGGCCCCGACACCATGGCGTGCTGTCCACGTTCCGCCGTGACGGATGGCCGCAATCATCGCTGGTCACGATGGGTCTCGACGATGACGGTCGGGTGCTCGTGTCCAGCTATCCCGAGCGGGCGAAGGTGGCAAACCTCCGCCGGGATCCGCGGGCGTCGATCGTCGTCATGTCCGATGAGTTCAACGGTGAATGGGTACAACTCGACGGAACGGCCGAAGTTCTCGATCTCCCCGACGCACTCGACGGTCTCTGCGACTACTTCCGCGTCATCTCCGGCGAACACCCGAACTGGGACGAATA
>NZ_BAOL01000148.1 GCF_000350145.1 Ilumatobacter nonamiensis YM16-303 | reverse complement strand
TCCATGTCGCGTCGTCGACGAGGAGACCCCCGCACCCGAACTCGACGTCGAATCCCGAAGGAGAGCGACTGTAGAAGGACACCATGTGATCGTTGGTGTGCTTCCCGAGCGTCATCGAGATCGGTGTGCCTGCATCGAGATGACGGTCGAGGGTCCGGCCGACGTCGTCGAGTGTTCGGGCCTCGACCATGAAGTGGTAGAGCGCCGGTTCCGAGGCTGGGACGAGGGCGAGGCTGTGGTGGCGTCGATTGCAGCGGAGGAAGACGATGTCGTCGTCTCCGGGCCGCCAGTAGTCGCTGACCCGGAAGCCGAGCACGTCGGTGTAGAAGTCGATGGACTCCTCGAGTGCGGGTGTGCCGAGCACGATGTGCCCCATGCCGTGGGCGCCGGTGGTGAACCCGCTGACGCCGGCCGGCGACACGAAGAGTTCGTGATCCAGGATCGGGCCGTGGAACAGCTCGAGTGTGAAGCCTCCGGGATCGGTCGTTCGGATCAGCCCGCGGACCTGTCGATGCTCACAGTCGTCGACCGTTCCACGTTCGATGATGAGTCCCGCCGCAGACAGCTGGGTGGCTGCGAATTCGAGGGCTGCAGAATCGGGCAGTTCCCATCCCGCGAACGCCAAACCTCCTTGGCCGTGGCCGATGAGCACGCGGTACGGCCGTTCGTCGAATCGCATCCGGAGCCCGTTGTCGTCGTTGGACACCATGGCGCCCAACATCTCGCCGTACGGGCGCCAGTCGTCGACGTCTGGCGCCGTGATTCCGATGTAGCCCAGACCTCGGATGTCCATCTGCCCCTCGCCCGTTCGGTTCATGGGCCAAGCATGAACGCCACGGCCGACGCAGACAAGGTGAGAAGGAGAAGGGAAATGGTAAGAATGGGACATGGTCGATGTCGTCCCGGTCCGGTACCGTCCTCCCGACGACACGTACCGGCTCGACATCGAGCTCGTCGACGCACCCGAGCTACGAGCCCGGGTGGCATCGAATCCGCGCCGTGGCTTCGAGCGAATCGACTTCCAGTGCTTCATCTACGTCCGCTCCGGGTCGTACAGCCACGTTGTCGACTTCGAGACGCACGCGCTGGCGGAGCATTCCTGCCTGATGATCTCCCCTGGGCAAGTCCACCGCTTCGGACCTCCGAGCGACTGGACCGGTTGGATGCTCATTGTCAGCGGGCACCTCGTCGCCGACGACACGGGAGAACTGCCGGCTCACGTGAGACTCGACCGAGAACTCGGTGGTGCGGTCACCGAACTGTTCGATCGCATGGAAGCGGACGCGAGATTGCTCGTCGATCGCCAGCGGCTCGTGCAACTCCTCGCCCTCCAGACGGCGGTGCTCGTCGGTCGACTCGCGCTCGGTGTGAGTGGCACGACCACGAGCCGACTTGCCGATCCCACGCTGCTGACCCGATATCGCGAGTACCGCGCCGCCGTCGACGACCAACACCGACACTGGCACCTCGTGACCCCGTACGCACGGAGCCTCGGCTGTTCGGCGAAGTCACTCAACCGAGCGTGTCGTGCGATCGCAGATGTCTCGGCCAAAGACGTCATCGTCGCCCACATCGTGCTCGAAGCGAAACGACGCCTCGCGCTCACCGACGACACCGTCGCCGCGATCAGCCGGCAGCTGGGCTTCGACGAGGCGACGAACTTCGTGAAGTACTTCCGTCGAGAAACCGGAACGACACCGACCGCGTTCCGAGCCTCGCTTCAGCCCGACTCATAGCCGTACTCGGTGCTCGTGTGGTTCAAGCGGTACTGGCCATCAGACCGCCGTCAGCGTTCGACGACCTGCTGAGGATCTGGTCGGCGCGGCGGCCGTACACGAGCGTCCAGCCCCAGAAGGCCAGGAAGGCGATCACGCCGATGCCCACCCGGATCGACGTCGGCCACGGTCGGCCGGTGACGAACCCTTCGATCAGCCCGGCGACGGCGAACGCGATCACGAGGCCCACCACCACGTTGCCGAGGTCGCGGCCCTGTGCGGTGAGCGCGGTCCAGCGGGTCTGGTCGCCGGGGGCGATCACCGTCCAGCCGATCCGCAGACCGGCGGCGCCCGCGACGATCACGGCCGAGATCTCGAGCAGTCCGTGCGGAAGGATCAACCCCCAGAACCGCTCCCACTCTCCGACGTGGGTGAACAGCCCGCCGGCGATCCCGACGTTGGCCCCGTTGTAGACGAGGACGAACGCCGTGAAGACGCACATCAGGATGCCGGAGGCGAACGCCAGGATCGCCACACGGACGTTGTTGAGGAACACCTGACTGGCGAAGTTCTGCGCCGATTGGCTCGAGTAGTACGCCTCGAAATCGTTGTCGATGTATGCCTGGGTCACGGCCGGATCCCCGGTCACGTCGAACGCATCGGGGGAGATCCCGATCCACACCTGGAACACGAGCCACGGCACGAGTGTCAGGAGTGCGGAGATCAGGACGAACCAGCGGATCCGCCACACCGCGGCGGGAAACGTGAGGGACACGAAGCGGACGACGGCTCGGCCGGGATTCGTCTCGCGTCGGCCGTACAGCACGCCGTGGGCCTCGCCGACGAGGTACGTGAGTCGTCCCACCACCGATTCGTCGGCCCCGTACTCGATGCGCGCGTGGGCGAGCTGGCTTCCGGTGCGCTGGTACAGCCCGACGAGTTCGTCGAGTTCGTCGGGACTCATCGACGACAGCTTCCGCGCCCGATGGGTCAGATCGCCGAGCCGGGCCCAGGAGTACTGGTGCGTCGCGACGAATGCGTCGATGTCCATCCGCCGCCTACGGTAGTTGGTGCATGATCGTCGCACCGGTGCAGTCGGACTCGGCCACCGGGTCGGTGCCACCCGCCGACGATACGGGGATCATCACTCCCGAAGCGGTGGTGCTCGACATCGACACTGCGGGGTTCGCGTCGCGCATCCTGGCAGGTCTGATCGACATCACCGTTCAGCTCGCCGTGATCATCTTCGCCGGGGTGGTGCTCGAGGTGGCGTTCGTCGGCGACCAATCGACCGCGCGCACGGCGCTGGCCTTCGTCTTCTTCGTCGTCCTGTTCGGATACCCGATCGCCTTCGAGACCCTGCTCCGAGGACGAACGCCGGGGAAGATGGCGCTCTCGATCCGAGCGGTCACCATCGACGGTGCCCCGATCCGGCTGCGTGAGTCCACGCTGCGCTCGATGGGCGGGGTGGTCGACAAATTGTTGCCGCCGGGTGGGATCACCGGCGCGCTGTTCGTGCTGACCACTCCGCGACACCAGCGCGTGGGGGACCTGATCGCGGGGACGATCGTGATCCGCGACCCCGAACGCTTCACCGCCACCCCCGCCCTCTGGTTCACGGCGCCGTTCGGCTACGAGCGCTACGCCGAGTCGATCGATCCGACGGCGATCACCGTCGAGCAGTACACGGTCATCCGATCGTTCCTCACGCGGGGACAGGCGCTCGCGTCGCCGATCCGGTGGGCGATCGCGCTCGACCTCGCAGATCGACTCGCCCGCTCCGTCGGCCACGTGCGGCCGCCGACCGTTCACCCCGAGGCGTTCCTGATCTGTGCGATGGCTCGGTATCAGCGCCGGAACGGCCCCGGTCGCTCCGCGGCGTCCCCGCCGGCGCACTGGACGACGCCCGGGATGCCCGGACCGCCGGGAGCCGGGCCGGTGCCTAGCCTGGACGGATGAGCGATCGCATCGTCTACCTCGACAGCGCCGCGTCGACGCCGATGCGACCGGAAGCGGTCGAGGCGATGATGCCGTACCTCGACCAGGTGTACGCGAACCCGTCGGGCTCGCACCGCTTCGCCCGCCAGGCGCGTCGTGCGATCGACGAATCGCGCGACGTCGTCGCGGAGGTCGTCGGTGTGCGCCCGAACGAGGTCGTGTTCACCGGCTGCGGGACCGAGAGCGACAACACGGCCCTCTCCGGTGCCGTCGCTCGCACCGGCGGCGTCGCGGTGTGCTCGGCCGCCGAACACCACGCGGTCCTGCACGTGGTCGAGTCGCTCGGTGGTGTGGTCGTGCCGGTCGATCGGAACGCACGGATCGATCTCGACGCATTGGCCTCCGCACTCGACGGTCTTCGCGATGCGGGTCGAGCGGTCGCGATCGTGAGCGTGATGGCGGTCAACAACGAGGTCGGCACCGTGACCGACGTCGCCGACGTGGCAGCGGTCGTCCGGCGCCATGCTCCGGGCGCGCTCGTCCACACCGACGCGGTGCAGGCACCGAGTTGGCTCGACCTGCGTGCGATCTCACCCCATGTCGATCTGCTCGCGTTGAGTGCCCACAAGTTCGGCGGACCGAAGGGGGTCGGGGTGCTGATCGAGCGTGGCGGCCCGCAGATCGATCCGCTGATCATCGGTGGGGGACAGGAGCGCGAGCGGCGCAGCGGAACCCACAACGTGGCCGGCATCGTCGCCGCAGCGACCGCGCTGCAACTCACCGATGTCGAGCGGGTCGCCGAGAACGCGCGCCTCACCGTCCTGCGCGATCGACTCGTCGACGGTCTCGTGAACGGCCTCGACGACGTGATCGAGACGATCCCGCGCGACGATCCGACGGTCACGAAGGTCGCCGGATCCGCGCACGTGTGCATCGGCGGCGTCGAGTCGGAGGCGCTGCTGTACCTGCTCGACGAAGCCGGCGTGTGCGCGTCGGCGGCGTCGGCGTGCGCAAGTGGCGCGATGGAGCCGTCGCACGTCCTCGCGGCGATGGGCGTCGATCGCGAGGTCGCCCTCGGTGCGCTGCGGCTCAGCCTCGGTCACACGACGACCGACGCGGACGTCGACGAGGGGCTCGCGGCGATCATCGGCGCGGTGACCCGGCTGCGCGACCGCACGCCTGCCGCCTCGTAGCGGGCCCACGGGCGATCGCCGTAGCCTTGATGCCGTGAAGGTGATGTGTGCGATGAGCGGCGGGGTCGACTCCTCCGTCGCCGCGCTCCTGCTCAAGGAGCAGGGTCACGAGGTCGTGGGGGTCACCATGAAGCTGTGGGGTGGCGATTCCGACACCGGATGCTGCTCGGTGTCCGACGTGGACGATGCCCGCCGCGTCGCTCAACAGCTCGACATCGACCACCTCGTGTTCAACTTCGGTGACGATTTCGACGAACACGTCGTGAATCCGTACGTGCAGGCTCACGTCGACGGCATCACACCGAACCCGTGCATCGAGTGCAACCGTTCGGTCAAGTTCGCGCGGCTCGCGGAGCGCGCCGACCTGCTCGGCTTCGATGCGGTTGCCACCGGGCATCACGCCGCCATCGGCCGTCTCCCGGATGGCACGCTCACCCTCGAACGTGGGCACGACGACAAGAAGGACCAGAGCTACGTCGTCCACATGCTCGATCAGGCACAGCTGGCGCGCACATTGTTCCCGGTGGGCGGGATGGACAAGTCGGAGGTGCGTGCGCGCGCTGCCGACATCGACCTGCGGACGGCGGACAAGCCCGACAGCCAGGACGTCTGCTTCATCACCAAGTCCGATGGGCGAGAGACGTTCCTGGGCGATCGCATCCCGTTCCGTCGCGGGAGCGTGGTCGACATGGTGGGCACTCGCGTCGGCGAGGTCGAATCGGTCGAGATGGTGACCGTCGGCCAGCGCAAGGGCCTCGGCCTGCCAGGCGGTGGGCCGAAGCGCTACGTGGTGGACGTGGACGTGTCGAATCAGGTCGTGACCGTCGGTGACGACGCCGATCTGCTGCGGACCGCGCTCGATGTCCACTCTCTCAGCTGGGTGGCCGGTCCCGTCGAGGGCGACGTGCGGGTGCAGTGCAGCGCTCACGGCGCCACCCGGACCGGGCATCTCACCTTCGTCGACGACGACGCTCATGTCGAGTGGAGCGAACCGCAGCGCAGAGTCGCCCCGGGCCAGAGTGTCGTGTTCTACGACGACTCCGACCGCCGCGTCCTCGGTGGCGGGATCTGCGCCTGACCTCGTCGTCGGCGACCTGGTGGCCGAGCGGTCGCGGGTCGCGGCCGGATGGGTGAGCGAGTGGTCGATTGTGCGGGTCTCTGATCCCTGCCAGACTTGGGAGAGGAGGGGGAATCGAGACGAGATTTGACCGTGTGCTCTCGCGTGGGAACACGTCCGACGTCTACGCAATCGGTGTCGACGCCGTGGTCAAAGTGCCGCGCCCCGAGGTGCCCGACCACTGGGTCCACATGGAAGCGAGGCATGCAGTCGCGGTGCACGCTGCCGGGCTTCCTGCACCCCGGGTCCTCGATGTCATGGAGGTCGACGGTCGTGCCGCGATCGTGTTCGAGCGGGTCGACGGGCCCTCCATGCTCGAACGGCTCGTGGCGGCGCCCGGAGAGGCGCCGCAGCTGGCGCGGGAGATGGCATCGATGCAACAGGAGATCCTGGCGTGCCCAGCGCCTCCCGAGCTGATGGCACTCGGCGATCGGGTCGTACGCAAGGTCGCGACGGCGTGCCGCGTCGAGGCCGGCGACCGCGTCGTGGCGGGGGAGTTACTCGACCGGCTGCCGAGTGGCTCGGCGGTCTGCCACGGCGACCTCCACCCGGGCAACATCCTGTTGGCGGAGGCCGGTCCCGTGGTGATCGACTGGTTCGACGCGTGCGCCGGGCCGCCGATCGCCGACGTGGTCCGGTCGTCGATCATCGTGCGTCCACTCCGGTCGACCGGAACGTCTCCACCCCACCTGTGCGGCGTCCGCACCGATGTGCTCGACGAATTCCACACGACGTATCTCGAGTGCATGTTTGGAGAACTCGACCTCGACGCTGACGTGGCGTTGGCGTGGGAGGCGGTCCTCGCCCTCAGCCGACTCGCCGAACCCCTCGGGCCCGAGATCGACGACCTGGTGTCGATCTGGCGGAGTCGCGCCGACCTGTCCGGCGCTCCCACGACGGCGCTCGCGGAGATGCTGCTCGCCGGCGGCGGTTCAGAGCAGTGAGCGCAGGGCGTGGAAGATCGCCGGCGCGCCGGCCGCAGTGAGGTCGGCATTCCCTGCGCAGGGCTGCTCGACCGTGGCACCGGCCTCACGGGCGATCACCGTGCCCGCTGCGATGTCCCAGGGTTTGAGGTCGCGCTCGTAGTACGCGTCGACCCGTCCGCACGCCACCCAGCAGAGTTGCAGCGCAGCCGAGCCCATGCTGCGGATGTCCCGTGCAGCCGGCAGGACACGGCTGACGACTGCTGCCTGCGCGGCGCGAGTGGCGGCATCGTAGGAGTAGCCGGTCGCGACGAGAGCCTGGGAGAGGTCATCGACCGAGTTCGTGACGATCGTTCGCCCGTCGCAACGCGCGCCGTTGCCGGTGGAAGCCGAGAACGTCTCAGCGCGCAGCACGTCGCTGACCGCGCCGGCGACCAGGACGTCGTTCACTCGGGCGGCGATGCTCACCGCAACCACCGGCAGGTCGTACAAGAAGTTGACCGTGCCGTCGATCGGGTCGAT
>NZ_BAOL01000149.1 GCF_000350145.1 Ilumatobacter nonamiensis YM16-303 | reverse complement strand
CGCGCACGGAGCGCGGGAACAGATCACGAGAACGACGGTTGGGGCCGGTCGGGGGCGGGTACGTTCGGCGCCATGCGCACGATTGCCGTTCTCGCACCGCTCGCAGCCGCCACACTCGCCATCGCCGGCTGCGGATCGGACGGCGCGAGCAACGACACCGTTCCCACGACGATGCCCGCCGACAACCCTGCCGAGACCGACTCGACCGACACGCCCGATTCGACCGATGGAGCCGACGCATCCGAGCAGTTGTTCCCGGACGTGATCGACGCCGAGGCGGAGCGGAACGGCGAGACGTGGACCATCTCGGCGACGCTGTCGTCGCCGTACGACACCCCGGAACGCTACGCAGATGCATGGCGCGTGCTCGGCCCCGACGGCACCGAGTACGGCGAGCGAATCCTCACGCACGACCACGCGGGCGAGCAACCGTTCACCCGGTCCGAATCCGGCATCGAGATCCCTGACGACGTGACCGAAGTGGTCATCGAGGGCCGCGATCTCGAGAACGGATACGGCGGAGGCACCTTCACGCTGACGCTTCCGAACTGACCGACATCGCGTACGACGTCGATCGTGTTGACTGGTCGGGTGCCGACACCACCCCCTCCCCCACCCACTCCGGCTCCTCCGGGTCCGTCCGACCACGGCGCGGACGCGCTCAGCGGCGACATCCGCCTGCTCGGTCGTCTGCTCGGCGATGTCGTCCGCGACCAGGCGGGCGACCGGACCTTCGACCTCATCGAGGCCGCCCGCCGAGTGGCCGTGCGCGGTCGTCGCGACGGCGAGAGCTCGGTGGCCGAACTCGAGGCGCTGCTCGGTCCGCAGCCGATCGAACAGACCCTGCACGTCATCCGGGCGTTCGACTGGTTGTCGCTGCTCGCGAACACCGCGGAGGACCTCCATGTCGAGCGTCGGCGACGCCACCACCTGAGCATCGGGAGCGGCCCGCAGCCGGGCAGCCTCGCCGCGACCGTCGACCAACTCGAGCGTGATGGTGTCGACACCGCCACGATCGTGGAGATCATGGGGGCTCTGCAGGTCAGTCCGGTGATCACCGCGCACCCGACCGAGGTACGACGCCAGACGATTCTCGATGTCCTCGCCCAGATCGGCGATCTGCTGGAGCGACTCGACGGTCTGGGCGACGCCGACCAACGCCGCTCCGACATCGTCCGCCAACTCGAGGCGCAGATCCTGACCCTGTGGCAGACGGCGATCCTCCGATTGTCGAAGCTCCGGGTGAGCGACGAGATCAACGAGTCGTTGCGCTACTACGACGCGAGCCTCTTCGAGACGATCCCGCGCCTCGAATCCGACCTCGAAGCGATCGCCACGGAGCACTTCGGAGCTGCCCCGTCCGACACTTCCCAGGTCATCAGCATGGGGT
The DNA here is from genome assembly GCF_000350145.1 of Ilumatobacter nonamiensis YM16-303. Lineage (GTDB taxonomy): Bacteria > Actinomycetota > Acidimicrobiia > Acidimicrobiales > Ilumatobacteraceae > Ilumatobacter_A > Ilumatobacter_A nonamiensis. The sequence continues at coordinate 6,936 of NZ_BAOL01000149.1, read as the reverse complement.
CATGGATCGGCGGCGACCGCGACGGCAACCCGTTCGTGACCGCCGACGTCATGCGGTTGGCGATCAGTCGCCAGACGACCGTGGCACTGCAGCACCATCTCGACGAGATCCTGCGCCTGTCGGTCGAGCTGTCGATGTCAGCACGACTCATCACGCCGACAGAGGAACTCGACGCTCTCGCCACGGCCTCGGGCGACGATTCGGCGTTCCGAGCGGACGAGCCGTATCGCCGTGCCCTTCGGGGGATGTACGCCCGCCTGTACGCGTTCAGTGAACTGGTCCTCGGCGACGACGTCGACGAACTCTCCTGCCCGACTCCGCGCACGCCGCTCGCACCGTACGCCTCACTCGAGGAATTGATCGACGACCTCGACACGGTCGCCACCTCGCTGCGTTCCCACGGAGCAGCCGACCTCGCGGACGTGTCCGTGGCACCCGTGCAACGCTCGCTCACCATCTTCGGCGCCCACCTGTGCGGGCTCGACATGCGACAGAACTCCGCCGTGCACGAAAAGGTCGTTGCCGACCTGCTCCGGCACGCCGGCGTCAGCGACGACTACCTCGAGATGGACGAGACGGCGCGGATCGATGTGTTGACCAGCGAACTGAGGAGCCCCCGGCTGCTGCGGCACCCGACCGCGGTGTACGACGACCAGACGGTCGGCGAGCTCGCGGTCCTCGACGAGGCGGCGGCGACCGTCGGTCGGCTCGGACGCCGTGCGGTCCCGCACTACGTGATCTCGATGGCGACCGCCGTGAGCGACGTCCTCGAGGTCGCCGTCCTGCTCAAGGAGGTCGGTCTCGTTCGAACCGCGTCGGCCGGCGCTCCCGCCTCGAGCCAGTTGGACATCGTCCCCCTGTTCGAGACGATCGGTGACCTCGCCGGTTCGTCGACGACGCTCGCGTCGCTCCTCGACCACGACGTGTACGCCGAGCTGATCGCGTCCCGCGACAACCGTCAGGAGGTGATGATCGGCTATTCCGACTCGAACAAGGACGGTGGCTACCTCTCGTCGCAGTGGAACCTGTTCGCCGCCCAGGCTGCGCTCGTCGAGACCGCTCGTACCGCCGGGGTCCGGTTGCGTCTGTTCCACGGTCGTGGCGGCACCGTCGGTCGCGGCGGCGGCCCGGCATATCAGGCGATCCTCGCCCAGCCCCCCGGCTCGGTGGATCGAGCGATCCGCGTCACCGAACAGGGTGAGATGGTCGCCGCGAAGTACGCCCAACCCGCGCTCGCACGACGCAACCTCGAGACGCTCGTCGCCGCGACACTCGCTGCCTCGTGCTCCGGTGAACTCGGTGACGCCGCGCCGCAGCGCCACCGCTCGACGATGAGCGATCTCGCCGATGCCGCGTTCGAGGCGTATCGAACCCTCGTCTACGGCGACGACCGTTTCGCATCCTTCTTCCGCCAGATCACCCCGACCAACGAGATCGCCACTCTCAATGTCGGAAGTCGGCCGGCATCACGCACGAAGTCGACGGCGATCGAAGATCTGCGCGCCATCCCGTGGGTCTTCGGCTGGACCCAGTGCCGTCTCATGATCCCGGCCTGGTACGGCGCCGGGAGTGCGTTCGAGACGATCGCCGGGTCCGACGAAACACACCAGGAAGAACTGCGTCAGATGTACGCCAGTTGGCCGTTCTTCCGTACGATCATCGACAACATGGGGATGGTGCTGGCCAAGGCCGACATCGAGATCGGGCGCCGCTACGCGGACGTCCTCGTGACGGACGATTCGATGCGGAGCGACATCTTCGGACGGATCGAACACGAACACCAACTGACACGGACATGGCACGAGCGCATCACCGGCTCGCCCGACCCGCTCCGGGACAACCCACTCCTCGCACGCAGTCTGCGCAACCGCTACCCGTATCTCGATCCGTTGCACGTCATCCAGATCGACCTGCTCCGGCGATTCCGGGACAGCGACGACGAGGCCGAGGATCGCGATCTCGTCCAGCGCGGGATCCAGCTCACGATCAACGCGATCGCGACCGGAATTCGCAACTCGGGCTGAAACCCGCCCCGTTTCCCGATACGATACCCGACCGAAGTTGTCGGGATTCGGGGGAAGCCATCGACGCTCTCCCCGGGTGCCCGCCGTCCATCGTTCGGAGACGCCCATGGCCATCATTGAATTTCCGGAGTTCGCACCGCTCGACGACGTGATCGAGCCGGCCTGGTGGTCGGGCGTCGCCCCGCTCGACCGGGCCGAGTTCACGATCGACGCCGGCGATTTCGCGATGGACGCCGCTGATCTGACGGCCGACTCCGCACTCGCGCGCCGAATGCAGGAGATGTTCGACCGCGTCGGGCTCGTCCACCTGACGAACACCGGATTGACCGACCTCGCCGACATGCGCACGGCCGCGAAGTTCGTCATCGACCAGGAGATGCGGTACGAGGGCGGAGCGAACCCGCGTGATCGCATCGCGCCGAACGTCTACGAGGTCGGCGCGCCGCTGTCGGCGTGGCTCCACTACCACCACGAGATGGCGTATGTCGGCCGGAGCACCCGCTCGATCGGTTTTCTCGCGAGTGACGTCCTCCCGCCACCCGGACCCGGCGACGACGGAGTGAGCCGCGGGGCGACGTTCGTCTCCGATTCGATCGGAGCGACCGACAAGCTGCTGTCGACCGAGTTCGGCCAGAAGTTGAAGGACCTCGGTGTCTGCTACCACCGCAACCTCACCGACCGGGAAGCCTTTGCCGGTTCGGCGGAGTACGGCGTCTACAACCACTGGCAGAAATCGTTCGACACCGACGATCCCGAGATCGCCGCGAGCCGAGCCCGGGACCAGCGCCTCGCCGTCGAATGGGGTCCGAACCGGCTCCTGCAGACGCGGTACTACTGCCCCGCCTTCGAGTACTTCGAGCATCTCGACCGCAACGTGCTCTACTGCAGCCTCGCCGACCACGGCATGTGGTTCGACACCTGGCCGCTCGTGCAACACCTGCCGTACCACGAGCGCCCGCTGCACATGACCTTCGGCGACGACAGCGAATTCTCGCCCGACGAACTCCAACAGTGGATCGACCTCTACGACGACTTCGGGATGCCGATCAACTGGAAGCAGGGCGACGTGGCCGTGATCTGCAACTATCGCTGGGCCCACGGTCGTCCCGGGATCGACCTCGCCCCCGGCGAGGCTCGTCAACTCGGCGTCGTACTCGGTGAGCAGTACCACCGCGTGGGCGTTCGCTCCGACGGCTGGTGATGATGCCCCAAACGTGCTGAACTACGCCGATGGCTGAATTTCTCACCGACATCCAGACACTCCGCGACCGTGCCCGGGCAGGAATCGAGCAGGGCCCGATCACCGACGCCTACGGCGCGGACCGTGAGCGCGTCATCGAGGTGCTCAACGAGGCGCTGGCCACCGAGTTGGTCTGCGTGCTGCGCTACAAGCGGCACTACTACACGGCCAGCGGCCTGAGCGCAGCCCCCGTGGCCGACGAGTTCCTCCAACACGCGAACGAGGAGCAGGCGCACGCTGACCAGATCGCGTTGCGGATCACCCAGCTGCAGGGATCACCCAATTTCGACCCGGAGGGTCTCGCCACGCGGGCCCACGCCGAGTACGACGCATCGGAGAACCTGCTCGACATGGTGCGCGAGGACCTCATTGCCGAGCGCATCGCGATCGAGAGCTACAGCGAGATCATCACGTGGCTCGGATCGAACGACTCCACCACCCGGCGGATGCTCGAGGACATCCTCGCGGTCGAGGAGGAACACGCCGACGACCTGCTCTCGATCCTCGAGGACATGCAGCCGAGCTGACCGGTTACCCGGTCGCCGGGGTCAGTCGTCGATGTCGACCATCACCGGCGCGTGGTCACTCGGTTGTTTGCCCTTGCGGGCGTTCCGGTCGATCGCGGTCCAGGTCGCTCGTTCGATGACCGACGGTGAACACATCAACAGGTCGATCCGCATCCCGCGACCCTGGTGGAAGTCGCCGCCTCGGTAGTCCCACCACGAGAACATCCGGTCGGCCTCGTGGAACCGGCGGAACACGTCCGTGAGTCCCCACGCCTCCAGCTCGGCGAGGCGCTCGCGTTCGGGGGCACTTCCGTGTGTGGCGCCGACGAGCACCTTGGGGTCGTGTACGTCGCGATCGTCGGGTGCGATGTTGAAGTCACCACCCACGATGACGGGCAGGTCCGGTGTGGCGTGGGGATCAGCATCGAGGTGCTCGATCAGCCGCCCCAGCCACCACAGCTTGTACGTGTAGTGATCATCGTCGAGCGACCGCCCGTTGGGAACGTAGACGGAAGTGACGCGCACCCCGCCGCACGTTGCCGTGAGAATCCGCGCGTCCGGATCGGGGTCGCCGCCGCCGGCGAAGTTGGACACGACGTCCTCGATCCCCGCCTTCGACAGGATCGCCACGCCGTTCCACTGACCCTGCCCATAGTGGGCGCACGTGTACCCGAGAGCCTCGAAGGCCAGAGTCGGAAAGGCGTCATCGGCGAGCTTCGTCTCCTGCAGCAGGACCACATCGGGTTCGACCTCGCGCAGCCATTCCTCGACGCGCTCCTGACGGGCGCGCATCGAGTTGATGTTCCACGTGACGATCCGCATCAGCTCTCCTCGGAGCGGTTCGTGGCCGATGAGCGTCGAGACGCGGTCTTCTTCGCCGCAGCCTTCTTCGCCGGCGTCTTCTTGGATGCCGCCTTCTTCTTTGCCGGCGCCTTCTTCGCGGCAGCCTTCTTGGTCGGGGCCTTCCTGGTGGCGGACTTCTTGGCTGCTGCCTTCTTCGCTGGCGTCTTGGCGGCGGCTTTCTTGGTCGGTTCGTTCTTCGCCGCCGCCTTCTTCGCCGCCGTGGTCGCGGTCTTCTTGGCTGCCGCCTTCTTCGTCGCAGCCTTCTTCTTCGCCGGAGCTTTCTTGGCAGCCGTCTTCTTGGATGCCGCCTTCTTCTTCGCCGGCGCCTTCTTGGCTGCCGCCTTCTTGCGAGTCGACGCCTTCTCGGGCGCGGGGTCCTTCGACGCTGCTGAAGGTTCGACGTCGAGCGCCTCGGACACTTCCGAGGCGGTCGTCTCGGCATCGTCGTCGGCAGCTGCTTCGGCGATCGCAGCATCGGCGAGATCGGGCACCGCACAGTCGATGCTCCGACGTGCGGGCACGAAGCTCACCACGACCACCGTCACCTCGTCACCGATCTTCATCACGCTCTTCGCGCTCCGCGGTGTCGGTTCGGCCATCAGCCGCAGCGGGACGTAGCCACGTACGCCGGTGTCGCCGATCGCGATGTAGGCACCGTGCGACGAGTACGAGTCGACCGTCCCGTTCACCTCCGTGCCCGCGGGATGCTTCTCGACGAAGTCGAGGAACGGCATCAACTCGTTCACCGCTTCCCCGCCCTTGGGCGCCGACTTGGCCGACGTCGTGGACTCCTTCGTCGCGGGCGACTTGCGCGCCGCCCGCTTGGACGACCGCTTCGTCCCGGAGTCGTCCGACTTCGAGGAACCGGACTTCGACGTCTCGTCGTTCGAGGATCGCCCCGGTGGTGGCGACTTCGGTGTCGGCATCGGACCCGATGCCTCCTTGCTCCCCGTTCGAACGGCATTGTCGTCGCGCTTCGACCCGCGACGGGAGCGTCCGCCCGACGACCGACGGGTCGAGCCCGAACCTCGCGTCGCCTTCCTGCTGACCGGCCCGCGGACCGGTACCCGATCGACCCACACCCATCCGACGTGCGGGACCGGCTTTCCACCGATCAACCGGCCGTCGTCGAACAACCACGTGTACTCACCGTGGAACTCCTGGAAGGAGTCGTTCGAGAGCACCGATGCGTTGGCCTTGTCGGCGATCCCGAGCACGAACGCGTCGCCGCGCCCGACGGCGCCGGCAGGCGGCGCGACGAGTTCGTTGTTCGAGATCCCGGCTTCGAACTCGGGAATCTCCTTCTTGTCGATCCGATGCCCGAAGGTCGCGTCGACGACCACGGTGATCGCGGTGTCGGGATACTCCTCCATGAAACCGGCCACCGCCTCACTCAACTGCGAGAGGCTCGGCATCGAGCGTCCTTCGGTGGCGATGTTGGAGCCGTCGACCACGACGTGGCTGGGCCCGTTCTTGCTACTCATTTCGAGTTGTCACTTCCTGTCTTGTGTGCGGCGCCACGCGGACTCGCGTCGGCTGCCGGTCCGGTCCTGCGCATCGCACGGGCCGAACGTCACCTCCGATGGTAAGGGGTGGAGCGGGTCGGTGCACTGATCCCCCGGGATCGTATGCTCGCCTCGATGAGTCATCAGGATGTCCAGGCCGTGCTGTGGGACTTCGGCGGGGTGATCCTCACGAGTCCGTTCGAGGCGTTCAATCGCTACGAAACGGAGCACGACCTTCCCCACGACTTCATTCGTGGCGTCAATGCGGTCGACCCCGACTCGAACGCGTGGGCGCAGCTCGAACGCAACGACATCACCCCGGAGCAGTTCGACGGGGTCTTCGCCGACGAGTCGGCCGGCCATGGCCATCGCGTCCCCGGCGCCGACGTGCTCGGTCTGCTCTCCGGGGACGTCCGGCCCGAAATGGTCACCGCACTCGACCGCGTCATCGCCGCTGGCTTCCGGACAGCGTGCCTGACGAACAACGTCATCTCCGGTGAGACCGGCGAGACCCGCCCCGAGGTCAAGGCGGTCATGGACCGTTTCGGGCACGTGGTCGAGTCGAGCAAGGTCGGTGTGCGCAAACCCGAGCCTCGTTTCTACGAGATCGCGTGCGACCTGGTCGGCGTCACCCCCGAGCACTGCGTGTTCCTCGACGATCTCGGCATCAACCTCAAGCCCGCGCGGGCGATGGGGATGCAGACGGTGAAGGTCACCTCCGCGCACCAGGCGATCGAGGACCTCGAAGCGATCCTCGACCTCGACCTCCGCTGACCTCTCACAACGTTCTCGTGATCTGTTCCCGCGCTCCGTGCGCG
>NZ_BAOL01000150.1 GCF_000350145.1 Ilumatobacter nonamiensis YM16-303 | reverse complement strand
CCCCTCTCCGGTGAGATGTGAGACCACCCGTCCACCCGAACTCTCACCGCAGCCAGTCGCAGGGCTGTCACCGCGGGAGGAGCAGCTGGTCTCCGTCGCGTTCGATCAGTCCGTCACGGACGAGGCTGTCCACGATCGCGGCGTCGAAGGCGTCGGCTGCGCACGGAGCGCCCGACAGCGCCGCCAGCACCTTGCCGCGGCGTTGCCGGTCGCTGCCCTCGAACGGTGCCTGCGCCACGCTGACCCCTGCCGAGCCGACGGCCGGATCCGGACCGGGGTGCCCGGCGACCGCCCAGGCACAGGTCGACGACAGCGGACACTCGTCGCACGTCGGGCGCGGTCGACACAGCACGGCACCGAGGTCCATCAGCACCTGGTTCCACGTCCAACCCTCTCCCACGGGAACGAGCTCGTCGGCCGCAGCCTGCGCCCGTCTCGGTGTCAGCCGCTCCCCCGCCGTGCGGGCGAGGATCCGCGCGATGTTGGTGTCCACGACTCCGACGTCGCGCTCGAACGCGAACGCCAGAACGGCCCGTGCCGTGTACGGGCCGATCCCCGGCAACGCGAGCAACGCGTCGAGCGAGTCGGGAAGTCGACCGCGGTTCGTCGACACCACCTCGACGGCAGTGGCATGAAGGTTCTTGGCTCTGCGTGGATAGCCGAGGCCCTGCCACAGCCGGAGCACGTCACCGAGTGAGGCATCGGCACACGCTGACGGTGTCGGGAACGCCGCCAGGAACGCCGTCCACTTCGGGATCACGCGGTCGACCCTCGTCTGCTGGAGCATCACTTCCGAGACCAGCACCTTCCACGGATCTCGCGTCCGGCGCCACGGAAACTCGCGCATCCGGGGCACACCCCACGCGAGCACCTGGCCCGGGTCGATCGGCGGCTCCCGTGTCATCTGGGGTCCGACCCCAGATGAGACATCAGTCGGCCCAGACGTCGACGCCGTCGTAGGGGCGAGCCCGCGTCGGCGCGGCGTTCTTCTTCCAGATCAGCACCTTGCGCTTGAAGTAGCACACTTCCTTGCCGTCCTGGTTGAAGCCCTTCGTCTCGACGGTGACGATTCCTCGGTCGGGCTTCGACTTCGATTCCTTCACCTCGAGCACCCGTGTCTCGGCATGGATCGTGTCACCATGGAACGTCGGGAACTTGTGCTGCAAGGTCTCGACTTCGAGGTTGGCGATCGCTGCGCCCGACACGTCGGGCACGCTCATCCCGAGCACGAGTGAGTACACGAGGTTGCCGACCACGACGTTGCGACCCTGCACCGACTCGGCGGCGAACCAATCGTTGGTGTGCAGCGGGTGATGGTTCATCGTGATCATGCAGAAGAGATGATCGTCGTACTCGGTGATCGTCTTGCCGGGCCAGTGACGCAGCACGTCGCCGGGAGTGAAGTCTTCGAGGTACCGGCCGAATGGACGCTCATGGGTGGTCATCTCGGGCAAGGTATCGGCCGTGCTGGAGGCCGAGCCAATTTCTGCGCGGATCGCTCAGGCTGATTCTGGTTCGTCCGCGGGATCGTCGTCATCGGGGTGCCCGTCCTGATCGAGGTCGACGGGCGTCGGTCCGGACACCTCCCGCCGTCCGAAGCGCAGCGCGAAGTCGATCTTCGACTCACCGGACTGGCTCCCCGTGCGCGCGAGTTCGCGTAGGCGTGCGAGTCGGTCACGCTTCTCGATCTTCCACGGGCCGACCCGCAGACTGAGGTACGACAGTCCGCCGATGAGGATCGGGAAGAAGAACTGGGCGAGTCGATACGAGGCGATGCCCAGTCGCGCATTGCTGCTGCTCAGCCCGAAACCGACGAGGGTCGACAGGTACGCGAGGTCCACGTACCCGAGCCCACCCGGCGTGATCGGTACCGCGGCGAGGAGGTTCGCCAGACCGAACGACACGATCAACGCGTCGAACTCGAGGCTGCCGCCGAACGCGCGCAGGAACACCCAGAGCGATGCGGCGTCGACCAGCCAGTTCAGCATCGCGAACATCACGACCCTCCTGAGCAGCCTCCGGTCGCTGATCAGATCGTCGAGACGCACACCGATCTGGCGGATCGCGGCCGCCATCTTGTCCGGATCGGAACGCAGCTTCCCGGCCACCCACCGAGCGATCCGCTCCGACCGCTTCTGGCCCTCCATGATTCCGATCGCGAGTGCGGCGGCGATCCCGATCACGATGATCCCGGCGAGGGCGGCACCTCCGTAGTACGGGTTGACACCGCGGCGCGGGACCGACACGACCAGTCCGATCCAGAAGATGAGGTTCAACACGACAGCGGATCCGATTCCCGCGGTCGCCAGCGCGAAGCCGGCATCGGCGCCGCGTACTCCGGACAGTGTCAGGAGCCGATAGCCGAGTGCCGACCCCGCAGCGTTGCCGCCCGGCACGACGTTCGTCAGCGCGCGTGTGCTCAGCTGGATCCGGAACATGCGCGTCGCGGTCAGCTTCTTCCCCGCTTCCCCGAGCGCCGCCTTGGTCAACATCGAATAGAAGAACAGCGCGAGCAGTTGCAGTCCGAATCCGAGTGCGATCAAGAACGGATTCAGCCGGGTCAACTCGTCGGCGGCATTGATCAGGTCGGGCAGCAGCCCGATCGCGAAGTACATCACCAGCGCGAAGAGCAGCATCCGGATGCCGAACCGGATCGGTCGGATCCTGGGCTTCACGTCCGGCGTCGGGCGCGGGATCACCGGGAGATCGCCGGTCCGGATCGCGTCGCGTTCCATCTCGAACGTCGCGTCGAGATCCTCGTGTGCCGGGTCGGTCACCACCACTTCCTAGCAAGCTGATCCGCCCGATCCTGGGCATTCCAGCCGAGCGAGATCAGAGCAGTTCGGCGAGCCGAGCGAGGTACATCTGCAGGCCGCGGCTGTGGGCGATGTCGGTCTTGCCGAGATGCACCAGGACGAGGCCCCGATCCGGGAGCACGACGATGAACTGGCCCTCGTACCCGTGGCAGGCGAAGCTGCCGGGAAACGCAGGCCACAGCCAGAAGTGGCGCCCGTAATCGAGGCCCGAGTCGGGGTCGTGGGCCGTCTTCGTACGGGCGTGCTCGCTCCAGCCGGCCGGCAGGATCCGCTCCCCCGCGCCGCGTTCGGTCACCCCGTCGTGCAGGTAGAGCTCGCCGAAGCGGGCGAAGTCACGAGCGCTGGCGTAAATGTACGACGAGCCGACGACGTCGCCCGCATCGTCGTACCTCGGCTCTGCGCTCGTCATCCCCGCTGGCTCGAACAGTCGTGTCCGGAGGAAGTCGCCGACGCCGCGCCGGCGCTGTTCGGGATCGCCGCCGGGGCCGCCGCTCACGATGTCGCCGATGATCCGCGCGACGATGTTCGTGGTTCCCGACGAGTAGTTGAACGCCGTGCCGGGATCGTGGTCGAGTGGGAGCATCGCGGCGTAGTGCCCGAAGCTCGAGTCGGTGCCGCCGAACAGCATCTCGATGCAGTGCGACGTCTCGCCGTCGACGTAGTCCTCCTCGAAGCGTAGTCCCGACCGCATCTCGAGCAGTTGGAGGAGCGTGATGCCCTCCTTGTCGGTGCCGGCCCACTCGGGGACGGGCGCCGGCGCGTCCACGTCGACGCGTCCGTCCCCGACGAGGATCCCGACCGCTGCATGGGTGATCGACTTCGCCATGCTCCACGACGTCAACCGCGTCGACGCGGTGATCTGCTGTTCCGGCTCGAAGTCGTTGGCCGGTCGCGTGCCGTACCGTTGGGCGAGCACCTCTCCGCCGCGAACCGCGACGAACGCAAGCGACGTTCCCTCGTCGGGCGAACGGGTGAAGAGCTGGTCGAGAACCTCGTTCGCCGTCGGCTTCGTCATCGGAGCGACACTACGACGCGCCGGGTCAGGTGAGACGTTCGGCGAGGTCGACGAGTCCCGGAACGTCGTGGATGTCGACCGGGAGGAGCGGGAGTTCGATCACCGGAGCGTCGCCTGCGAGCCGCTCGACCTCGACCAATTCTTCGCGCTCCGCCGTCGCCAACGTCGACAGTTCGCGGTGCCATTCGACCTGATCGGCGAGCGGACCCGGATCGAGGTCTGCGAGCAACCGCTCGTCGGCATCGCTCAACGGTTCCGGAAGCGGGTGGATCAGGTTGACGACCAGCCCGCCGAGCGGGAACTTCTTGTCGGCGATCGCGTCGAGCAGATGCTCGGCCTCGCCAACGGCCTCCGCCCGAGGACTCGTGACGACGACGAACGCCGTGTCCTCGCCTCGCAACAGCACGGACACCTGCTTCGCCCGGTGACGCAATCCGCCCTCGATGTTCGCGAGCGATCGGAAGAACTCGAGGGTGTCCTCGACGATCTGCGGACCGGCGAGTCGCTTCACGGCCCACAGGAACATCGAGGTTGCGGCATCGGTGATCTTGGCGAACGTGCGCTGCCCGACCGTCAACGCCCGGTACACCGGGTGGCCGAGGAAGCCCACGAGACGATCCGGGGCTTCGAGCAGGTCGATCGCGTGCCGTGACGGCGGCGTGTCGACGATCACGAGATCCCATTCACCGCTCACGTGGAGCTGGTGCAGCCGCTCGATCGCCATGTACTCCTGCGCACCCGACAGGGACCCGGAGATCGCCTGGTAGACGGGGTTGTTCAAGACCGTTTCGGCCTGCTTCCGCGAGCCCGACTGCTCGCGGACGAGACGGTCGAACGTCTTCTCGGCATCGAGCATCAGTGCCCAGAGTTCGCCACCCTCGGCTGTTGATCCGATGTCGTCGACTCGATGAGGCTCGTCCGATGCGGCGCCGTCGTCGAGTCCGAGCGCATCGGCGAGACGACGAGCCGGATCGACGGTGACGACGACCGTTCGTCGGCCGGCCTGCGCCGCCGCAACTCCCAAGGCTGCTGCCGTCGTGGTCTTGCCGACGCCGCCAGGACCGCACGTGAGCAGGAGTTCCGACTCCTCGATCACTCGCTGGAGGGAATGGGGATCGAGCTCATTCATCGTCGGGCACCAGTGCGTCGGCGAGGATCGCCAGGTCGTCGGGCGACAGGCGAGGCGTCGCGAGTCGGGGCAACGTGATGATCGGCTCGTCGCGAGCTTCGGTCAGTCGTTCGATCTGCTCGCGTTGCTGAGCGAGCCTGCTCCGTCCGAAGTCGGCGGCCGATTCGAGCGCCGACTTCGCGGAATCGGACAACTTCAGCTTGTGTGAGCGCGCCGCCATCGCGGGCGACTTGTCGAGACCCGATCGGTCGGGCCAGCACGCGTTCACGACGAGCGGCAACAGACCGAGGCCGAGGTCATCTCCGAGATCGGTCGCCAATTCCATGAGTTCCGTGATCGGTGTCTCCTCCGGAAGTGCGACGAGCAGCGCCTTGCACCGCTGCGGATCGGCGAGCATCTCCGCGACCTCCTCGGCCTGTTCGAGCACCGGCCCGGACTTCACGACATCGGAGAGTCCGGACGCCGAGCGGATGAACGGTGTGGCGTGTCCCGCAGGTGGCGCGTCGACCACGATGAGGTCCGCGACGCCTTCCTTCTCGAGCTCCTTGATCTTGCCGAGCACCAGGAGGTGTTCGAGGCCGGGTGTCGCGGCAGCGATCATCGGGAGTGACGCCGACGACGCGGCGCGACGCAACAGCCCGCCGACCCCCTTCAGCTCCAGGTAGTCGCCGAACGCCTGGTCCGCGGGAATGCTGCGGGCACGGATCCGACCGCCACCGTCGACGCGCTGCATGGTCTGTTCACGGTCGGAGATCTCGCGACCGCCGAGCAAGGCTCCCATGCCGGGACGCCCGTCGACCGCGATGAACAGGACATCGGCACCGTCCCGGGCGGCAGCGACGGCCGCGGCAGCAGCCACGGTCGAGGAACCGACTCCGCCCTTGCCGGCGACGATCATCACGTGGGCACTCGTCAACCACTGCGTGTCCACCGTGTTCACCGCCTCCACGGTATCCGCCGAGCCGCACACCACGCCTGCGTCGGTCCGAGTGTTTCCGTCCGTTCAGGTGTTTGCCTTCCGGGACGGACGCAAACACCCGAATCGGACGTGGTGTGGAGACGCGTCAGGTCAGAAGTCTTCGTCGAAGCTGACGTCGCCGGTGATGCCGGTCTGGTAACTCGACACGGTGCGCTCGAAGAAGTTGGAGAGTCCCTGCACGTCCTGCAGTTCCATGAAACTGAACGGGTTCTTCGATCCGAACTCGCTGGCGTAGCCAAGCAGGTGCAGCCGGGTGTCGGCGACGTACTGCAGGTACTCGCGGGTGTCCTTCAGGCTCATGCCGGGAACGCCCTCGCCGAGCACGTCGGCGGCGAACATGTGCTCGCAATCGACCGCGTCGCGCATCATCGCCCGGATGTCGGACTCCATCTGGGCATCGAACAGTTCGGGCTCTTCCTTGCGGATGGTCTCGACGACCTCGAGTGCGAAGTTCATGTGGCACGACTCGTCACGGAACACCCAGTTGGTGCCGTCGGCGAGACCGTTCAACAGGCCCTTCGAGCGCAGGAAGTAGACGTACGCGAACGCCGCGAAGAAGAACAGGCCCTCGATGCAGGTGGCGAAACAGATCAGGTTCATCACGAAACGACGACGCTCGTCCTGCGTGGTGATCTGGTCGAGATGGTGGACCGAGTCCATCCAACGGAAGCAGAACTCGGCCTTGGCCTTGATCGACGGGATGTTCTCGACCGCCGCGAACGCTGCCTCGCGCTCGGCCATGTCGGGGATGTAGTTGTCGAGCAGCGTCAAGTAGAACTGGACGTGGAGCGCCTCTTCGTAGAGCTGGCGTGACAGGTACATCCGCGCTTCGGGAGCGTTGATGTGCTGGTACAGGTTGAGCACCAGGTTGTTCGCCACGATCGAGTCACCGGTCGCGAAGAACGCCACGAGGCGTGACACGAGGTGCTTCTCGGCGGGCATGAGCTTGCGGTCGAGGTCGACGAGGTCGTCGGAGAAGTCGATCTCGTCCACCGTCCAGGTGTTCTTGATCGCGTCCTTGTACATGTCGAAGAACTGCGGGTACCGCATCGGGCGCAGCGTGAGGTCGAAGCCGGGATCGAGAATGTGCTTGGGCCGCGCATCGCCCACCGGGGCGGTGTTCGGATCGACCTCCGGAACCGCGGTCGGATCGGTCGCCTCGTCGTCGTAGATCGGGTCGATGAGCGCCATCAGTCGCACGCCTCGCAGCTCTCGGGGTTCTCCAACGAGCAGGCGAGCGCCTCTTCATCGGTGAACGTCTTGGTGGGTGTCTGCGCGTCGGCCACTTCGGTCGCGACGGAGCCGCCACCATCGGGGGTCGGCGCGGCGCCGCCCGACGTCGTCGACTTGTTGATCTTCGTCGCCGCACGACTGCGGAGGTAATAGGTGGTCTTCAACCCTTGCTTCCACGCATGGAGGTACATCGACGACAGCTTGCCGATCGTCGGGGTCTCCATGAACAGGTTGAGCGACTGACTCTGGTCGATGAACGCACCGCGCTCGGCGGCCATGTCGATCAGCTGGCGCTGCGGGACCTCCCACGCGGTGCGGAACACCTGCTGCAGTTCCTCGGGGATCCGATCGATGCCCTGGATCGAGCCCTCGGCCTGCTTGATCTCGGCGATCATCCGCTCGTCCCACAGCCCGCGGTTCTGCAGCTCGCGCACGAGGTAGCGGTTGATCTGCATGAACTCGCCCGACAGCGTCTCGCGCTTGAACAGATTCGACACCTGCGGCTCGATGCACTCGTAGCAGCCGGCGATCGATGCGATCGTCGCGGTGGGAGCGATCGCGATCAGCAGGCTGTTGCGCAGACCGTGCTCGGTGATCCGGGCCCGCAATGCGTCCCAGTCGAGTTCGGCCGGCGGCGTGACGGTGTCACCCTCCGGAGTGGTCCAGAGGTCGAACTGCAGGTCGCCGTTCGCGGCGCGGGTGCCGTCGAACGCATCGTGTGCGCCGTACTGCTCGGCGAGTTCGGTCGACGCCCACAGTGCGTGGAAGTAGATGTGTGCGCTGATCCGACGGCTGAGGTCCTTGGCGTCGGGTGAATCGAACGCGAGACCCTGCTTGAAGAACACGTCCTGCAGACCCATCAGGCCGAGGCCGACCGGACGCCACTTCTCGTTGGAGAACTTGGCTTCCGGAGTCGGGTAGAAGTTGATGTCGATCACCCGGTCGAGGAACGGGACGACCTGACGCACGACGCGGCCGAGGCGAGCGAAGTCGAACTCCTTCGGGTCGTGCCCGGCCGTGCCGACGTACGAACCGAGGTTGAGCGAACCGAGGTTGCACACCGCGGTGTTGTCCTGGTCGGTGACCTCGAGGATCTCCGTGCACAGGTTGGAGAGGTGCACGACGCGCGGCGTGCCGTCGTCGTTGGTCGCACCGGTCTGGTTGCACTTCTCGTTCGACGAGTCCTTGAACGTGACCCAGCCGTTGCCGGTCTGCGCGAGGGTGCGCATCATCTTGCTGTACAGCTGGCGGGCCGGAACCTGCTTCTCGTACAGGCCCTGCTCCTCGGCCTCGAGGAACGCGCTCTCGAACTCCTTGCCGTACAGATCGGTGAGGTGGGGCACCTTCTTCGGGTCGAACAGCGACCACTGCCAGTCCTTCTCGACGCGTTCCATGAACAGGTCGGGGATCCAGTTCGCGATGTTCAGGTTGTGCGTGCGCCGGGCGTGGTCACCGGTGTTGTCACGAAGTTCGAGGAAGTCCTCGATGTCGGCGTGCCACGACTCGAGGTACACACACGCCGCGCCCTTGCGACGACCGCCCTGGTTGACGGCGGCGACCGACGAGTCGAGCGTGCGCAACCACGGGACGATGCCGTTGGAGAGACCGTTGGTGCCGGTGATCAGGCTGCCCTTGGCACGGACCCGGTGCCAGGCGACACCGATGCCGCCGGCGAACTTCGACAGCTTCGCGATGTCGGTGTAGCGCTTGTAGATGCCCTCGAGGCTGTCCTCGGGCGAGTCGAGCAGGTAGCAGCTCGACATCTGGCTGTGGGTGGTGCCGGAGTTGAACAGCGTCGGGCTCGACGGAAGGTACGCGAGCGACGACATCAGGTCGTAGAACTTGACCGCTTCATCGACGGCTGCCTGACCGTCCTGCTCGGTGGCGGTGGTGGTCGACAGGCCGCATGCGACGCGGAGGAAGAAGTACTGCGGTGTCTCGATCACGTCACGACGCTCGGGGTGGCGCAGCAGGTAGCGGTCGTACACGGTGCGCAGACCGAAGAACTCGAAGGAGCGGTCACGATCGGAGTTGATCGCCGCGTTCAACTCGGGAGCGTTGGCCTCGACGAAGTCGTACACCTCCTGGCTCACGATCCCCTGCTCGTAGCCAACCTTCACCGACTCGGAGAACCACGGGATGTTCTGGTTGCGGACTTCCTTGTCGATGATCGTGGCGAGCAGCCGGGACGCGAGCTTGGAGTAGTTCGGCTCCTCCACGATCAGACCGGCGGCGGTCCGAATCGAGAGTTCGTCGAGTTCGCGGGTGGTCGCTCCGTCGGCGAGTGCGGAGATGGTGCGGGTCGCGACACGCATCGGGTC
The DNA here is from genome assembly GCF_000350145.1 of Ilumatobacter nonamiensis YM16-303. Classification (GTDB taxonomy): domain Bacteria; phylum Actinomycetota; class Acidimicrobiia; order Acidimicrobiales; family Ilumatobacteraceae; genus Ilumatobacter_A; species Ilumatobacter_A nonamiensis. The sequence goes on along the minus strand of NZ_BAOL01000150.1, from coordinate 1,656 downwards.
GACGCCGAGCAGTCCTTCCGATGCGCGGGCGATCGCGTTGACGATCTTGTTCAGATCGACCGGTTCGACCGCGCCGTTGCGCTTGGTGACGCGCATTCCCGTCTGGGTGGCGTCGGCGGTGATGTCCCGCATGGTTTCACTCATCGTCGAGGTGTCCGTCAACGTGGTCTCGCGGGCGGTGGCCGTGCTGCCGGATTCGGGGTCTGACTCGGTGTCGAGCAGTGTCATGATCGCTCCATCTCTCTTCGTTTCTGATCGTTCGTGGGTCGGTTGGCGTCGGTTCGTTCCGGGTTGTTCATCGGGACTGTTCGCCCCGGTTCGGTGGCGCCGGTTGTGCGTTTCGGGTGAGCGATGAAGCAGTGTCGGAACGATGCTCCAACCACTACATCTGGTGTCCGTCGGTGGTCTTCCCCCTCGACAACCACCACATCTCGTGTGGTGACGGACGAGTAATTACAGCAGCGTCATTCGCCGCGCGCAAGCCTTTCGTCCAGAAATCGAGCGAGAAATCCGACGTTGACGCGAAGCCGCAGGTCAGCGCATCGCGCCACTCGGACACGGTCGGAAATCGAGGGCGACCTCGGCCTCCAGACGGAGTCGACGCCACACTCGACCCGGCGTGGGACCGATCACGGCGAGCACCTGGACGCGACCGTCGGGGGCCGTCCGCTCGGCTTCACCTCGCCAATGCGTCTCGACCCCCTCGAGCGCACCCTCGATGTCTCGAAAGTGGTTCTCGCGGTAGTCGAGCGTCGTCCGCCATCCGTCGGCCTCGAGCGCGATGCGGTCCGTGTGATCCGACACGCCGTGGCGGCGCGATCGACCGCGGCGCCGCTGCAGGATGGGGTCGGTCCGCCGGGGACGAGTCGGGTTCGTCATGGCTCCATCATCAACGCCGGGGCCTGTGAGGTGCCAGAGGGCGAACCGTGTGAATTTCTGCCGATTTCGTGTGGAGACCCTTGTGGACAACGGGTGGAGAACTGTGGACGAATCGTCGTCCGCCGCGCCTGACGTTCGGTCAGCCCACCCATTTCGGGGTGAACGCCGCCGCCGGTCGCGTCGCCAGATCGACCGCGTCGACCGCATTCGTCGCCCGTCCTGCCAAGCCGGCGTGGTCCGGCTTCATGAAGCCCGCCCGGGCAGCGTTGCGCACGAAATCGAGCAGTGGCGCATAGAAACCATCGACGTCGAGGAAGACCACGGGAGTCGACACGAGGCCCAATTGGTTCCAGGTCAGGATCTCGAACACCTCGTCGTAGGTTCCGAAGCCACCCGGCAGGACGACGACGCCCTCGGCCATCGACGCCATCCGAGCCTTGCGGGCGTGCATCGTCGACTCGATCACGAGTTCGTCGAGGCCGTCGTGCGCCACTTCGAGCGCGTGCAGTTGTTCGGTGATCACCCCGACGACCTCACCGCCGGCACGCATGGTGGCATCGGCGACGATGCCCATCAAGCCGACGCTTCCGCCTCCGTACACGAGGCGATGCCCCGAGGTGCCGATCTCCGTGCCCAGTTCGTCGGCCGCGTCGCGAAACGCGGGTGCCGTCCCCGAGCTCGACCCACAGAAGACCACCACGTTCGCCATCCGCCGATGTTCGCAGACTCCCTCCCGTTCCGGGGTTCTCGTGAACTGTTCCGGCGCTCCGTGCGCGA
>NZ_BAOL01000151.1 GCF_000350145.1 Ilumatobacter nonamiensis YM16-303 | reverse complement strand
GCCATTCCGTGTCAGACACCCGATGGTTCGTGCCTCACCGGGCGGCCGGCGCGGGATGAGGTATCGCTCGGCCGTCACGACTTCAGCCGGGTGTCGTCGGGATCGAAGGGGCCGTTCGGGCCCACGACCCTCACGGGGAAGAACTCGTTCATGTACATCACCTGCAGATCGGTTCCCTCGACCGCGAGTTCACGCGGCAAGTACGCCATGAGGAGGTGCTTGCCGACCGACGGGCCGTAGCCGGCGGTGGTCACCCGGGAGACTCGGCCGTGCGAATCGAACACCGTGTTGCCGTCGAGGTCGCAGATCGGCTCGTTGCCGCCCTGCATCCACCGCGCGCGCCCCTGCGAGTCGGTCTGGTCCTCGACGGTGAGAACACACATCAAAACCTCCGGGTCACCTGCTTCGCGCGCTGCGACGTACGCCTCCTTGCCGATGAAGTCGGCCGACTTCACCTTCGGCCGTGCCAGGCCGGCTTCGAGCGGGTTGTACTCGCTCTCCAACTCGGCGCCCTGCAGCCGGTACCCCTTCTCGAGGCGGCCCGAGGTTCCGTACACGCCGCCACCGGTCGGCCGAATGCCGTGCTCAGCGCCGACGTCGAGCAGGGCGTCCCAGACCTTCGGAGCGTCGTCCCAGTCGACGTAGATCTCCCACCCGGTGTCACCGACGTAGGAGATGCGGAACAACGCCGCGTCGATCGACTCACCGCCACAGTCGAGTTCGACCTTCACGATCGACCCGTACGGCGAGCCCTCCTGGCTGAGGTCGGCATCGGTCAGCTTCGCGAGCACCGCCGGAGCGTTCGGACCCCACAGGCCGAGGGTCGAGAAGTCGAGCGTCTTGTCGGTCACCGCGACCGAGCCGTCCTTCGGCATGTACTTCTTGATCCAGGCGAGGTCACGGCCACCGTCGAACACACCGGTGACGACGTTGACGGTGTCATCCGCGACGCGCTGCATCGTGAGGTCGGAATGGAAACCTCCGTCCGGCGTGAGCCACGGCGTGTAGGTCGCCCGGCCCACCGCCCCGATCTTGTTGACGCTCAGGTAGTCCGCGAAGTCGACAGCACCAGGACCGGTGAGCTGGAAGATCTGGAACGCCGACAGGTCGACGAGACCACAGTTCTCGCGCAGGTTGAGGTGTTCGCCGACCGTGATCGGGCTCCACCACCGGTTGTCCCATTCCACTTCTCGCTCGGCGAGTCCATAGCGCTCGACGAGGTCGGCGTTCGAGCCGTACCACTGCGGCCGTTCCCACGTTCGCGCCTGGAAGAAGAACGCGTCGAGCGCCTCCTGCCGCGAGAACAACGGTGACACCTGCAGGTTGCGTCGGTTCGCCCACTGCTCCGCCGGATGCACGATCCCGTAGGTCTTGTTGAAGTGCTCCTCGGCCCGCGACCAGATGTGTTCGTCGTTGCGCTCGTGCGAGTAGAAGCGGGCGATGTCGGCACCGTGCGCGTCGATCACCCGCGGGTATCCGTAGGTCATCCATTCGGCGACGACCTGGGCCATTCCCGGGCCTTCCTTGACCCACACCGCGGCGGCCGACCACAGGTTGCGGACCTCCGTCGTCTCCCCGAGGCACGGCATTGCGTCCGGGGTGAGCGAGAGGAGACCGTTGATCGCGTACTTGATCTCGGCGTCGCCGAGCATGTCCATCAACTCGATCGCCTCTTCCATCTGCTGGTCGAAGTCATCGGGTGTGAACGGCATCTCGGTGGGGCTGAGCGCGGCCTCCTCGTTGGACGGGATGTCGTCGGGATGGTGCAGGATCGGGCGGTGCGCGTACGAGCCCACCTCCATCGACCCGGACGACTGACGCTCGTAGCAGAACGTGTCCATGTCACGCACGATCGGATAGCTGATCTCGGACTGCGTCTCGGCGAGCACGTCCATCGGGCCGACGTCGGCCATCTGGTGCACGGCGGGGACGAGCGGGATCGTGGCGCCCGCCATGTTCGCGATCCGGTTCGACCACACCCCGCAGGCGACGACGACGTACTCGGCCTCGATCCGCCCCTTGTCGGTGACGACGGCGACGACCTTCTGCAATCCGGTTGCCGGCTCGTCCTCGGTTTCGACGTCGAGGACCTCGGTGTTCGCGAACACTTTCAGATCGGCGGTCTCGATCGCCTCGTTGCGGAAAAGCGTGCCGGTGTCGAGTGAGTCGACGACCGACACCGTCGGACAGTGGAAACCCCCGAGGATCACGTCGTCGTTGATGAACGGCACGAGTTCCTTGACCTGTGCAGGTGTGAGCATCTCCGCCTCGACGCCCCAGGCCTTGGCCGACGTCATCCGGCGATCGAATTCGTCCATGCGCTCCTGCGTGCGAGCCACCTCGATTCCGCCCGAGTCGACGCTGCGCTCGACATCGCGGTACTGATTCGCGCTCTGGACACCGAGCAGTGCCATCTCCTTGTTGTGGTCGACGGGGAAGATGAAGTTCGACGCGTGTCCGGTCGAACCGCCGGGGTTCGGCAGCGGCCCCTTGTCGAGCAACACCATGTCGGTCCAACCCAGGCGCGCCAGATGTCCGACGAGGCAGTTGCCGACGATCCCGGCCCCGATCACGACGACCTTCGCGCTGGTCGGAACTTCCTGCTCGCTCATCGCGTCTCCCTGCTCGGTGGCGTGACCATCGGGTGTCTGACACCGGATGGTTCACTTGACAACGGTGATATATCAACAGAGTATGACGGGCGTGTCAACCCCCAACTCGCTGGCCGAACGGGCCTACGACGAGATCCGTCGGATGATCATCCGGCTCGAACTGGCGCCCGGTGATGTCGTGCGCGAAGCCGATCTCAGCGCGCAACTCGACATGAGTCGAACGCCGATTCGAGAAGCACTCCAACGTCTCGCCCGCGACCACTTCGTCACCGTGATCCCCCGGCGCGGGATGTTCGTCAGCGCGATCGACGTCCACGAACTCTCGATGCTGTACGAGACCCGCGCCATCATGGAGCCCTACGCCGCCCGCCTCGCGACCCGGCGCGGCACCGCCGACGACTGGGCCGAGATGGCCGACCTCCTCGAGGAAACCCGTCGCCCCGGCACGCCGGCGGTGCAGTTGATCGAACTGGACCGGCGCTGCCACGAGATCATCTGGCGCGCGGCCGGGAACCGCTTCCTCACCAGCACTCTCGACGCCCTCTACGCGCAGTCCGACCGGCTCTGGCACATGTACCTCGCCGACGTCGCGGACATGGCCGACGCCGTCGACGAGCACGCGGCGATTCACGACGCTCTCGAACGTGGCGACGAAGACCTCGTCGCCGATCTCGTCGAGATGCACGTCAACTCGTTCGACGCCCAGGTCCGCGATGTCGTCGCTGCACGCCTCGATGCGCCGCTCACCCGTTCGCGCTGAACGGGAGTGTCCCGCTACTCGACCGTGTCAGGAGTCGGACCGAACACCGACTCGCTGAGGTCGGGACACGCATCGACGGCGTACGCCTGCAGGTCGACGACCGCCTGGTCGAAATCGTCCTCGGTTGCCGCGATCTCCTCCATCGCCGCGTCGCGCTCGTCGCCTTCGAGCTCACCGACCGCGATCCCCGTTTCGACGAAGTCGACGAGCCGCCCCGTCGCGTCCGAGACCTCGTCGGGCGCCGCATCGTGCAGGTCCTGCATCCCGTCGAGGAACGGAGTCGGGTCGTCGTCGATTGCGAGTTCGTCGAGCCGCGTCAGCGCCGCACAGAAATCGGACGCTGCCTCGGGTGCCGCACTGTCGGTCGGTTCGACCGCTTGCGTGTCGTCGCTCCCTCCGCAACTCGCGGCGAGTGCACCGAACACGACGACCGCAACGACGGAACCGGCACGCGAACGTCGGACGGAATCGATCAGCAACATGTGCACAGTCAAGCGGTTCGCCGAGCGCGTCGCTCGTCACCGATGCTGATGGTCACTCCATGGTCGCGTGTTCTGTATAATGGAACTGTTCCGTATGATGGAACCGTTCAGAGGGGGAGAGTCGTCCATGGAGTTCCCATCCGATCTGGAGATCGCGGCCGAGGCATCGCTCAGCCCGCTCGCGGACATCGCGTCGCGCTCGGGCATCCCTCTCGACCGGCTCGAACCGTACGGCTCGGGTGCGGCGAAGATCCAACTCGAAGCCATCGAGGAGATGCGCGACCGACCGCGGGCCAAGTACGTCGTCGTCTCGGCGATCACGCCGACACCCCTCGGCGAGGGCAAGACGACGACCACCGTCGGACTCGGCCAAGGGTTCAGCCACATCTCCAAGCTCGGCGTCGTCGCGATCCGTCAGCCCTCGATGGGTCCGACGTTCGGGATCAAGGGTGGGGCGGCCGGCGGCGGCTTCAGCCAGGTCGTGCCGATGGAGCTGTTGAACCTGCACCTGACCGGCGACATGCACGCCGTCACCGCTGCACACAACATGTGCTCCGCTGCGCTCGACGCCCACCTGTACCACGGCAACGAGTCGGGACTCGACCAACACAACATCACGTGGAGGCGCGTGATCGATGTCAACGATCGGTCGCTGCGCAACACCGTGATCGGACTCGGCGGGCGCCTCGACGGCGTGCCGCGGGAGACCGGCTTCGACATCACGGCAGCGTCGGAGGTGATGGCGACACTCGCGCTCTGCACGTCATTGCAGGATCTGCGCGAACGGCTCGGTCGGATCGTCGTCGGGTACACCAAGGGCGGGTCACCGGTCACCGCCGAGGAACTCCAGGTCGCCGGCGCGATGGCGGTGATCCTGCGCGAGGCGATCAAGCCGAACCTGATGCAGACGCTCGAGAACACGCCCGCGCTCGTCCACACGGGACCGTTCGGCAACATCGCCACGGGCAACTCGTCGATCGTCGCCGACCGGATCGGGATCCACATGGGCGACTACCTGATCACCGAGGCCGGGTTCGGTGCCGACATGGGCGCCGAGCGGTTCTTCAACATCAAGTGTCGTACCTCCGGACTGGCCCCGGACGCCGCCGTGCTCGTGGCGACGGTACGCGGCCTCAAAGCACATTCCGGCAACCACCGCATCGTCGCCGGGAAGCCACTGCCTGACGCCCTCCTGGCGGAGAATCCCGACGAGGTCCACCAGGGCGGCGACAACCTCCGCAAGCAACTCGAGAACATGCGCATCCACGGCTGCACGCCCGTGGTCGCCATCAATGTGTTCCCGGGCGACCACGACGCCGACATCGACGCGATCAAGGAGATCGCCGCCGAGTACGACGCCCGCGCCGCGGTCTCCACGCACTTCACCGACGGCGGCAAGGGAGCGATCGAACTCGCCGAAGCGGTCGCTGACGCAGCCGAGGAGGAAAGCCATTTCCAGGTGCTGTATCCCGATGAAATGTCGCTGCGGGACAAGATCACCACCGTCGCCCAGCGCGTGTACGGAGCCGACGGTGCGACGTTCACTCCCCAGGCCGACACGCAGCTCGACAACTACGAGGCGAACGGGTTCGGCCACCTTCCGGTGTGCATCGCGAAGTCGCACCTGTCGCTCAGCCACGACCCGAAACTCAAAGGCGCTCCGACGGGTTGGGCGTTACCGGTGCGCGAAGTCAGAGCGTCGGTGGGGGCCGGGTTCGTGTATCCGATCTGCGGCGACATGCGGACCATGCCGGGTCTCGGCACGAGTCCGGCGCTGCAATCGATCGACATCGACGCGAACGGCGACATCGTCGGCCTGAGCTGACGGGAGTACAGGATGGCCGTCTCACCCGCCAGCTTCCCTCCACCCGATCGGACCGCGGGTCGCTCGCGGTATCTGCGCCGGTCACGCTCGGTTCCGACTCACCTGCGACAGATCATCGCGGCGGCCAAGGTCGAGTTGGTTCCGATGAAGTCGCTCGATCGGGCGACCACCGAGCTCCGTCCCGCGACGTCCATCTCGATGACGTGTTCGCCGGCGAAGTCGATCGAGGCGACGCTCGATGCATCCGAACGACTCCTGGCGGACGGACATCGCGTCACCCCGCACATCTCGGCACGAATGGTGCAGTCGCCGGACCATCTCGCCTCGATCCACGAACGGCTCGGCACGCTGGGCATCCGCGAGATCTTCGTCGTCGGAGGAGATGCCTCACCGCCCGGCCACTACTTCGACGCGATCGAGTTCCTCGAGGCGTTCCTCCGCCTCGACGACGAACGTGGCACGGCGCATCGCGAGATCGACCACATCGGGTTCACCTCGTATCCCGACTCACATCCGATGATTCCGAACGAGCAACTCCACGCTGCTCTCCACCGCAAGCAGGAGATGATCCTCGCGAGCGGTCGCTCGGCCCATGTCTCCACGCAGATGTGCTTCTCCACCGACCGGATCCGGACCTGGCTCGCCGCCGAGCGCGATGCCGGACTGATCGTGCCGGTGCACCTCGGGGTTCCGGGCGTCATCGACACGACGAGGCTGTTGACCACGGGAATGCGACTGGGGGTCGGACCGTCGTTGCGCTACCTCCGGAAGAACCGGTCCGCTCTGCGTCGCCTGATGGCCCAACGGACGTTCGAGCCCGACGCCGTCCTGCGCCCGTTGTCCGACGATCTCGAGTCTCTCGGCATCGACGGACTCCACCTGTACACGTTCAACCAGGTCGCCGCGACCGAAGTCTGGCGCGAGCGCATCCTCGGCTAGACCGCGCGCTACTCCTCTTCGTCGGTTCCGTTCGCCATCTCGGAGTTCGACGGGTGACGCAGTTCGGCGGTGCGGCGCTCGAAGCGATCGTCCGCGGTGCGGTGCTCGTGTCGGCGACCGACGATGTTCTTGCCCACTCGTTTCGACACCCGCGCCGGAGTCGTGACCAACCGGAACGCCACGCTGGTGGCACGCGCCGGGAACGGGACGTAGGGGCTCTCCCGCTCCTCGGGAAGCGGATCGCTGAACAGCAGTCGGTACGAGATGAACGCCACGATCACCGAGAAGAACGCGCCCATCGTCCAGAAGAACATCGTCGGGCTCAGCCACGACATCAACGGCGCGGTCACGAGCGGCCCGACGAGGGCGCCGGCACCGTTCAATCGCACGAGCGTCCCGGACGTGCCCACCGTCTTCTCGACCGCGGTCCAGTCGAGGGTGTACGACACGACGAGTGAGTAGAGCGGGAACAGCGCGCCGCCCACGCCGAACATCACGAGCAGCATGAGGGCGCTGTCGCTCGGCACGACGATCCCCGCCGCACACACCGCTGATGCGACGACGGCGACCGCGAAGATCACGGTGCGGCGCCGCAACCGGTCGGACAGCTTTCCGACCGGCCACTGCATCACGACCCCACCGATCATCGGGACCAACAGGAACAACGCGGTGCGATCGATGGACAGCCCGACCGACGTTGCGTAGACCGCGGACAACGCGAACACGACACCGGTCGCGGCGCCGCTCATGAACGCACCGACCACGCCGGTCGGGACGATCCGCAGGAGTTCGCGGATCGGCGCCTTCTCCGGGAGTCGCACCTCGGGGGCCGAGATGTTCCCGGCGAGGGTCACGGGCACGAGCGCCATCGACACGAGCACCGACGACAACACGAACAGGCGGAACGTGTTCGGGTCGGCAACGGTGATCAACGCCTGCCCGATGCCCAGGCCCGTCATCGACACGATCATGTAGATCGCGAGCGTGCGGCCACGATTCTGTGGCGTCGACAGTTCGTTCAGCCACGACTCGATCACGATGTACAGGCCGGCGAAGCAGAAGCCGAAGATGAACCGCATCAGCACCCACGTCGGCGCGGTCACCGAGATCGAGTGGATCAACACGGCCGTCGACGCCGTCGAGGCCAGGCCGGCGAAGACCCGAATGTGACCGACCGAGGAGATCATCCGGACGACGAGCGTCGGAGCCAGCAGGAACCCGGCGAAATAGCCGGCCATGATCACGCCGGTGACGACCAACGTGAACCCCTCGCTGCTCGATCGCACACCGATCACCGCACCGTTGAGCCCGTTGCCGATCATCAGGAGAGCCAGGCCGAGGAACAACGGCCACATGCCGCTCACTCCCTGGCTCTTCGGGCGCGCGTCCGGATCGTGTGGATCGACGCTCGGAGCCATCGCGGCCGCGGCGGAGGGTTCGAGATCGGTGGTACGCAGGCCCGAGACTCTACGACTCCGACGGTCCGGCAGAACACCCCGCCGGGGTGTCAACGGCCACGCAGTCGGTCGATCCGGCGTCGGTCGCGTTTGGTCGGTCGCCCCGCACCGGGATCGCGCTGAGCGAAGGCCGGCTGCGCGTTCCGTTCGGGTGGCGGCGGGGAGAAGTCGGTGTAGCAGTCGACCGCGACCGCTGCCCCGACGCGCTTGACGATCAGCCGCGTCACCTCGACGATGCGCTCCCGGTCGCCGAGTCGGGCCTCGATCCGGTCACCGACCACGACCGCACTGGACGGCTTGGCGAGGTTGCCGTTGATCCGCACACGACCGGCGCGACACGCTGCGGCCGCGTCGGGGCGGGAGGAGGTCAGCCGCACCGACCACATCCACTGGTCGATCCGAGCACTGGTGGGTGACGTCCGAGCGATCATCCGAGTGTCGCACACGAGATGGTCATCGGCGGCCGGCGCCGTCGAACGGCGTTGCGAAGTATTTCTCGCATAGGGGTTGACTTTCACGCAGTGCGTAGTAAAGTACGCATCAAGAACAACGACCAAGCGCACCGAGCGCCCGGGTCGAACCAAACTCAAGGAGCACATCATGGACATCCCCACGCAGATCACCGACAACATCGACCTCGCCGCCAAGGCCGTCGTCGACACCAACGAGCGCATCCTCGACGGCGTCGTCAGCTTCCACAAGAGCGTCGTCGACGGCGCCGTGCGCGGAGCCGACAAGCTCCCGACCGTCGAGCTGCCCTTCGCCGACAAGCTCCCGACTCCGACCGAGGCGGGCGACCGCTACCTCGACGTCGTCGAGCAGATCGTCGCCGCGAACCGTGACTTCACCGCCCAGGTCGTCGGAATGCTCCCGACCGGTGTCGCCCCCGTCGCGAAGACGAAGGCCACCAAGGCCGCCAAGTGATCTCCTGCCGCCGTTGAACGGCGGCATGGACAACAGAACGAAGCCCGGACCGCCCCTCCCCCTTCGGTCCGGGCTCGTTCGCGTTCCGGGCCCACTGCGACCCGGTTGCAGACCTAGGATCGAGAGACCATGACCGATGCAGACGAGACGTCGAAAGGCGGCACCTTCGGCGACTTCATCCGGAGTCAACGCAAGCTCGCCGAGATGTCTCAGCGCGAACTCGCCAAAGTCGCGGACCTGTCGGACGCCTATCTGAGTCAGCTCGAGCGCGGGCTCCACCAACCGTCGGTGCGCGTGCTGAACGGGCTCGCCGAGGCGCTCAACGTCCCGACCGATCGACTGATGAGGATCCTCGGCCAGAAGGTCGACACCGATGAGGACGCGGACGCCGAAGTGACGACGGAATCGGCGATCCTCCTCGACGACGCCCTCACCGATGTCCAGAAGCAGTCGCTGCTCGACATCTACCGCTCCTTCGTCAACGCCAACGACCTCTGACCGGAAGCGCCCGGGCGGTCACCGACACAGCGCCGAGCCGGCCGGCGACACGACTAGCGTGCTGCCGTGGCCGATCTCACCGTCCGGAAGGTCAAGTTCGAGTTTCCCGACGAACTCGACGACGTGCTGCCCGGGGTCGATCCGGTCGGCGAGAGCTACCTCGTTGCCTTCTCGCTGACGATGCCGTACCTGGAGCCCTATCTCATCCGCACGTACCGGTCGATCCTCGACGACATCACCGACGAAGCGCTCGCCGCCGACGTGCGTGACTTCATCGGCCAGGAGGCTCAGCACTTCCAGAATCACCGCCGGATCAACACCATCATCAAGGGCCAGCTCGGCGACGACGTCGCTGATGAACTCCAGGTGTTCGAGGACCGACTGGACGCCGACTACCGGCGATTCAACGCCGAGAGATCACGCCGGTTCAACCTCGTGTACGCGGAGGGCTTCGAAGCGATGACGTGTGCGATGGCCATGACGATGTTCGACGATGCCGCCGCCGGCGAGGGCATGGGTGCCGACGGTCGGTTCGGACCGTGGCAGCAGCTCTGGGCCTGGCACGCTGCCGAAGAGATCGAGCATCGCACCGTGGCGTTCAACGTGTACGAGCATCTCGAGGGCAACTGGGCATACCGCGCGACCGGAGCACTGCGCGCCCAAGGGCACTTCCACCGGGCCGTCGACAACATGCAGCGAGTGCTGCTCGCCTCACAGGGCGAACCCCGCAAGCACCACGTCCCGCCGTGGTTGCGAAACGGTCGCTCGCGGTACCTGCGCACGTTCCGGCCCGGCTACGACCCCGGCGCGCTCGAGCAGAACCCACTGGTGGACACGATCCTCGCCGGCTACGCCGCCTGAGCGAGCGGCCACCCGCCGAGCTCGCGCTGATCGATCAGACGGGTTCGAGAGTGCGTTCGCGCTCGCGCTTGTCGGCGTACCGCTTCGCGACACGCTCGCTCGTCGCCATGCGCTTCATCAACTTCTCCTGAGCCTTCGCTCCCTCGCCGGACAGTCCGCCGATGTTGCCGGCGTCCCACTGCCGCAGCACGACCGGGGCGAGGATCTGCTCGTGGTGGATCTGCAGGTCGTAGATCCCCGCATTGGCGATCCGCCGCGAGTGAGCATCGAAATCGGGAATCCCGGTGCCGGGCATGGAGAACTTCTTCACCTGCCGCTCCATCGCGATCATCATGGTGTTCGGGTCCACCTCGACAGCTGCTGCAGCGAGGTCGCGGTAGAAGAGCTGATGCAGGTTCTCGTCGGCACACACGCGCTTCATCACGTCGTACCCGACGGGGTCGCCGATCTGCAGCCCGGTGTTGCGGTGGGAGATCCGCGTGGCCAACTCCTGCAGGGCGAGGTAGACGAAGCCGTCGTGAAGTGTCTCCGGGTTCGGGGTCTCGCCGAGTGACACCTGGGCCATCCGACCGCGCTCGAGCTCGACCAGATCGATCGCCCGCGTCGCTGCGAGGTACCCGTAGATCACCATCGAGTGACGGCCTTCCTCGGCGGTCCAGCGTCGCACCCAGGTGCCCCACGGACCGTCGGCACCGAACAACGACTCGACCGTGCGGAAGTAGTACGGCAGATTGTCCTCGGTCAACAGGTTGACGTACAGCGCGCTGCGCACTTCGGGAGTCAACGTGTGGCCGTCGAGGTCGGCGTCGCTCTCGGTCCACTGGTGGCCGGCCTCGAAGTCACGCCCACGCGAGTGGGGAACGTGTTCGTGCGGGAACCACTCCTTGGACGTCTCGAGGTGGCGTTCGAGGAGTTGTTCCACCACTGGTGTCAACTCGAAGAGGATCTCCTTGTCTTCCACGGAGGCCAGCCTACCTTCCGGTAGGTAGGGAGTCGAGTCGCGTGAGGGAAGTCACGTCCGCGACTGGCGGGAATCCTCGGGCGCAGGGCCGCTGAGCTGCCCGTATGCCTCGGAGACAATCTCCTTGAGGGGCCGCCCGAGCGCCCGGGACGCACGGACGACGTCGTCCCATTCCACACTTCGGTTGACGATCTCGCCCGACCGCTCCGCCGTCTTCACCCTGATCGCGTGACCCGCGACCATCACGACGCTCGCGGTGCGATCCAGCACGTCGCGGTCGAGGACGTGGCGGCGGAGGCCGATCGTCGTGGTCTCGCGGAAGATCGCGGCGGAGACCGCCTCCACATCAGCCGGAGCGCACATCGCGCTGAAGATGTGCGCCGGGCGGCCCTTCTTCATGACGATCGGTGTGACCCAGGCATCGACCGCTCCGGCGGACATCACCGTCGTGATCGCCTCGGGCCACATCCGCGGGTCGAGATCGTCGACGTTCGCGTCCAACTGCACCACCACATCACCGGCAGGCACCGACACCGCGGTGGACTCCGATCGTTCGCCGACGACCAGGCGACAGAGGTTGGCGACCACGTCGGAGTCGCGCGTTCCGGCACCGGAACCGATCGTGTCGACGGTGAGGTCGGGCATCGACCCCCACGACGTCACCCACTCGGCGAGGAGCGCCGCGCCGGTCGGTGTCGTCGACTCGAACGGCGCGGGTCCCGAAGCGACGGGGCCGACCCCGCGCATGAGTTCGAGCACCGCCGGGGCCGGGACCGGAATCGGACCGTGCGCGCCGCGTGTCATCCCGCTTCCCAAGCTCAGCGTCGAGCAGTGCAACTCCTCGAGGCCGAGGTCGACGAGACCGGCGCAGACACCGACGACGTCGGCGATCGAGTCCAGCGCACCGACCTCGTGGAAGTGGACGTCGTCGACGTCGGTGCGGTGCACCGTGGCTTCCGCTTCGGCCAGTCGCCGGAACGTGGAGAGGGCGCGCGAACGCACGCGCTGCTCGAGGGTGTCGAACAACTCGACGATCTCGGGGAGGTGTCGCACCGTGCGCGTCTCGGGAACGTGGACGTCGATCTTGATGCCGCCGATCCCGGCGCGCACGACGGGCTCGGCACGGAACTCGATTCCGAGGTGGAGATCGTCGACGGCACGTTGAATCACGGAGAGGTCGACCCCGGCGTCGACGAGCGCACCGAGCAGCATGTCGCCACTGGCGCCTGCCCCGCCGTCGATCCAGCCGATCGTCATTCGGCCGCACCGCCGAGGAGCGACAGCATCCGCACCGCCGCGCATGCCGCACCGAACCCGTTGTCGATGTTGACGACCGTGACGCCCTGGGCGCAGCTGGCGAGCGCGCTGTGCAATGCCGTCGAACCACCGGTGGCCACGCCGTAGCCGACCGACGTGGGCACCGCGACGAGCGGCGCCGCGACCAGCCCACCGAGCACCGACACCAGCGCGGCGTCCATCCCCGCGACGGCGATGACGATGTCGGCGGCACGGATCTCGTCCAGCCGCTCCTCGAGTCGCCACAGCCCGGCGACGCCGACGTCGACGATCGACTCGACGCGTACCCCGCTGAACTCGAGCGTCCGCTCTGCCTCGGCGGCGACAGCGGCATCCGAGGTCCCCGCTGCCACCACGGTGACTCGGCCCGGACGGGGCGGGCGGACACCGTGGAGGATCGCCGTGCGCGAAACGGGGTCGATGTCGAGCCGTTCGAGGAGTCCCGCGGGGAGCGATGCCAGCTGGTCGCTCCGGACGCGGGTGAACAACCGCGGCTGGTCGGTGCTCTGCGTCAACTCCGCCACGATCGCCGCGAACTGTTCGACGGACTTCGGTTCGCAGAGCACCGCCTCGGGCATCCCGATCCGTTCGAGACGGTCGTGGTCGTGTCGATGGGTCACGTCGCTGCGTGCTCCGGGTCGCGAACGAATGCGCGACCGGGCGAATACTCGAGGTCGTCCAGCTCGACGCGGTCGATCGACGACTCGATGGTGGTCATCGCCAGACTCAACTCGGCAAGCAGGTCGTCGGTGATCAACGCGCGTGCCGAGTTGTCGACCTCGACGAGCACCGAGCTGTTCCGGACGCGACAGCGCACCACGTCGAGACCGGTACGTTCCCGGACGAGCCGCTCACCGGCCTCGATGGCACGGAGTCGCGACGGGGTCACCCGGGTGCCGGTGTAGAGCCGACTGGCGAGGCAGGGCGACGCCGGCAGATCGGCATCGACGAGGTCGAGATGGCGCGCGATTGCGCGGATCTCGGCTTTCGTGATCTTCGCCTCGACGTAGGGGTGACGCACCTCCCGTTCGGCGGCTGCGGCGAGACCCGGCCGGTATTCGCCGAGATCATCGAGGTTGGCCCCGCTCAGGATCACGGACCCGGTCGACTCCGACCGACGCACCAGTTCTCCGACCGCGTCGTACAGATTCAGCTTGCAGTGGTAGCAGCGATCGACCGGATTCACGAGGTACGCCTCGTCGTCGAACTCCGTCGATCGCACGATCGAGAGGTCCCACCCCTCACGTTCGGCGTACTCGACCACCCGTTCGGTCCCGTCGCTCGGAACGGCCGGCGTGACCGTGTGCGCGACGGTCGTCGCCGTCGGCTCTGCGAGATGCGCAACCGTTGCCAGAACGAGCGAATCGATGCCCCCGCTGCAGGCGATGACGCGCTCGCCGATCTCCGAGAGCGTGCCGTGGAGTCGGTCGAGTGCGGCGACCGCGTCGGGGCGAGCCGTGATCGAGACCTCCACGTGGCCCATTGTCGCAACATGGGGCGACGCTTCCTCGCGAGCGATCAACATGTCATGTGCCGTCGACGATCAGACCGCGCGATAGATCGAGTCCAGCCGGGGCTGCGCACCCGCTCCCTGCGCATCGACGACCACCTCGCCGTCGGCCACCAGCTTCACGAGATGCCCGAGCACGCTCGCACCGGCGGGCCGGTGGAGCGTGACCGCGACGTCCCGGTACAAGTCGGTGACCATCGCCGGGATCGTGTTCCTGCCGCGACGAACGGCATCACGGACCTGGCGCTCGCGGTCGAGGCGATGATCGACCAGCTGCCCGACGAAATGGCCGGGGCGATCGATCGGCGAACCGTGCGTGGGCACGGCCACGTCATCGCGTCGGCCGGCGACCATCCGCAGCGAGTTCATGTAGTCCCCCATGTCGCCATCGGGCGGCGAGACCACCGTGGTGCTCCATCCCATCACGTGATCGCCCGTGAAGAGGACGCGTCCCGCGGTCGGGCTCGTCATCGCGAAGCACATGTGGTTGGACGTGTGGCCCGGAGTGTGGACGCCGGTGACCGCGATCGTGCCGTCGGCGAACACGGTGTCACCGGAACGGACTTCGACATCAGGGGTGAACGCAGTGTCGGTGGCCTCCTCGACCTTCGGCTCGACCGGTGGCTCGGCCCCGTCGCCATCTTCGCGAGTCGAGTCGGCGGGATCGGGGCGACCGAAGTCGTCGGGGAGCGAGCCGATGTCCCAGTCGTCGGTGGACGACCCGTGCGGGCCGTACGCGTAGGCCGGTGCTTCCGATTCCGAGCGGAGCCAGGCGGCCAGCGGTGAATGATCCGCATGGCAGTGCGTGACCAGAATCGAGCGCACCGTCCGACCGTCGAGCACCATGGCCAACGCGTCGCGATGGGAGTCGAGGTTCGGACCGGGGTCGATCACCGCGACATCGGCGCCGTCCCCCACGATGTACGTTCCCGTTCCTCGGTAGGTGAACTTCGACGGGTTGTGCGCGACCACGCGCGTGACCCCCGGCAGGACCTCGTCGGCCACGCCGTACTCGAAGTCGTCCGTTTCCAGTGTCACGAAATCCATGGGCACTCCCCTTTCACGATCCGGCGGTGGCCCAGGCGAGCGGCATGATCCGGCCGACCTCGACACCGTGGCCCGTCACCCGAACGGTCACCTCGTCGCGCACCCCGGACAGGTCGCCATCGACATCGACGTCCAGCGCCCGCAGCATCTCGACGGTGACGGCGCGGCGGACCGGTTCGGATCCATCGGCGACCTTCAACGCGGCGGCACGACCGTCGGCGGTAGCGAGTGCCATCACTCCGGACGCGCCCTCCTTGGCGATCAGGCCCGGCACCGCCCGCATCCACAGGCTCACGTCCCGTCCCGTCCCGCCGACCAGACCCGGCTCGGCACGCATGGCGCGGACCACCGCCGAGTCTTCACGGACCAACGTGCGGAACGCGCGCGCGACATCGACGATCGGCATGAGATGGGTCGGAGCACCACAGCCGTCGACGCCGACGTGGCTGACCGACCCGCCCGGTCGACCGGTGAGCCGATCGGTCTCCGCATGAATGGCGACCTGGAGCGGATGGTCGGCATCCAGATAGGTCTCGGTCGGCCAGTCGTTGATCCGACAGGTGGCGAGCATCGCAGCGTGCTTGCCGGAGCAGTTCTGCTGGATCGACGACGGGGCGATGCCGGCAGCAGCGGCGGCGCGGCGCGCGTCGGCACCGTACGGCCGGTCGGGGGTGTTCGCGAGATCGTTCTCGGTCAGACCGTGGAGGTCGAGAATCTCCGCGACGGCGTCGAGGTGCTGCCGCTCGCCGGAGTGGCTGGCGCACGCGACCGCGAGCAGACGCGGCGGGAGGACGAGTCCGGCGCGCACCATCGCCGCCGCCTGGAACGGCTTGAGCGCCGATCGCGGATAGACGGCCAGATCGGGGTCGCCGACCGAGTTCGCGACCGATCCGTCGATCGCGAGCAGTACTCCCGCGCCCAGGTGCAAGGACTCGTCGACGCCGTTGCGCGTGGCGACCGCCACCGGCGCGAACGAGTCGGCCGAGAACCGGGGATGCTCCGTGAGGCACATCAGCCGTCTGCCTCGCGCGTCCGTCGGGCACGCTCGCGAACGGAGACGTCGGTGAGCGGGCTGTTGATCACCTCGAAGCGTTCACCCACCCCGCCGAGGAGCGCCTGCATCATGGCAGCACCGGGCAGCGCGAGGATCGCGCCGACCGGACCGAGCAGCGCTGCACCGGCGAGTGCCGCGCCGAACGCGACGGCAGGGTGCATCTCCATCGTGCGTGCGGTGATGCGTGGTGCGAAGAGGTAGTTCTCGATCTGCTGGTAAGCGACGATGAAGATCAGGACGATCAGGGCGTCGACCGGCGAGATGACCACGGTGACGAGCAGCGGCAGGATCCCGGCGAGATAGGTACCGACGACCGGCAGGAACTGGCTCATCAGACCGACCCACAGCGCGAGCGCCACGGGTGCCGGCGTTCCGATCACCTGGAACAGGATCCAGTGCGAGATCGCCGAGATCAACGCGAGGAGCGCTCGGGAGTAGAGGTAGCCGCCGGTCTTGGTGACCGCCACGTCCCACGCCGCGAGGACCTGAGTCTGACGCGCCGGACGCATCCTCGAGCACAGCGCCCGCCGGAGCTTCGGTCCGTCTGCGACCAGGTAGAACGTGAACAGCAGCACCGAGAGGCCCTGGATGATCACCGACACCGCGGCGAACGACAGCCGGACGGCTTCGTCACCCTGGGACTGGATGAACTCCTGCACGCGGCCGTCAGGATCGGTGAACTCGTCGAGCACCGACTGCGGATCGATGTGTGTCCCGAAGGTCGAGTTGAGCCAGTCGACCGACTCGGTGATGTACGTCTCCGATTCGGAGAGCAGGTCCGCGATCTGTGTTCCGACGAGCGTGCCGATCGCCCCGAGGAACCCCACGAACACCACGAACACCACCGACAGAATCGCGAGGGTCGCCGAGCCACGACGCCATCCGCGGCGCGCGAGCAGGTTGACGCCCGGTTCGATCGCGAGCGTGAGGAAGATCGAGACCAGCAGGAGAACCAGCAGGCCCGACAGACGATGGAACACGTGGCGGATGACGAACGTGAGCAGGAATCCGAGCCAGAAGATGGCGATCGTCGGAACCGCCCACCGCGGGACCCGAGGGTCGGTGCTGCCAGCCTCGGATGCGAGCGAGGAGGGGTCGTCCGCGTCCGACCCGGCGTCATCCTGCGTCGTCACAGCCCGGAACGTATCAACTGGCGTCAGACCCCAGTCGATACCTGCGCGGTGCACGGGCGCCACGGAGGTGGAACGATGTCCACATGTGGGAGTTCGCGTGACCGAGGCGCTCCGTTCGTGGCTGGGCGATCAGGTGCGGACGCGCGTTGTCGGAAGCGACGCAGCGGTTCGGGCTGCCGAGCTGTTCGACACGGACGAACCGGGATGGTTCGCGGACGATGCGCCGATCCGTCGGGTGCATGCCGACGCATCGATGTTCGTGGGCGGTCTGCGTGCACTGCTGTTCCAGTCGCTGCACCCGCGAGCGATGGCCGGGGTGGCGCAGCACTCCGACTATCGGCACGACCCGTGGGGCCGGTTGCAGCGCACCGCCGACTTCCTGACCGCCACGACGTTCGGGCCGGCGAGCGAGGCCCAGCGGGCCGTCGAGGTGGTGCGTCGGGTCCATGTCCACGTCGTCGGCACGACACCCGACGGCGAACCGTACGCCGCGAACGATCCGCATCTGCTCGCCTGGGTCCACATCGCGGAGCTCGACAGCTTTCTCGCCGCACATGATCGATTCGGAGCCGATCCGCTCCACGGTCGCGAGCGCGACGAGTACATCGCCGACTCCGCCGTGATCGCCGAGGCGCTCGGGGTCGTCGATCCACCGACCACCGAGTCGGAACTGCACGATCAACTGCGTGGCTTCCGGCCCGAGCTCCGGGGAACCCGCGAGGCGCGCGACGCGGCGCGCTACCTCCTCCTCCAACCACCGCTCCCGCCCGCCGGACGAGCGGCGTACGGATTGATCGCCGGTGGCGCGGTGTCGCTCATGCCGGCATGGACGCGGTGGCCGCTCCGACTCCCGTGGCTCCCCGTGACCGAAGCAACCGTCGGCCGAGCCGCCGGCGACGCCATCACGAAGACCCTCCGCTGGGCCATCACCGCCTGAGCTGTCCGTCGGTGCCGGTCACCGACGACCATTTTCAGAGCAGGAGCTTGGTCGCGGAGTCGATCCAACGGGCCACACGCTTCTCGTTCACGCCGAGGTCGCTTCTTCCATAGCGGGAGCGGGAGAAGATCGCGAGTGTCGAGCCGCCCTCGGGGAGGTCGATGAAGCGCACGGACACGTAGTCGGGGAACGCGAACACGTAGCTGCGCTGGACATAGGTGACCCACCCGTCCTTGTACGACCCGGCGAGGACCTCGACCCGCCCGTCTGCGTGCGCGGCCCGGTCGAACAGTCGAGCCACGCGTTCTGCGCGGTCGTCGTAGATCGGCGGATGCCCGTCGCGATCGGGATCGCGCTCGACGGCCGCGTCGGCCGGGACGAGCCGATACCAGTTCGGCGTCGACGGGTTCGTCGATGTCGTCGGCTCGACGTGCCAGACGTCGGGATCGGAGGGGGCGTTGCGGACGCGGTTGGACACGAGCGCGATCGCGGCGACGACGAGCAGGATCGGAACGACGGCGAGCACGTGATGACCTTACGAGGTGTGCGCGCGCAAGGCTGGAGCCAGGTCGCCGCGTGGGGACACCTCGACACCTGCGCCGAGCCCGAGCCAAGCGGCCATCGACCGCAACTCGGCGCTCATCGGCTCGATGACCGTGGCCGGATCGATTCCTGGCTCACCGTGAGCCCCCAGCACCAGCAGCCGCCCGTTCGCCCGGTCGGCCTTCACGTCGACGCGGGCGACGAGTCGATCGTCGAGCAGGACCGGGAGGACGTAGTACCCGAACACCCGTTGTGGCTTCGGAACGTAGATCTCGATCCGGTAGTGGAAGTCGAAGAGTCGCTCCGCCCGATCGCGGAACCAGACGACCGGGTCGAACGGACTGAGGAGCGCGCAGCCGCGGACCCAGCGCGGCAGGTACGCGTCCGGATGCATGAACGCCGGTCGGGTCCAGCCGTCGACCGTCGTCGCGACCAGTCGTCCCTCCTCGACGAGTTCCGCGAGCAGCGCTCGGGTGTGGACGAGACGGTGGTAGTCGGCGAGGTCGGCTGCAGTTCCCACACCGTGGTACTGCGCCGCGAGCACGAGAAGTTCCTTCTTCGCGTCGTGCTCCGACGGTCTCGGAAGATCGAGCACCTCGGCGGGGATCACCCGCTCGGCCAGGTCGTACAGGCGCGCGAAGTCGTTCGGTCGACGCGTCGCCGCCACCTCACCCGTCCGGAAGAGGTGCTCGAGTGCGAGCTTGCCGTCGTCCCAGTCCCACCACTGACCTTTCGGTCGATCGCGCATCTCGAGGTCGCTCGCGACGAGCGGACCCTCCACGCGCACGCGGGCGAGGACCGACTCGATCACGTCGGGTCGTTCGGCCGCGAAGCGCCGCATGCTCTTCCAGCGGGGATGGCCCTGCATCGCCCAGCCGTACAGCGGTCGCTGCTCGACCGGGACGTGGCACGCCTCGTGGACCCAGTACTCGAAGAGCTCGCCCGCCGCCGTTGCGTCGGGAATCAGCGAGCGAGGATGCGGACCGAGCCGGGCGAAGAGCGGCAACTCCTGGCTCCGGACGAGCACGTTGACCGAGTCGATCTGGATCAGACCGATGTGGCGGAGCACCCGCCGCAGGTGTCGGCGATCGACTCGACCGCTCGGACGCGGGGTGCCGAAGCCCTGCGCGTACAGCGCGATTCGTCGCGCCTGCGATGCCGACAGTTCCCCCATGTCCCGAGCGGTCCGTTGCCGAGAACGCGCGTTGGTGACCGGCACCAACGCGCCGTTTCAGTCGGCTTCGGTGATGGCGACCGAGTTGATGACGACGTCGTCGTGAGGACGATCACCGCGGGCGGTCGGGACGTTCTGCATCGTGTCGAGCACGTCGAGGCCCTTCACGATCTGGCCGAACAGGCTGTACTGCGGCGGGAGACCGACGCCGGAAGCGCCCGACACCAGGAAGAACTGGCTGCCGTTGGTGTTCGGGCCGGCGTTGGCCATCGCGACCGAGCCGATCTGGTACTCGCGCGGCTTGGGAAGCTCGTCTTCGAACTTGTAGCCGGGACCGCCGGTGCCGGTGCCGGTGGGGTCGCCACCCTGGCACATGAAGCCGTTGATGATGCGGTGGAAGATCACGCCGTCGTAGTAGTGGTTCAGCGCGAGGAACACGAAGTTGTTCACGGTCTTCGGTGCCTTCACGGCGTCGAGCGCGATGACGATCTCGCCGAGCGACGTGTCGAGCGTCGCGGTGTAGCGCTTGCTGGTGTCGATCCCCATCTCCGGCGGTTCGGAGAACTTCTGGGACTTGGGGGCGGAACCGTCGAAGGGCGGGAAAGCTGTTGCCATGGCGTCGCAGGGTATCGGCCGAGCGGCGACAGCCCCGAGTACGCGCAGAAGCCCCGGCCGCCCATCGCCGGCGACCGGGGCTTCCGTCGCGTCACGTCATGCAGGCATCAGGACGGCGTCGATCACGTGGATCACACCGTTGCTGG
>NZ_BAOL01000152.1 GCF_000350145.1 Ilumatobacter nonamiensis YM16-303 | reverse complement strand
TCGGCGAGCAACAACTGGTGCAGATCGCGCGGACGATGGTGCGCACTCCAAAGGTGCTGCTGCTCGACGAACCGTTCGCACCGCTCGACGAACAGTTGCGGGCGGCGATGCGATCGGAGATCCGCAAGCTCCAAGAGGGCTACGGCGTCACCACGATCATCGCGACGAACGATCCCTCCGACGCGATGTCGCTGGCATCGTCGATCTACGTCCTCGACGGCTCGCCGGCGCGTGTCGTCCAGTTCGGAACGCCCATCGACCTCCACGACGAGCCGGCGACGCTCGACGTCGCGATGTCGACAGGACCACTGTGGACACTCGAGGTGCAGGTCACCGCCGACGGCGGCGGGTTCTGGTTGAGTGCGGAGGGTGCGGTTCGGTTGCGTTCGTGGTCGCCGGCACTCCGGGACCACGTGGGTCGAACGGTGAAGCTCGGAGTCCGGCCGGAGGATCTCGAACGTGCGGATCGTGGGGAAGCCACCGCGGTCCTGAGGCGGGTCATCCCCGGCGCGCCGTCGAGCCTGTTGTGTTCCTGGGGCGGACGCCAGGTCACGGCAACGGGCGATGCCGACGACACCGACGCCGGCGCGTCGATCCGGTTGAAGGTCCACCGCAGCCTGATCTTCGACGCCACCGACGGCCGCCGCATCGCCTGACCGACCCCGTGCCAAACGGTGTCAGACACCCGATGGCACGCGGTGCCCGACGACCGGGGTCAGCCGACGGTCCAGGTTCCGTTCGATGCGAGGAGTTCGCCGAGGTCGCCGGGGCCCCGGCGCTCGCTCGCGGCGACCACCTGGTCACTCACGGCCTGCGCGTACTCGCTGCGTTGGATGTTGCGGAACACGCCGAACGGCGTCGGTGAATGGTCGTCGTCGTTGAGCCGGGCGAGAGCGAACGCCAGCGACGGACGGTCGTTCTTCTCGTCGTGGATCAGGATCTGATCGAGCCCGACGTCGGCGACCTCGACGATGTGCAGGAACCCGTCGGTGCCCTGCATCACGCCGCGCTCACGGTCCGGGCCGAACAGGATCGGCTCACCGTGCACCAGGTCGATCATCATGTTCTCCCGGTTCGTCTTCTTCGTGATGTCGGAGAACTGGCCGTCGTTGAACACGTTGCAGTTCTGGTAGATCTCGACGAACGACGCGCCGTTGTGTGCGTGCGCGGCCCGGAAGGTCTCCTGCATGTGCTTGCGGTCGAGATCGTGGGTGCGCGCGACGAAGCTGGCCTCGGCGCCGAGCGCAACGGAGAGCGGGTTGAAGGGAGCGTCGACCGAGCCGACCGGCGTGGACTTGGTGACCTTGCCGACCTCGGACGTCGGCGAGTACTGGCCCTTCGTCAAGCCGTAGATCCGGTTGTTGAACAGCAGGATGTTGATGTTGACGTTGCGGCGCAGCGCGTGGATCAGGTGGTTGCCGCCGATCGAGAGGCCGTCACCGTCGCCCGTGATGACCCACACGTCGAGGTCGGGACGAGCGGTTGCGATGCCGGTGGCGATCGCCGGCGCACGGCCGTGGATCGAGTGCATCCCGTAGGTGTTCATGTAGTACGGGAACCGGCTCGAGCAACCGATCCCGGACACGAACACGGTGTTCTCGGGTGCGACGCCGAGTTCGGGCATCAGCTGCTGCACGGCGAGCAGGATGCCGTAGTCGCCGCAGCCGGGGCACCACCGAACCTCCTGATCGCTGGTCCAGTCCTTCTTGGTGGTGACGGCGACCTGGGCGGTGCTCATGACGCGCCTCCTTCCGAGTCGGCGCCGAGACTCTCGATCGCCGCGTCGATCGCCGCCTCGATCTCTCGTGACTTGAAGGGCAGACCCTGGATCTTGGACACCGAGATGATGTCGATCAGGTAGGTACCGCGCAGCAGGTGGGCGAGCTGTCCACGGTTGAGTTCGGGCACGATCACCTTTCGATAGCGACGGAGGAGGTCGCCGAGGTCGGGCGGGAGCGGGCTGAGGTGCGCGATGTGTGCCTTCGCGACTTTCACGCCGACACGGCGACGGCGCTGGACCGCGGCATCGATGGCGGCCCACGTGGATCCCCAGCCGAGGACGAGGACGTCGGCATCGACATCGCCTTCCACCTCGGTCGGTGGGATGTCGGCAGTGACTGCGGCGACCTTGGCTTCGCGCAGCTCCGTCATCCGCTCGTGGTTCTGGGGCGTGTAGTCGATGTTGCCCGTGCCGTCGGCCTTCTCGAGTCCACCGACGCGGTGCATGAGGCCCGGCGTGCCCGGGATCGCCCATGGACGTGCCAGCGTCTCCGGGTCGCGCAGGTACGGCCAGAACTCTTCGTTGCCGTCGTCGTCGACGTGGTTGGTTCCCGTCGCGAACGGCACCGAGATGTCGGGCAGCGAGTCGACGTCGGGCAGCTTCCACGGCTCGGACCCGTTCGCCAGGTAGCCGTCGCTGAGCAGGATCACCGGGGTGCGGTACTTGAGTGCGATGCGCGCGGCCTCGATCGCCGCGTGGAAGCAGTCCGCCGGGCTCTTCGACGCGACGACGGGGAGCGGCGATTCGCCGTGGCGTCCGTAGAGCGCGATGTTGAGGTCACTCGCCTCGGTCTTGGTGGGCAGCCCGGTGGACGGACCGCCGCGCTGGATGTCGATGATCAACAGCGGGAGTTCGATCGCCACGGCGAGCGAGATCGTCTCGCTCTTCAACGCGACGCCCGGGCCGCTCGTGGTGGTGATGCCGAGATGCCCGGCGAAGGAGGCGCCGAGCGCGACGCCCACGGCGGCGATCTCGTCCTCGGCCTGAACGGTGCGGATGCCGAAGTGCTTGTGCTTCGAGAGTTCGTGGAGGATGTCGCTGGCGGGCGTGATGGGGTAGGAGCCGAGCGTGATCGGCAACTTCGCGAGTTGACCGGCGGCGACGAGGCCCCACGACAGCGCCTGGTTGCCGGTGATCGAGGTGTACGTCCCCGCGGGCAGGGTCGCCGGGCGGACCTCATAGCGGTGGCCGACGGCCTCGGTCGTTTCACCGAAGTTGAATCCGGCTCGGAACGCCGCGGTGTTCGCCGCCGCGACCTGTTCGTTCTTCGCGAACTTCTGTCCGATCCACTCCTCGGTGGGCTCGGTCGGACGCGTGTACATCCACGACACCAGTCCGAGCGCGAAGAAGTTCTTCGAGCGTTCGGCGTCGCGCGGTTTCACGCCGAGCGGCTCGCAGACCTCCTTGGTGAGACTCGTCATCGGCACCTTCAGGACGCGGTAACCGTTGAGCGTGCCATCCTCGAGCGGGTTGACCGGCTCGTCGGACGAGTCGACGTAGCCGGCCTTCGACAGGTCGCGGGCGTCGAACGAGTCCTCGTTCACGATCACGGTGCCACCGACTTCGAGTCGGTGCAGGTCGGCCTTGAGTGCGGCCGGGTTCATCGCCACGAGCACGTTCGGCTCGTCTCCGGGAGTCGTGATCTCGTGGTCGGCGATGTTCACCTGGAACGCGGACACCCCGTTCACGGTTCCGGCGGGTGCTCGGATCTCGGCCGGGAAGTCCGGCAGGGTCGACAAGTCGTTGCCGAACGACGCACTCACGGAGGTGAATCGGTCACCCGTGAGCTGCATTCCGTCGCCGGAGTCGCCGGCGAAGCGGACGACGAGGTGATCGAGAACCCGATCGTTGCCCGCCGTGTCCGACCGTTCGATCGTGTCGGTCATCTGTGATTCCCCCATTGGAATGTTGTGAGTCTGGATGTGCCGTTCCCCAACGGCGACGACTTCACCGTACCCAATCGACCTGCATTCATGCGGGCACGAGCGACGCGCCGGACGCGAATGATGCGATCGGCGCGAGACTCACGGCGATGTTGTTCGAGGACTTGGCGCGAGCGTCGGTCGCGGTCACGGCGACGAGCAAGCGCAACGAGAAGGTCGCAGTGCTCGCCGACGTGCTGCGTCGGCTGACGCCGCACGAGATCGAGCCCGCCGTGGCGTTCCTCGTCGGGACCACACCGCTCGGTCGCATCGGCGTGGGGTGGTCGACGCTCGCCGACGTGCGCTGTTCCCCGGCCGAGTCCGCGACGTTGACAGTCGGCGACGTGGATGCATCGCTCCGGGCGATCGAGGCGATGGGCGGGAGCGGAGTGCACGCCGCGCGTCGCGATGAACTCGAACGGCTGCTCGGTGCGTCGACCGCCGACGAACAGCGCCTGCTCCGCGGGATCCTGTCGGGCGAGCTCCGTCAGGGCGCGCTCGAAGGAGTGTTGACGACCGCCGTTGCGAAGGCAGCCGACGTACCCGTGGGAGCGGTTCGCCGAGCGACGATGATGGCGGGTGGGCTCGGCGACGCCGCCGTTGCAGGATTGACCGGCGGTCGCACGGCGTTGGACGCAATCGACCTGGAGCCGCTCCGGCCCGTGCAACCGATGCTCGCGAGTCCGGCCACGAACGTCGCGGAGGCGGTCGGCGAACTGGGACGCGACGGCCCGGTGCAGGTCGACTGGAAACTCGACGGAGCACGGGTGCAGGCCCACCGGCGTGACGGCGAGGTTCGGTTGTTCACCCGCAATCTGAACGACGTGACGGCACGACTGGGTGAGGTCGCCGAGTCCGTCGCGGCGATGCCAGGAGGCGATCTCGTTCTCGACGGCGAGGCGATGGGTGTGCTCGACGACGGCTCGCCCCGTGCATTCCAGGACTCGATGCGCGCGACCACGTCGCTCGATGCGTTCTTCTTCGACGTCCTCGTGGCCGACGGGCAGTCCGTCCACGACGAGCCGCTGACGCTGCGTCGCGAGGTGCTCGCGGCGACGGTGCCGCAACGCTCGCGCCTCCCGTCGATCGTGACGGCGGATGTCGCCGAAGCGGAGGCGTTCCTCGGAGGAGCGATCGACGCCGGCCACGAAGGGGTGATGATCAAGGACCTCGACGAGCCGTACGAGGCGGGACGGCGGGGAACCGGATGGAGGAAGGTCAAACCCGTCTACACGTTCGATCTGGTCGTGCTCGCCGTCGAGTGGGGGTCGGGCCGTCGTCGCGGGTTCCTGTCGAACATCCACCTCGGAGCGCGGGATCCCGAGTCCGGCGGATTTGTGATGGTCGGCAAGACGTTCAAGGGGATGACCGACGAGATGCTGCGATGGCAGACGGCACGATTCGAGGAACTGCGTCTCGGCGAAGGGCCGATCTGGGGACGTCACGCTGTTCATGTCGCCCGAGCAGGTGGTGGAGATCGCGGTCGACGGGGTGCAGTCGTCGACGACCTATCCCGGCGGGGTCGCCCTTCGGTTCGCGCGGGTCAAGCGGTACCGAGACGACAAGTCGGCGGTCGACGCCGACACGATCGACTCGGTGCGCTCGCTCATCCGCCGGACGGGCTGAATTCGCGCCGGAGGCTCCGCGATCGCGCGGGGTGGTGGCGGATAGGGTCGCGATCTCCACCATGGCGATGCTTCGATTCAACTTCGGGACGATGGGCTCCGGCAAGAGCACGTTCGCCCTGCAGATCCATCACAATCTCGCCAACCGGGACCTCTTCGGACTCCTACTGACCACGCTCGATCGCGAGGGTCGCCAGGTCACGAGTCGGCTCGGTGTGGCGGCGCCGGCGATCGAGGTCACGCCTGACCTGGATCTCTACCGGCTCGCCACCGACAGCTGGCCGCTGCACTACATCGTGTGTGACGAGGTCCAGTTCTACACCAAGGCCCAGTGCGAGGATCTCGCCAGGATCGTCGACGATCTGGACGTCGACGTGTTCGCGTTCGGGTTGCTCACGGACTTCCGAGGCGAGTTGTTCGACGGCACGAAGCGGATGCTCGAGTTGGCCGACGAGCACAGCCCATTGCAGGTCGAGGCACGCTGCTGGTGCGGCGCCCGCGCCACGCACAACGCCCGGGTGGTCAACGGGGGAGTGGTCTACGAGGGCGACACCGTGATGGTCGGCGACACCCGTGATTCCGACGCGCAGCCGTTGTTCGGTGACTCGGTGCGCTACGAGCTGCTCTGCCGCAACCACTTCCGGACGGGCGACCTCGGCACCTGAAGTGTCCGTCGGCGCCAGGCACCGATGGACATTCGACGATCAACCTCCGGGGGCGGTGCGGCCGGCCGCGAGGCAGAGGTACGAGATGCCGACGAGGCCGATCATCCCGCCGAGGCGGAACGCGACCGTCTCGATCGTGTCGATTCCCGTCGGCTGACCGAACACCTCGACGAGGATCGACGCGAGGGCGACGACGATCAGCAGGTTCGCCGTCCAGCGCAACGTCCGCAGGAGCACGGCGAGGCCGAGCGACTGGGTCGGACCGGCAAGCCACGTGGCGGTCGCGGCAGCCGTCGCCGCGAGCGCGATCAACGACAGATTCGGTGGGAACGTCAGGAACGCGAGTGCCTGGATCCGCTCCTCCCAGGCAGTGGCCAGCCGGGACTCCGACAGTTGCGTCACGCGGTACATCACCTGGAACAGCCAGAGCGTCCACCCGACGAATAGCAGCACACCGACGCGCGTCAGCGCGGTGATCACACCACCGAGTCGTGAGTCGTCAGTCCCATTCACACGGGAGTCGCTTGATGCCGTTGATGAAGGCCGACTGGAGGTACGCGGGATCACCCGTGATCCGCAGGGACGGGAGACTGCGGCGGATCTCGTCGAACATGACGGTCATCTCCCGACGCGCCAGGTTTGCCCCGAGGCAGAAGTGCGGACCGCCCGCGCCGAAGCCGACCTGGGCCGGTTGCAGCGGTCGGGTGATGTCGAATGCATCGGGGTTCTCGAAGACGCGTTCATCGCGGTTGCCGGAGTTGTAGAACATCACGACCTTCTCGCCGGCCTTGACCGGCGTGCCGTTGATCTCGGTGTCCTCGGTGGCGGTCCGGCGGAAGTGGATGACCGGGGTGGCGTAGCGCACGATCTCCTCCATCGCCGACCGCGCGTGCGTCTCGAAGTCCCCGTACAGCAGGTCCCGCTGATCGGGGTGCTCCGTGAGTGCCTTCATGCCGTGGCTGATCGCGGTGCGCGTCGTTTCGTTGCCGGCGACCACGAGGAGGATGAAGAACGATCCGAACTCCTGCGGTGTCAACTGGTCGCCATCGACCTCGGCGGCCATCATCACCGACGTGATGTCGTCCTGCGGGTTGGCGCGTCGATCCTCACCGAGTGCCTGGGCGTACGTGAACATCTCGAGCGACTGCGTCATCAGGTCCTCGTAGGACGTGACGTACTCCGGGTCGCCGACGCCGAGGATCGTGTTCGTCCATCCGTAGATGCGTCCGTAGTCCTCGGCGGGAATGCCCATCATGTCGCAGATGATCTCGAGCGGGAGGGCCGCCGAGATGTTCTCGACGAAGTCACACGTCTTGTCCGGGAACTGTGCCTGAACGCGTTCCAGGATCTCCTTCGCCTTGGCGGCGACGAGGCCTTCCACCCGGTTGACCTCCTTGGGAGTGAAGCCCTTGGAGACGATCGACCGGAGACGGAAGTGTTTCGGGTCGTCCATGTTGATCATCGAGCCGAAGAACTCGTTCATCTCCTGGGGCATGTCGCCGATGTTCGAGCCCTGACCGGAACAGAAGAGCTTCGGGTTCCGGCTGACGTACCAGATGTCCTCGTGCCGCGTGAGGGCGCGGTACCCGGGACCCTGCGGGAACGGAGAGTCCTCGATGACGCGCTCCTCGAAGTGCGGCAGCCCCGGCGTGGCGCGCAGGAGACGGAATGCGGCCTCGCGCACGTCGCGCGGGCCGGCCCAGAATTCGATGTCCGAGAGGTCGATGTCGTCGAGGGTCAGGTCGGCTTCGGTGATGCTCATGCCACGCCACAATAGAGAGCGGCGGGGGTGCGGTTCCGCATCGCCGGAGGGCCAGACTGGGGCACATGCTGCAACCCTCCGAGATCGAGCGGGTGCTTGCCGTGATGGCGCATCCCGACGACGTGGACTTCGGTGCCGCGGGAACCGTTGCCACACTCACCGATGCCGGGGTCGAGGTCGTGTACTGCCTCGTCACCGATGGTCAGGCGGGTGGGTTCGACCACACGATCCCGCGTGACGAGATGGCGGCGATCCGCCGGGGCGAGCAGACCGAGGCCGCCGCGAAGGTGGGCGTGACCGAACTCCACTTCCTCGGCCACATGGACGGCAGCGTCGTGGCCGATCTCGACCTTCGCCACGACATCAGCGTGGTGATCCGCAAGGTCCGTCCCCAGGTCGTGATCACCCAACTCCCCGTCCGCAACCTGGATTCGACCTACGGCTCGCATCCGGACCACATCGCGACCGGCGAGGCGACGATGGCGGCCGTGTATCCCGATGCGCGGAATCCGTTCGCCTTCCCGGGACGACCGCTCGCGGAGTTGGAACCGTGGAGCGTCGACGAGGTGTGGATCCCGTTCGGCACCGACGGCCAGGGTGTCGTCGACATCACCGACCAACTCGACCGCAAGATCGAGGCGCTCATGTGCCACCGCAGCCAGCATCCCGATCCCGCGGCGATCGAGGAACGGGTCCGGATGTGGTGGCAGGGAATCGCCGCCGACCACGGCCTCCCCGAGGGATCGAGCGCCGAGGCGTTCCGGGTGGTCGACACCCGCTGACCATGGTGTCGGTGCCATCGGGTGTCTGACACCGGATGGCA
>NZ_BAOL01000153.1 GCF_000350145.1 Ilumatobacter nonamiensis YM16-303 | reverse complement strand
GCCTCCTCGGGTGTGTCGACGATGCGGCGGGTGACGTGCAGCCCGCGATGCTCGCGCTCGATTGTCCGAAGGTGCGCGTCAGCGTCGCTCCAGTTCGGGCAGTCGTCGAAATACAGCAAGGTCACGTCCACGACCCCACCGTAAACCTTCTCCCATAGGAGAAGGTCAAGTAGTAGCCTGGCGACGTGTTCATCGGAGAACTCGCTCACACCGTGGGTCTGCCGACACGGACCGTACGGTTCTACGAACGCGCCGGGCTGCTGCCCGAACCCGCCCGGGCCGCCAACGGCTACCGGACCTACAACGACGAGACCGTGACCCGCCTCCAGTTCATTCGCACATCACAAGCTGCCGGTCTCACCCTTGCCGAGATCCGCAGCATCATCGACATCCGCGACGCCGGACAGCCGCCCTGCACCCACGTCGAGCAGCTTCTCGCCGCCAAGCTCGCCGACGTCCGCGAACGCCGCCAGCAACTCGCCGCCATGGAAGCCGAACTCGAAGCACTGATCGATCGCAGCCGACGCCTCGACCCCGACCAATGCAACGACGGCGACATCTGCCAGATCCTCCACCCCGGCTCAGAACGCTGACGACGCGTCCAAGGCGCTGGATCGGCAGCTGTTCCGGGTCTGCGAAGAAGCTCGGAAACGTGATCGCCTACCGTGACCGACGCATGCTTCTCCGCCTGCCGGTGCCCGGTGTCGCTATGGGCGCAACTCGGACGCCCGTCGGATTGTTGGTGCCGCGACCGGGATCGCGTCGACGGGTTTGGTGGTCTGGCAGCCGTGTCGACGTCGTTTGAGCAGTGCCGGGACGGCCAGGACGGCGACGACCGCTCCGATGATGCCGAAGATGGCGACGCCGACGACAGTCGCGGCGCCGATCGCTGCGAGTACGGCGATGATCGGTCCGATGCAGCAGGCGATGCACGCAAGGCCGGCGGCGCCGATGAGGGTGCGGGTGTCGCGGCTCATTGCGGTGCTCCGAACGCGGCGTGGACGATGTCGAGCGCGTCGGGCGGTGCGGTGATCTCAAGGCCGGCGCCACGTTCGTCGATGGTGAGCCGGAACGAGAAAAACCGACAGCACCCTTGCTCGGCGGCGGCGAGGCGGGCGACCTCAGAGACCTCGATGTGCTCATCGAGTTCGACCCGGACACCGCCGTCGATCGGCAGCCGCGTCGCGCCGTGGAGCAGGCTGCCCCAGTCGTCGAGCCGGTCGGGAATCTGATCTGACGCAAGGGTGCACGCGATGGGGACGTCCCCAGCGGCGGCCATGAGGTTCGGCGGGGCGGTGAGCGCGATCGGAATCGACGCTTGAGTCGAGTTCGCGTCCGCCGAGGTGAGGGTGGTGACGCATCCGCACGTGTCGTCGCACGGCCCGACCGGGCGGTGCTGTTCAAGGGTGGTCGCGGCGCGTTGGAGCTCTTGGGTGAGGATTTCGAGTTCAACAATCTCGCCTCGCGCGGCAGTGAGCTTGTCGGCGACGAGAGTGCGGAGTCGGTCCTGGACAGGGCCGCACTCGCCGCCGTTCCACGCGGTAACGAGATCGCCGATCTCGTCGAGGCTGCAGCCGAGCTGCTTGGCGCGGGCGATGAACTCGAGTTGCTCGACGGTGCGCTGGTCGTAGACCCGGTAGCCGTTGCCGGCGCGTTCGGGTTCGGGAAGGACCCCGATGGTCTCGTAGTAGCGGACGGTCGCGGTCGAGATTCCGACGCGGTCGGCGACCTCGGCGATGCGCAACGAAGCGGTCATGGACTCGATCGTAAACCTTGAAGTCGACTGCAAAGTCAAGGCGATGTTCGAGGCGGGGTACCGTCCGGGTCATGCCCGACACGACGCGTTCGATCCTGTTGTTCATCGCCGCTGCGGTGTTGGAGATCGGCGGCGCTTGGCTGATCTGGCACGGGGTGCGCGAACATCGCGGGCTCACCTGGATCGGCGTCGGCATCGTCGCGCTGGCCGGCTACGGCTTCGTCGCCACGTTCCAGTCTGACCCGAACTTCGGTCGGGTCCTCGCCGCGTACGGCGGCGTGTTCGTCGTCGGCTCGCTGCTGTGGGGTGTGCTCGCCGACGGGTTCCGACCGGACCGCTACGACCTGATCGGCGCAGCGATCTGCCTGATCGGCGTCGGTGTGATCATGTACGCCCCCCGAGCCGCCTGAACCTCGACGCCGAGACCCGAATGGCCACGCG
Source organism: Ilumatobacter nonamiensis YM16-303 (assembly GCF_000350145.1). Lineage (GTDB taxonomy): Bacteria > Actinomycetota > Acidimicrobiia > Acidimicrobiales > Ilumatobacteraceae > Ilumatobacter_A > Ilumatobacter_A nonamiensis. Next base: position 14,343 of record NZ_BAOL01000153.1, on the reverse strand, counting down.
GCGGCGACGAGAATGGACGTCAGTCAGCGACCGTGGTCAGATCGCAGGCACCCGCCTCGCAGTTGGCCCTGGTGCGTCGGATCGCGCGACGCACCGCCTCGAGTTCCGCGATGCGCTGCTCAACGCGTTCGAGCGCAGTGTCGAGTCGCCAGCGTCGCTGTCACACGTCGCGTCGCCGGGACGTGACCATCGCAGACAGCCCTGACGGTAGAAAGGTTCGTCGAAGTTCCACGGCGTACCCTCAAGTGCGTGCTTCAGGGCACCGATATTCAGCGTCGGCGATCGGACATGCGCCCAGCTCGGCACGGATGCGCTTGTTCAGGTGCGCGAGATTTCGCACGCCACGATCGACATCGTCGATGCAATCTCCTCTGCCGGTTGTGAGCGGCGACAAGTGCGGCAGGCGTGAACATTCTGGGTCGCCCCCGGGTTGCCTCCCTCATTCGGGGTGCGAGGGACAGCTGGCGTGTTCAGCTGTCTTGAATTTGAGCGAGCCATCGGGAAGGCAGCGGAATCGTCGGACGACCAATGCGGTGATCAAGCATGGTGTTCGCCACCGGGAGTTGCTCATTTCGTCTGGTGGCTTCGGTAACGGACGGAATCGCCTGTCAGGTTTCGACGGGGATGTCGATGCTGAAGACGACTTGGTCGAACTCGCCGTAGCGGGCGGTGATCTCGATGGTCCAGAGTCCGGCGACGGGGAAGTCGGCGTTGTTTGCGATGACGTGGTTCGGGCTGGCGGGGATGGTTTCGATCTCGATCGGTCCGATCTGGTCGGCGGCGAGTTCGGCGGTCACGGTGATTTCGTCGGCGCGGTCGAGTCCACCTCCGGGTGAGGTGATGGTGACGTGCATGACGGTGCCGCCGGTGACGGCGGGTTCGAGTTCGACTTGCGCGACGCGGTCGCCTTGGACGACGGAGACGATTTCGTTGGTGGGCTGGTCGAGTTCGGGGGGTGGGGAGTTGACGAGTCCCGATGTTGCGGCGATGACGAGAATGATGCCGACGAGTTCGACGATGACGCTCGTGCGCGTCGCGGTCGACGTGGACGATTCCGGGTCTGGGGACGTGGGTCCTGGGGCGGCGCTGAGTGCGGGCACGTTCGCGCTGGAACTGACCTCGCCTCGGTGGAGGAGACGCCGGGTGATCGCTGCGGTCGCGACCACGCCGGTGACGAGTGCGAGCTTGACGATCAGCCATCGCCCGTAGCTGGAGTCGGTGATTCCGTCGAGGCTGCCGATCTGGCGCCAGGCGTTGATGGTGCCGCTGACGGCGAGGACAACGACCGATCCGAGCGCCCAGGGTGAGAATCGGTTGGCGGTCTCCCAGAAGCGGGTTCGGGGGAGTCCGATGACCAGCAGCGTCAGCCCACCGACCCAGATGGTCATTGCGGCCAGGTGGGCCACGGTCGCGGCGTAGCCGATCGGTACCCAGCGTCCGGTGACCCCGTGCCCGCCGGCAGTCACGATCGCGAGGAGCCCGAGGCCGGCGGCGACGGTGACGGTTCCACCGATCCGTGACAGCAGGCGGTGTCGCCAGACGACGAACGGAACGAACGCGAGGATCGCGGCGAGGCGCAGGACCCACCACTGCCCCGAGCGAGTGGCAGCGACGGTGGGCCAGTCGAGCAGCGACGAGCCGATCATGTTGGCTTGCGCCGAGATCATCATCGCGGTTCCGACGGCTGCGGTTCCGAGTCCGAGGAAAAGCAGTCGGCCGACCCGACGCGTGGAGAGTTGGGGTCGTGCCAGCACGGTTGCTGCGAACAGTCCCCCGAGGAGGACGGCGATCCCCGCGTAGCTCGCGAAGCGTCCGATCGCGAGCGGAACGGCGCCGCCGGGCGACTCGTTGCTCGACGTGAACAGTTCATCGACGAGCCCGGACCGTGTTGCGGACGCTTCGCCAACGGAGAACGTGAACGCCCCGCGAATGTTGTGGGAGTCCGCCGACAGCGCCTGCCACGCGACGACGTAGGTGCCGTCGGCGAGTTCCTCGTCCACGACGAGTCCGAGTGTGTCGGACCCACGCGATTGGTCCGCCGAACCCAGGTCGATCTCGTTGCCGTCGGCGTCGACGACGCGCACCGCAGGTTCGACCGGGTCGATGGCTTCGCTGAAGGTGAGCACGATCTCAGGTGGCGATTGGTCGAGCACGGCCTGATTGGCAGGCGTGGTCTGCACCAGGTCGGCGTGTGCACTCACCGACACCGACCCGCTCAGCGCGGCGACCACGATCACGATCGCCGCGACGAGGCGACGCCACGTCTTCACGACGGTCGTCGGCGGAGGTAGAACACACCGCCCGCCGCGGCGGCGATGACGGCCGCGCCGACTCCGAGCACAACCAGCAGACCACTGCCACCGCCGTCTTCGCTGTTCGAGTCGACGGCGAGTTCGACGACCGTGGTGGAAGAGTCGGCGTCGACCGTGTCGACGGGTGCGTCGGTGACGGCGGGTGCGGTGGTGGTCGTTGATGTTGATGTGGAAGTGGTGGGCGCTGCGGTGGTTTCGGCCGCGACGGTCGTGGTGGGCCCAACGGTTGTGGTGGTCGTCGTAGCGACCGGTCCGAACAGTGCCATCGCGGGTGCGGGTTCGTCGAGTTCGTCGCCGGAGCCGTCGCTGGGCACGTCGATCCAGCGGATCTCGCCGACTTCGCAGCGTTGCACGAACGGGAAATAGATGATGGTGTCGGGTGTGGGTGGCAGCGTCAGTGCGACGTTGAACGTCAGTTCCTGATCGGCGGGCAGCGGACCGCCGACGAATGTGAGCACATCGTCGGCCAGCGAGCCTTCCCAGCCCTGCGGGGGCTCGGGTGTGGCGTCGGTGACGCCGTCGGGGAGCCGCATGTCCAGCGACGTCGTGGCCGAGCCGTCGCAGCCGTGCTCAACGGTGAATCCGACGGAGAGTCGGCTTCCGGCCTGCGCCTCGCTCGGGTCGGGATCGATGTGGGCCAGTGCCGGTGACGCGACCAGCAGCGTGCTTGCTGCGGCGAACAGAACAACGGCGGCGGTGCGGATACGCATGGGTTCTTTTAGCGGTGGGTCGCGGGATGATGTCCGTCAGGCGATCAGAGCGATCCGGTCGCGGAGTTCGCTGACGTCGACGACAACATCGAGACGCTCGACCACGACGCCGTCGGCGCCGACGAGGAAAATGGACGGTTCGAAAGTGAGCCCGGAAGCTTCAACAGCGGGTGCGGGTGTAGTGGCGGTGGTGTCGGTGTACACCTCGCTGTGCACGAACGTCACGTCGTCGAAATCGTCCGACACCTCCATCAACAGCTCCAGGATCGGACCGCACGTCCCGGTCTGACAGAACGCAGGTGTGCCGATCAGATACACGACCGGTTTTGCGGCGGCGAGCGCCTCGGTCAAGGTCACGTCGTGGAACGGACAGCCCGGCTCGCGGGTGCAGATCGGGTCGACACCACGACCATCGGACGTGGTCGGGGTGTCGAACTGCTCGAGCGGATCGCCTGGGCCGGCGAACGGCAACGTACCGGATTCCACGACCGTGAATGATGCGTCGGCCCTGCCGCCGTCGAGGTCGACCTGCAGCGTGTAGATGGCCGGATCAGCGACGTCGAGTCGGAACTCGTAGTACGGCACGGCGACCGATTCGGTTCGTCGTGTGCCGACGACCTCCGCGATCAGTTCTCCCTGGTCGTCGAGGAGACCGGCACGGAGCTCGGCGGGGCCTTCGGGTCGCAGAGTGCCGTCGATGTCCGCGACACCGAGAGCGAGCCGGCGATCGAGCCCGGCCGTGATACTGGGATCGGAGAAGTAGCGGATCAACGCGAAGTCGTCGCCATCGCTGCTCGCGGCACCCTCGGCTCCTGAAGCGTCAGCTCCCGACGGGTCCTGCGTGACGGACCCGCCATCGCTCGAACCGCACGCCGCAAGCAGCACCCCTCCCGTCCCGGCGAGGAAGAGCCGACGACTGATCGAACCGGACATGGCGACGTTCACGACATCGAATCGTAGGTGTTCGCTGAGCCAACGCACCCTCGGTCGCACCGTAGAATCGGGGTTCGTGATCGACGTCACCGCATCGGCCGAACCCGTCCACCGAGTCGTCGCGCGCAACCACCCGTCCGTCGCGGTCGACGAAGCGCGCGCTCGATGACCCCCGACGTCCGAACCGATGAACCGTTCGTTGCCGACGACGACGCCGAGGCGAACGTCGAGCCGGACACGACCGGTGGCGTGTCCGATGCGACGCTGCAACGCTTCTACCGAATCCTGCTGGTTGCGCTCGCCGCCGCCGTGCTCGCAGCCGCTTTCGGGGCAGCCGCTGTCTGGGCACTGAGCGCCGATGAGCCAGCCCCGCAACCGATGAACGAGGTCGACGTCGGGTTCCTCCGCGACATGCTCGACCACCACGAACAAGCACTCCAGATCGCGAACCTCTATCTCGACGAACGACCCGACAGCGGCGTCGCACCGTACGCGCGAGAGGTGTTGCTCTACCAGCAACGCGAGATCGACTGGATGAACACATGGCTCGCCGAGGAGGGCTACACCGTCGGCGAACCCGACCGCACCGCGATGGAATGGATGGACGAACCGGTTCCCGTCGCCGAGATGCCCGGCATGCAATCCCAGGAACGACTCGACGAACTCGACGCAGCAACGGGTGAGGACGCAGACCGCTTGTTCTTCCAGATCATGGCCGACCATCATCTCGGGGCCATCCACATGGGTGATCACGCCAAGCTGAACGGCGCCCGCGAAGAGATCACGAACTTCGCTGCCAATGTCTCTCGCAATCAGGTCATCGAGATCGCCGAGTACCAGGCCGCATACGAGCGCCTCGGACTCGGCTGAATCATTCTGCGGCCCGCCGTCGCCTTCGATTCACCGGTGTCAGGGTGTCGGTCTCCCGGTGGATCGAGATGCGAGGGAACCCGATGCATGTCCGGCGCCACTGGTTCTGTATGGCCGGTCCGCGAAGGAACGATGACGAGCCCGCCGCTCACCCGGCGGGTCTGCCGAGATGCTCAGCACCCTGATCGCGCACACGAGTGCCGTTGATCACGAGATCATCGTCATCGCCGGCGTCGTGGTGGTTGCGCTGTACGGCGTCGGCTGGTGGAGAGCCGGGCCGATTTCGGCGTGGCGGCTGGTTGCGTGGTGCTCTGGCGTCACAGCCCTCTTGGTGTCGGTCATCCCGGCCATGGAGAAGCTGGCGTCGGAATCATTTGCCGGGCACATGGTGCAGCACCTGCTGATGATCGTTGTGGGCGCCCCGCTGCTCGTCGTGGCGAACCCGTCGCCGCCGTTCCGAGCGCTGCGGCTGATACCTCAGCGCGTGACCACGACCGAGCGAGCGGTTGGGCGCTGGTGGCGGTCGTACGGCGCCTTCGCGAGCGCCGGCTTCTTCGTGGTCGTGCTGTACCTGACTCACCTGACCGCGATCTATGACCGGGCTCTGGGGAACCGATTCGTTTACGACATCGAACACGTCGCATACATCGCCAGCGCGATCGCACTGTGGGCCGCGCTCCGTGGAAGTGCACGTCGCGCGGCACCGGCGCGCATCGGTTCGGTGTTCGCCGTGATTGCATCCACGGCATTGCTCGGTGTGGTCTTGCTGTCAGCGTCGAGTCCGCTCGTTCCCACCTACGAGACGTCACTCGGGTTTGATGACGCACTCGATGATCAGCGCGCTGCGGCGTCGCTGATGTGGGTCAGCGGCATGGCCACGACGCTTCCGTTGCTGCTGATCTCGGTATGGACGTGGGCATCATCGGAGGAGCGAACCGCCGTACGGTCCGAGGCGCTACGCGACCGCGGTCGTGAGGATGCTCATGATGCGGAGCCCAACTCGGGCGAACAGATGCGCCGGGCTCCCTCGCCTCCTCGGTGACGTCGGCGCGGCCGCCCGACTTAGTGCGTGAGCCGCCTGTGGTGAGCGATGGAACTCGACGAGGCTCTCGGGCCACCTGTAGGACATGAAGTGCCGAGACGTCGAGAAGCCCCGCTGGACGCGATCGCGCCAGCCACGCCGCCGACGCTCGGATCGTTCTACGCCATGCGGCGACCCAGGGCTCCGATGAGCCGGAACCTGAAGGTCTCGGTGGGCTTGATCGTCGCCGCGGTCATCGCGGTCCTCGTCGCCGTGCTGGCCGGAGGTGACGGGCCTGCCGCGGCGCCATCGACCAGCGGTGACGATCCACTCGTGCGGTCCGACAGTCAGCGGCTCTCGGTCGGCGACACCGACGTGACGTTCGTCGAGTTCCTCGACTTCGAGTGCGAGGCGTGCCGTGCAGCTCACCCCGCAATCGAGGAACTCCGCCAGATCTACGGGGACCGCGTGACGTTCGTGGTGCGGAACTTCCCGCTCCACGAGAACTCCGAGGCCGCCGCCCAGGCTGCCGAAGCGGCAGCGGCCCAGGGCGAGTACGAAGCGATGTACAACCTGCTCTTCGAAACTCAGCCGGACTGGGGCGAGAAGTCGACCTCACAGCGCGACGTGTTCTTCGGTTTCGCCGCCGACCTCGGACTCGACATGGACGAATTCACTGCGGTCTATGAGGCCGAGGAGACGATCGACCTGATCCGTCGGGACAAGGCCGATGGCACCGCGCTCGGCGTCACCGGCACACCGAGCTTCTTCCTCGAGGGCGAAAAGATCGAGCCGTCGTCATTCGAGGAACTGATCACCGAGTTCGATGCTGCGCTCGAATCCTGACGCGGACCCGTCGCCTCCTCGATCGTCGGCGCCGAGTTCCGGAGCGGGGTCCAGAGACACGGTGTTCCGGCGGGCGAGCACGCCCGGTCCGCTGCGAGAGGCCACTCTCGGTTGGCTCTATCTCTCGTTGGGGTCGTTGGGTGTGGCCACGGCCGCTGTACTGATGGTCGAGAAGGTCAGGATCCTGCAGGACCCGACCTACGTGCCGAGCTGCAGCATCAATCCGATCCTCAGTTGTGGTTCGATCATGCAGACCGCACAGGCCGAGGCATTCGGTTTCCCCAACCCGATTCTCGGGATCGCCGGTTTCGGCGTGATCGCGACGGTCGGTGCAGCCATCCTGGCGGGTGGCCGGTTCGCTCGGTGGTTCTGGCTCGGACTACTTGCGGGAAGCACTGCCGGGCTGGTGTTCGTCCACTGGTTGGCGTTCCAGAGCCTGTTCCGCATCGGTGCGCTGTGCCCGTATTGCATGGTCGTGTGGGTGGTCACGATCGCGGTGTTCTGGTACACGCTCCTCCACGTCGTCTCGACGCGGGAATCCACGCGCCCCAGCGGGTTCGGCGCGTGGTGCTCTCGACAGGTCATCGCCTACCACGGCGCCGTGCTGACAGCGTGGTATCTGGCGTTCGTCGGGCTGATCACCGTGAGGTTCTGGGAGTACTGGTCGACGCTGCCATGAACGTCCCACATCGACCGCCCACGCGCCACGACCGCTGGCCGTCCGACGCCGATCGGAACCGGCCGTGATCCGCGTGAACGCCGACGTGGTGGCCGGGACGGTGAGCTCACCGTGGACATGGGAACCGCGCCCCGACGTCTGGGTGCTGATGGCGACTTTGGGACTCGCGTACTGGTGGTCGCTCGCGAGACTTCGTCCCCGCCTTCCCGACGCTCCGCCGATGCCCAGCGTCGCTCAGCAAGGTCGCTTCGCCCTCGGTGTCATCGTGCTGTGGCTGGCTGTGGACTGGCCGATGGACCTGCTCGGCGACGACTACCTGTTCAGCGCGCACATGGTGCAGTTTCTCTTGATCACGATGATCGCGGTGCCGTTGTTCGTCGTCGGGATCCCGACCTGGATGTGGTGCGAGTTGACCCATCCCGTTCGAGGTGTGATCAGGATCGTGAACCGAGCGCCAGTGGCGCTGCTCCTGTTCCAGGCAGTACTCGTCGGGACCCATCTTCCCAGCGTGGTCGACCTGTATGCGTCGAACTCGTTCGTCCACTTCTCACTCCACGCGCTGTGGGTGGTCGCTGCCGGCATCTTCTGGCTCCCGATCCTGGGCAAGGAACCGTTCGTGAAGCCGTTGCAGCCACCCGCGAAGATCGTGTATCTCATCGCTGCCACCATCATCCCCACGGTGCCGGCGTCGTTCTTGACGTGGACCGAGACGGCGTTCTACGAACCGTACGCGAACGCTCCGCGGCTCTGGGGCATCTCACCCGTGCTCGATCTGCAACTCGCCGGCCTCGTGATGAAACTCGGCGGGGGGCTCATCCTGTGGAGTTTCATTGTCGCGATCTTCGCACGATGGGCGGCCGAGGAGACCCGACCCGACTCGAACTCGCCGTCGGCAACCACCGGGTCGAACGAGCGATTGCGTGATCGTGCGACGTAGGTGCTGCGCCCCCGGCCACCGAGGCTGATGCACGAGGCGCGTGTGACTTCACCGACCTGTTCGGTTCCCTCAACCCGAACTTCACATGTCACGTCCTGAATGTCATCAAATCGCAATACAACCGCTAGCTTTCCGGCGGTCATGAGGATCTTGGTGCCATCCGATTCACGACACTGGCGTGGCCGACGACGGGCTGCCGTCGCGGCCGTGGCGATGTTGGTGGTGGCCGGCTCCCCCACCCTGGCGCATGCCGATCACGGCGGCTCAGCCGCTGAGAAGGCAGCCGCCGAGATCCAGGCAGCACGAGATCGAGCCGACGCGGCGGCCCAAGCACTGTTCGATGAGGAATCGACGATCGACCAGCTCGAGCTCGACATCGCCGCAGCCGAGGCCGACCTCGCGGAACTCGAGGGTGAGGCCGAGGAGATGCGCACTGGACTCGAATTCCAGGCTGTTCGGCAGTTCGTCGGTGCAGGGGGGACGAATTTTCCGCTCCTCATCGATCTGGACGACGCCAACGACGCGTTGACGGCCGATGTGATGAGCTCGATCGCGAGCGAGACCGCCAACGTCGATCTCGACGACTTCGACGCACTGATGAAGGAAGTCGAGGAGCAGAGCGAGTCCTTGGAATCCCAACGGAACGATGCGCAAGAAGCCACCGAGACCTACGCCGCGCTGCAGGCGGACGCAGAGGCCGAGGTCGTCAAGTTGGGCGAGATCGAGGCGCAACGTCTCGAGGACGAAGCGGTCCAACACGAACTCGAGAGACAACAGCGAGAGCGGGCCGAACGGGAACGCCGCGAGCGAGAAGCGGCAGAAGAGGCTGCTGCCGAGGCCGCGGCCGCCGAAGCCGCGGCCGCCGCCGAAGAAGCTGCCGCCGCCGAGCAAGCTCGGGTGGCAGAACAATCGGCGCAGCAGACTCCAGCTGCGGTCGCAGCCACGACGTCCAGTGGTCCCGCCGCAGCAGCTCAAACGCCCGCCCAACCGGAACCGGTGCCACCGCCTGCCGCTCCTGAAAGTGCCGGAAGTGGGTTGGCTTGCCCGATCGCCGGGCCCCGTTCGTTTGCCGATACGTGGGGAGCATCACGTTCGGGCGGTCGAAGCCACGAAGGTGTCGACATGATGTCTCCGGGCGGCACTCCGCTGGTCGCCATGGAAGCTGGGCGGGTGGAGTTCACGACCAACGGCCTCGGCGGAAACACGGTCCGCCTGTACGGCGCGAGCGGGACCCGCTACTACTACGCACACCTCAGCGCGTGGGAGGGTTCGAGTCGACCGGTCTCCAAGGGAGATGTCATCGGATACGTCGGCAAGACCGGCAACACGTCCGCGAATCACCTCCATCTCCAGGTGCATCCGGGCGGCGGGCAGGCCGTGAACCCATATCCGTACGCGCGTGGAGCCTGCGGCTGACGAGTGGGGCGGGATCGCCTCGACACGAACGATCCGCGGTCGCACCGCGCTCGGCCTGGCCTGCGTGGTTGTCATCATCGCGCTGATCACTGCAGCGGCGATCTCGAAATCCGGTGACCCCGACCTGTCCGTCTCCGAGGCGATTCTGCTCGGGGTCGTCGAGGGAGTGACCGAGTATCTGCCGGTCAGCTCAACGGCCCATCTTGCCGTGGTCGAACACGGTCTCGGGTTGACGTCGACCGTCGAAGGCCAGCGGGCTGCCGACGCCTACGCCGTCATCATCCAGATCGGAGCAATCGCAGCCGTCGCCGGGCTCTACCGAGCGCGGATCGTCGACTTGTCGACGGGGCTCCTTGTGCCGCGCCGACCGCTTCGATCGCCGGCACGGGCGCTGGTGGCAGCGTTCGTTCCGGCTGCGGTCATCGGCTTCGCGCTCGGTGATGCGATCCAGGATCGGCTGTTTGCGATCTGGCCGATCGTGGCTGCGTGGGCGGTTGGTGGCGTCGTGCTGCTGTCGCCACGATGGACCGCACCGTGGGGTCACCGGCCCTTCGAGTCGTTGAACTCTCGTGACGGGCTGATCATCGGGCTCGCCCAGACCCTCGCGCTGTGGCCCGGAACGAGTCGGAGTCTCGTCACGATCCTCACTGCACTCGCCATCGGCTTCACCCTGTCGGCGGCCGTCGAATTCAGCTTCCTGCTCGGGCTGATCACCCTCGGCGCAGCAACCGGCTACCAGTTGCTCCGCGACGCAGACGTGATCGTCGATCAGTTCGGGATCGTGAGCACCGTCGCTGGTGTGGCCGCCGCAGCGATCACGGCCTGGGCAGCCGTCCGATGGATGGTCGGATATCTCGAGCAGCACCCGCTCACGATCTTCGGCTGGTATCGACTCGGCGCCGCTGCCGCCGTCGGCGTCACTGCACTCTTCACCAACGTGTTGTGAACTCCACGGGGGCGCGACGCTCAGCACACAAAGTCGTCACCCTCCGACCGCCTGCACCGTCTCGGTTGGGCGTCGTTCACTGTCGATCGTCTCGTTGCGTCGGTATGCCAGGAGACGCAGGGCGTTGGCGACGACGACGAGCGTGGATCCTTCGTGGAACACCACGGCGGGTCCGATACCGACGAATCCGAACAGAGTTGCGGGGATGAGGAAGGCGACCATGCCGAGGCTCATGTAGAGATTCTGTTTGATGATGCGGCTCGCCGACCGGCTGAGACCGACGATCACGGGGAGCTTCGCGAGTTCGTCTCCCATGAGTGCGACATCGGCGGTTTCGAGTGCGACGTCGGACCCGGCGGCGCCCATCGCGATCCCGACCGTCGCGTTGGCCATCGCGGGGGCGTCATTGACTCCGTCTCCGACCATTGCGACCTTGCCCTCCTCGTCGCGGAGGCGTTCGATGGCCGACACCTTGTCGTCCGGCATCAGGTCGCCCCATGCGTCGGTGAGTCCGACGTCGGCTGCGATGGACTCGGCAACAAGCTGGTTGTCACCCGAGATCATGATGGCGCGTTCGATGCCGAGCGCTCTCAGATCGTCGATCATCTTCTTCGCCGCGGGCCGCGGTGTGTCGCGCAGTCCGAGCGTTCCCATGAACCGGTCGCCATGTTTGACGACCATGATCGTGCGACCCTCCGCCAGCAGTTGCTCCGCTGACGCTCGAACCGACGCGTCGAGGCCACCGCTTTCCTCGAACAGTCGGAGATTGCCGATCAGCACCGGTCGCCCGTTGACGACTGCTCGCACGCCCCGCCCGGTGATCGACTCCACACCGCTCGCCGAAGCCACGTCACTCCTGCCGAGGCGTTCGGAGCCATCGCGGACGATCGCGGCGGCGAGGGGGTGATCGCTTCGGTTCTCCACGGCGATTGCTGCATCGAGGAGCTCGTCTTCGCCGACGCCATCGGCGGTGACGACGTCGGTGAGTCGGGGCTGACCCTCGGTCAGGGTGCCGGTCTTGTCGAACGCGATGGCGTTCAACGTCCCGAGACTTTCGAGCGGGCCGCCACCCTTGACGAGTACACCGACCTGTCCGGCTCGGGCGACCGCTGCGAGCACGGCGCTCGGTGTGGCGATCGCGAGGGCACAGGGGCTCGCGGCGACGAGCACCGCCATCGCTCGATAGAACGACTCGGACCACGACGACCCGAACGCCGGACCGACGACCATGACCACGACAACGAGCAAGAGGACCGCCGGGACGAAGATACGTTCGAACCGGTTGGTGAACTGCTGGGTCGGAGACGCTTGGGTCTCGGCTTCGCGGACCATCGTCGCCAGCTTCGACAGCGATGTGTCCTTGGCGAGGCGAGTGACCTGGAGGTCGATCTGGCCGGTGCCATTGATCGTCCCGGCGAACAGTCTTGACTCGTCACGGACACCGCCGGGGTCGTCGGCAGCGATCGACGGGTCGTCGACCGGCGACTTGTCGACGGGAATGCTCTCGCCGGTCAGTGGCGCCTGATTGACACTGCTGGTTCCGGACACGACGAAGCCGTCGGCCGCGATCCGCTCGTTCGGCTTGACGATCACCGTGTCTCCCACGACGAGTTCCTCGACCGGAACCTCCCGCTCGGTTCCGTCGCGGCGCACGACGGCGGTGGCAGGAGCGAGGTCCGCGAGAGCTTCGATCGCGCGGCGGGCGCGACCCATCGCGTACCCCTCAAGTTCATTTCCGACGCTGAAGAGCGCGAGGAGCAGCGCACCTTCCTCCCATTTGCCCAGAATCGCAGCGCCCGCTGCGGCGACCAACATCAAGAAGTCGATCTCGAATCTCCGGTTGCGGATCCCGTCGACTGCTTCGCGCAGGGTGAAGTAGCCGCCGAAGAAGCCCGACACGATGAACACCGCGGTGAGGATCGAGTCGTTGAACCAACCGGCGAGTTCCGCAACGAAACCACCGGTCCACAGCACGGCCGATGTGATTGCGAAGATCAGTTCGCTGCGTTCACCGAACGGGCCACCATGAACGTGCTCGCCTGGCCCATGATCATGACCATCGTCCTCACCTACGCCATGAGGCGCGTCGTCAGGAACATGGGTTGGCGCTGTGTCGGGTTCGGGCACGCGCTCATCCAGACCTCCTGACGCGACGCGATCCGAGATCCGACGGGTTCTCGCCTTCACGCCCACGCCGGATCGGGCCAACGCATCTCTGATGTCCTGCTCCGACGTCGCCCGCCGGTCGAACTCGACTCGCACGAAACCTGGTGTCACCTCGGCCTCCGCAACACCGTCCATCTGTCGAAGATGTTCGGCGACCGAACGTGCTCTTCGGGTGTGCGTCACTCCCGTCACGTCCCAGAAGACATGGGCGAACTGGTCGGTGATCTCCGCCCCCGAGGCGCGAGCAAGACTTCGGATGCGCGCCACGCTCGTCACCGACGAATCGAAGTGCAGGCAAAGCTGACTGGGACCATCCCCGTCCGACGCCACGACGTGCACATCGGAGATGCCGGTGCTCTTCGACAAGATCGAGGTCAGTCGGTCGACACACTGATCATCGTCGCCGGGAACATGAGGCAACAACACCGGGAGATCGAGCTGAACGGTCTCGGTCACGCCGGCCACCCCCGGCTACACGCGGCATGTTCGTCGACTCTCCATCCTGACATCTGCATAACTATACAGATATCGAGAGGCGCCGCCGCACGTCGAACCTCACGTCGGTTCCGAATCCGTTGTCGCCAGCACCGCCGATGGGGAGGTCGTCGACGACCCGTCGAAGTCGTCGTCCGTGGCATGCGCGGGCTCGAGGGCCCAGCCAACGATTGCGGATATCACGATCAGCGCTCCTCCGACGATCAACCAGGTGCTGTAGATGACCCCGTACGCCATCACCGGAAGACCGCACGCCAGAACGATCGGCCAGTACGACGGTGCGGGGAGGTGGATGTGTTCGTCTCCGAGACGTTCCTCCGTCGCGAGGACGTCTTCGAGCGTGGCTCGTCGCACGTAGTCGTGCTCGCCGTTCTCGCCGACGTCTTCGTACTTGCGGTGAAAGACCTCGTCGAGTGCGTGGACGGTGGGTGTGCGGTCGAAGTTGTGCGCTTTGGGTGGACTCGCGGTCATCCATTCGAGCGATCGCGCGTCCCACGGATCGAGCGGAGCCGCCGGCCCTTTACGGCTGACCCAGACGTTGATCAGGAACAGCAGGATCCCGATCGCCAAGACGAAGGTGCCGATCGTGGCCACCAGGTTCCAGAATCCAAGGTTGAAGAAACCCTCACCCGCACGAGCCTCGGTCCACACGTACATCCGGCGCGGCTGACCTTGGAGACCGATGATGTGCATCGGCCCGAACGTCATGTTCATCCCGATGATCATGATCCAGAAGTTCCACTTGCCGAGCTTCTCGTTCAGCAGTCTCCCGAAGATCTTGGGCCACCAGTAGTAGAACCCGGCGAACAGGCCGAGCACGGCGCCACCGAAGATGACGTAGTGCAGGTGGGCAACGACGTAATAGGTGTCGGTCTGCTGCGTATCCGACGGGGCAACGGCATGTGTCACGCCGGACAGGCCACCGAGCGTGAACTGCACGATCAGACCCATCGCAAAGAGCATCGCGGTGGTGAAGCGGAGCTTGCCGCCCCACATCGTGAGCGTCCAGTTG
>NZ_BAOL01000154.1 GCF_000350145.1 Ilumatobacter nonamiensis YM16-303 | reverse complement strand
CGATCAGGAAGCGGTCACCCATCTCGGACAGGATCTCGTATGCCTGTCGTGCTGGTTCGATCGCGTCGGCGGGTCGGTCGACGTTCAAGACGTTGCTCAGGTTGCCGTAGGCGAGCGCCGCGGTCAGGCGGTTGTCGTTCGTGAGCGCGAGCTGCGCGCCCTCGCGGAGGTACATCGCGGCCAGGCGGCGCTGGCCGGAGATGTCGAGGTACGACGCCCTCGCGACGAGCAGCTCGGCGTAGCGACCGTCGTCGACGTCGAGCGTGTTGCCGAGCGCGAGCGCCCGGGCGGAGAGTTGATCCGAGTCGTCGGAACCGCTGAAGGTCGCGACGCTCGAGAGTCGCTCGAGCGCGTCGAGTGTGTCGAGGTCGGGATCGTTCTCCAGGACGTGCAGGGCGTCGGTGAGGATCACGCGCGCGTCGGTGAGTTGACCGCTCCGCGCCCGGGCACGGCCGATGCACGTCGCCGCGCGAGCCGCTCCGCGTGTGTCGCCGCGTTCGACATAGTTCGCCCGAGCCCGCTCAGCGAACATCAGGACGTCGTCGGAACGTTTCAGCAGACCGGCTCCCTCGGTGGCGCGCAGCCAGAGTGCGGCGGCCTCGAGGGGAGCGGGTTCGGGTTGCTCGGCGCGGAGGTGAGCGGCCGCGTCGAAGCACGACATCGCGCGGCCGGGGGACCCGGTGCGCCCTGCCCGTTCAGCGGCGCGCACGAGTGCGGCGATGGCGGACTCGACGAGTTCGTCGTGATCGGCGTCGTCGGGCACGACATTGAGGGCGTCGACGTAGTGGCGAGCGACAGCGTCGATCACCTCCTCGCCGTCGTCGGCGAAGGTGGCGCGGAGGTGCGTGGCGACGGCGAGGTGTCGGGACTTGCGGTCGCGGCGTGACAACGTGTCGTACGCGACCTGTCGCAGGATCTCCTGGGAGAAGCGGTAACTGCCGACCTCCGGTGAGAGCGGGTCTGCCGAGATCTCGAGCACTTCGCGGCGCAGCAGGATGGCCAGGGCTGATTCGACGGTGTCGGGATCCAAACCGGACACCGACGCCACCGCCTCCGCGGGAAAGCTCGCGCCGAGCACTGCGGCGTCGCTGACGACGCGCCTGACGATCGGGTCGAGCGCGTCCAGGCGCGCCGCGAGCAGCGCATGGAGGCTGTCCGGGACACGGAGTTCACCGATGTCGCCCACCAGCCGGTACTGCCCGTCGACCGGTTGCACGATGTCGCGGTCGATGAGCGCGCGGATCGTCTCCACCGCGTACAGCGGGATGCCCTGCGCCCGGTCGACGATCATCGCCCGACGGTCCGGTTCGGTGTCGGGAACCAGTGCGTCGACCAGCTGGTCCATCGACGCAGGATCGAGCGGATCGAGGGTGATCGACACCCGGTTGCGCCCTGACCCGAACCCGGGGCGACGGTCGTCGAGGTCGGGGCGCGCGAACACCAGCACGAAGATCGGGAGGTCCCGTGCCCAATCGACGAGATGGTCGATGAAGTCGAGCAGCTCGGGTGCGGCGTGGTGACCGTCCTCGATCAGGATCGCGACCGGCGCCGTGGTCGACAGCTGCTCGAAGAACCGTCGCCAACCGGCGAACAGGTCGTCACGCGTCAACGTCGCTGCCGGAGCCGTGTCGTCGGTCGTCACTCCGAGGAGCCGACTCAGCCGTATCCCGATGAACGCACGATCGCCGGGATCGGCGACGTGGTCGAGGAGACCCTGGCGGAACTTGTCGGCGGCGATGTCGGTCGGGTCGTCCTCGGCGATCCCGAAGCGCTGCCGCACGACCTCGGCGAGCGCCCAGTAGACCAGCCCGTCGCCGTACGACAGGCAGCGACCGCGATGCCACCGCACCGCTTCGGCCAGCCCGTCGACGTACTTCTCGAACTCCCACCCCAGACGGGACTTGCCCACACCAGCCGGGCCGGACACGAGGACGAGGCGCGGCTGACGGCGCTCGATCGTCGCGTGGAACAATTCCCGCAGCGAGCGCAGTTCCGCCCCACGCCCGGTCAACGGCGCTTCGAGCCCATCCACCCGCTGCACGCCACCGACGCTCGACACGACACGTTCGGCGCGCCAGAGGTGCTCGGGCTCGGCCTTCCCCTTCAACCTGTGGACGCCCTCGTCGCGGTAGTCGATGGCGTCCGAGGTCAGGCGCCGCGTCGCCGCATCGACCAGCACCGAACCGGGAGGTGCTGCCGACTGGATCCGGGCGGCCGTGTTGACCGCGTCACCCGCCACCATTCCTTCGTTCGTCGCACCGATCGTGACCGCCACCTCGCCGGTGAGCACGCCCGCCCGCGCCGTGAGACCGGCGACCCCGGCATCGGCACCGAGTTCGGCGATGGCGTCGACCAGGTCGAGCGCCGCGCGCACGGCTCGCTCGGAGTCCTCCTCGGTCGCGACGGGCGAACCCCACACCGCCATGACGGCATCGCCGATGAACTTCTCGATCATGCCGCCGTACCGACCGACGACCGTCGACGCCACCTCGAAGTAGCGGCTCAACAACTCGCGGGTGTCCTCGGCGTCGCGCGTCTCCGAGAGGGTCGTGAACCCCACCAGGTCGACGAACAGGACGGAACACAAGCGTCGTTCGGCGACCGGGCCGGCGTCGGTTACCACGTCGGTGGCGGCGGCGAGACCTGCCATCGACGACGAATCGTCGCCCACCGACGGCCCGGCCGCGACCGCCGAACCACAATCGCCGCAGAACCGCTTTCCTGCGTCGATCGCCGATCCGCACGCACCGCACGAGAGGAGGAGTGCCGAACCGCACTCACCGCAGAACCGCTTGCCATCCGGGCTCGACGCCCCACACGCACCGCACCGCATATACGCCTCCTGGGCGACGAAGCTACTGCACCCGCGCGACCCGACAGCTGTCCGGTGACGCGTCTCTCAGACGGTCGGCAACCGTTCCAGATCGGGAATGTGAATGCGACCTCGGGCGAGTTGTACGGCGCCGTCGTCGACGAGTGCCTGCAGTGCCCGATTGGCCGTCGGGCGAGTCGTTCCCGCAAGCGAAGCGAGTTCCTCCTGCGTGATCGGCAACGTCGCGGCATCGCCCACGCGGAAGTCCTCGGCGAGCAGGACGAGGCGTTTGACCACCCGCTGTTCGGCTCCCATCGAGTGGGCGTCGAGCAGCTGCTCGGAGAGGCGTCGGACCTGGGCGGCCAAGATCTCGACGAGCATCGTCGTGACCGCAGGATGGCGCTTCTGCAGCTCGATGAAGTCGTCCCGTCGGATCATCAGGGTCTCGACGGGTCCGATCGCGACCACCGACGCGGTCCGGCGCGCTCGGGGGTCGACGAGTGTCTGTTCACCGAACGCGCTTCCCGGGCCGAGAACGTGGAGTGTGAGCGTGACCCCGTGAACGTGGACCACTTTGACCGCCACGTGTCCACGCTCGAGGAGGTGCACGGTGTCACCCGGATCGCCCTGGTGGAAGAGCGTGTCGCCGGCTCGGAACTTCCTGCGCACCGCAGTCTGCAGAACTGCTGTGCGCTGCCGGTCGTCGAGGCTGCTCAGGATCTCCCACTCCATTTCGTCAGTGTGGCTGACAGCGCAGTGTCAGAATGTGATCTGTCGCCGTCGCTACACATCGCGTGTCTCGGCGGGAACAGCACGAGGACGCTCGAGCGCAAAAGATGGTCACATCGACAACAGCGGCTGCGGGAGTGGCCATCGACACGAGGAGCGAGTGCCATGAACAATCAGATCAACCACAATCCGGTCAACGATCCCGATTTCCCGATCAGCCCGGTGGCGAATTCGGTCGAGGACACCGAAGGCCACGCCCGGATGCGCGTCGACGAGGCCGATGAATCCGACACGATCCGCCGAGCGATCGAGGACACCGAGGACGCCGAGGGCCACATCCGGCTCCGAGTCGAAGACGCCGACGACGCCGAGGGTCGTCGGTTCAAATTCTTCTGAGAGATCGTTGCTCGAACGGAGCGGGTGGTCCCGCTCCGTTCGGCCGCGTCCGGAGGCATCATGACAACGACCGAGGAACCGATCGAGGAGACGCCGGGAGCGATCGCATCGTTCCGATCCGTGTGGCGACACACGCGCTGGCGCTGGCTGCTCGGAAGTACCGTCGTCTCGCTGGCCGGCGACTTCCTCTACTGGGTGGCCATCGCGGTCTACTTCACCGAGCACGACGACGCCACGTTCTGGATCGCCGCCTCGCTGATCGCGCGGCTGTTGCCGTACGTCGTCCTCAGCCCGTTCGGTGGGGCGGTGGCCGACCGGTTCGACCGGCGAGCATCGCTGGTCCTGCTCGACGTCGTTCGTGGCGGACTGTTCGTCGTGATGGCGGTCATCGTCGCGGTCGACGGTTCTCCGGCGTTCGTCCTCGGCGTGTTGGTGCTGATCTCCGCGGCGGGAGCGATCTACCGTCCTGCTCGCGTCGCGGCGATTCCGCAACTCGTCCCCGAGAACGACATCGCGGCGGCGAACGCCGGCGAGGAGGGGCTCGCCCAACTGTCCTGGTTCGTCGGGCCCGCGCTCGGCGCCGTTCTCGTCACGGTGCTCGACCCGTCGATCGTGCTCGTCATCAACGCGGCGACGTTCGTGGTCTCGGCGCTGATGGTCGCGCGCATCGGCAATGTCGGCGGAGGGACCGCCAACTCGACCGAGTCCGGGGGGTCGGTGTCGTCGTTGCTCGCGGACGTTCGTGCCGGCGGCCGACTGATCGCCGGCAACCGCGGGCTCTGCGGTCTGAGCGTGATGACCACCGCGGCATCGCTCGCGTTCGGAGCCGAACAGGTGCTGTACGTCTCGGTCGCAGCGGATCGACTCGACCTCGGTGCCGAGGGGATCGGCTACCTGTTGGCCGCGATGGGAGTCGGGGGGCTGATCGCCGCACCGATCGCGGCGCGTGTCGGCAACTCAGCGCATGCGGGCGGATGGCTCCTCGGATCCGGGCTGCTCGTCTCCCTGCCGCTCGTGTTGATCGCCTTCACCGACCTCACACCGGTCGTGCTCGGCCTCGCCGCCGTCGAGGGAGGCGCGGCGATCGTGTTCGAGGTGGTCGCGCTGACCCTGCTGCAACGGGCCGTCGCCGAGTCGATGATGGGTCGTGTGTACAGCGTGTTCGACGCCGTCGGAGCCCTCGGCCAGACCGTTGGATCGGCGGGAGCGCCGGTGCTCGTGTCGATCGCCGGACTGACGTTCGCGATGCAGGTCTCGGGCGTCGTCGCCATCGTGATGATGGTCGTGCTCGCTCCGGCGGTGCTGGCGCTCGCCCGCACCACGGATCAGAGCCGTCGGCGCCATCGGTCGGTCGCCACGTGGCTCGGTCAGATTCCCGAGCTCGCGTCGTTCGAGCCCATCGAGCTCGAACGACTCGCGCGATCGAGTGGCGACCGGAGCGTCGCTGCGGGTGAGGACGTCATCCGCGAAGGTGATGCACCTGACAAGCTGTACGTCGTGCGCTCAGGAGCACTCCTCGTGGTCACGACGCAGCAGAGTGCCGGCACGCCACCTCCCGAACTGGGCCCGCACGACGTGTTCGGCGAGATCGGTCTCCTGCGGAACACGAGCCGCACCGCAACGGTCACGGCGGTGACCGCTGCCGAGGTGCTCGAGATCGACGGAGCCGTGTTCACGTCGATCGCGACGCCGTCCGCTGATGCGACGGCGCCGTTGCTCGGGGGCATGCGCACGCGGTTGTCTCGGACGCATCCCCATCTGGCGGCGGGGGACGAACCGCCCGATCGGGGAATCGAGTCAGCGAGCGTGGCGTCGTGAGCCGTCCAGCAGATGCCGGAGCACTCCACGCGTTGTGCGCGCTCGCTCGCGTCGCACTCGGAGCCGCATCCGTCTCGATCGCCACGGTGCACGACGACGGGTTGCGCTACGTGGCCGCCGACGGCACCGGAGCCGACGGCATTCGCGGCATGCTCTTGCCGCCGGGTGACGGGATCGCCGGATTCGTGGCCGCCACGGGGCAGTCCATCAGTGTGCGCGATCCCGTGTCCGATCCACGTTTCGCTCGTTCGGTGGGTGAACGCACCGGGTACATCCCGAACGCGATCCAGTGCGTGGCCGTGCTCGACGATGACGGCGATGTCGCAGCGGTGCTGTCGATTCTGGATCGCTCGACGGTCGGCCCTGCCGACGGTGCGGTGAGTGTGACCGGAATCGTGGAGCTGGTCGTCGACGTCGCGGCCGGGCTGATCGGCGGGCCCGGTGCGTCCGACTTCGAGATCGCAGGTCGGTTGGCGGACCTGGGGCCGCGTGACCGGGTCCGCGCCACCGACGTGGTCACTGCGGTGCTCGACGCGTTCGATTCATGAGCTCCACCGACCCGCTCCCGACGAGCGTTCCGACCGACCTGCCGGCGTGGTCGGACGTGTTCCACGGTGCGGGTCTCGGTGCGCGGCCCGATCTGCTGCTGGAACACCCGATCACACGGGACTGGGCGTACGGCGACCGGTCGGGTCGAGGAGTCCGTGTCGCGGTGATCGACTCCGGCGTCGACGGTTCGCATCCCCTGGTCGGCGGCGTCGACGAGTACGTCGCGATCGTCGTCGATCCGGAAACCGAGAGCGGTGTCCGGATCGAACCCGGACCGCACGAGGACCTCTACGGACACGGAACCGCGTGTGCCGGTGTCATCAGGTCACTCGCCCCGGAGGTGGAGTTGGTCAGCGTGCGTGTCCTCGGTGCGTCGCTCAAGGGGTCCGCCGGCGTGTTCGCCCACGGCGTGCAGTGGTGCATCGACAACCGGATCACTGTCGCCAATCTGAGTCTGTCGACCACCAACGATCGCTGGGCCGAGACGTTCCACCAGCTGGTCGACGCCGCCGCGTTCGGCCGGATGCTGATGGTGTCGGCGATGGCCAACGAACGCAAGCGTTCGATCCCGAGCGAGTTCGCCGGAGTGTTCTCGGTGGCGTGCGGGCCCGGGACCGATCGGGAGCAGTTCTGGTGCAACGGGAACGGACCGGCCGAATGGGGGGCTCCGGGGATCGGCATCGAGGTCGCGTGGAACGGTCACTCGACGATCACGACGGACGGCAACAGCTTCGCTGCGCCCACGATCGCCGGTCACCTCGCCCGGATCATGGGGGCCCATCCACACCTGACGTCCTGGCAGGCTCGGACCGTGCTCGCGGCGCTCGCTGCCAACAGCGCCGACTGATCCGCCGTCATCCAGCGGAAAAAACCGCTAGAATATAGCGGACCGATGGAGTAGGCTCGCGGGATGGACATGTCTCCATTCCCGCACCACGGACCGCTCGACCCCGCGCAGGCGGGACCGCAGCAGGACCTGATCGACGACTTGGTTCGGAGGGTGACCGAACGGAGGGTCACGGCGCTGCTGGGCCCGCGTCGTCACGGCAAGACGACCGCATTGCGCGCCGTGGTCGATCGGTTGTCCGACTCGGTCACGTCGGTCTGGCTGGATCTCTACGAGCTCGCCTCGTGGGCCGATCTCGCCGGTCGATTCGACCGTGCGCTCGCCCCGATCGGGGCCGTGGGCTCACCGACCGTGACCGAACTGGCTGCTCGCGTCGGGCTCCCGCTGGGAATGCTCTCGATCGAATTGCGCAAACCGGCTCATCAACGGCCCGATCCGATCCTGGTCGTGCAGTCGCAGCTCGACATCCTGGTCAAGGCCTCGGCGGCCAATCCGATCGTGCTGGTGATCGACGAGTTCTCCGGGATCGTCGGCGTCGAAGGTGCTGCGGCGCAACTCCGGACCTCGCTCCAGCACCACTTCCAGGAGATCGGCTTGCTGTTCGCAGGATCGGAGCCGTCGACGATGCGGATGCTGTTCACCGACCGCGCCGAACCGTTCTACGCGCAGGCCGATCTCGTCGAGGCGCGACCGTTCGACGCGGTCGCCGTCGAGCAGATCGTGCGCACCGGATTCGAGTCGACAGGCCGTTCGGCCGGCTCGATCGCTCCCGCCGTCGCCTACGTCACGGGCGGACATCCGCACCGCGTGATGGAGCTGGCCGACGCGGTCTGGTCGCGAGTGCCGCCCGGCGGGACGGCGACCGACGATGACGTGACGCTCGCCCTCGACCAGGTGTTGCGTGCCGAGTCCGCCGGTTTGGAGCGGCTGTTCTCGTCGTTCCCGACCGGGGAGCAACTCGTGCTGCGGGTCGTGGCGAAGAACGAAGCGATCTTCGGCGGGTATGCGGACTCGCTCGGTCTGTCGAGTGGCGGAGCACAACACGCTCGCTCGTTGCTGATCGACCGGGGGTATCTCCGTCGCGAAGGGCGCTCGGTTGCCATCGTCGATCCGGTGCTCGCGGAGTGGATCCGCCGCACCTTCGGATGAGACACGGGTTCCGTTCGGCCGCCCGGTCGCTGGAAATCACCGCCGCGGGATCGACCGTGGCAAACTACCGATCGTGAAGGCAGCAATTCTGGTCGAGAGTCTGACGGGCAACACGTGGCGGGCAGCGGAGAAAACCGCGGAGTTGCTGTCGCAGGAACGGTGGACCATCACCGGACTGTCGAAGGTGCGCGAGCCGGACCTCGGCTCGATCCAGGAGGCCGATCTGGTGCTGATCGGCACGTGGGTGCATGGCGCCTTCGTGTTCGGGCAAGCACCCTGGGCCGTCAACAGCATCTCCAATCTGCCCGCGCTGTCGGGCAAGAAAGCCGCCGCATTCTGCACGTTCGCACTGTCGCCCGGGTCGTCACTCGATCGGCTCACCCGTGCCGTCGGCGACACCGGCGCGTACGTGATCGGCGGTCTCGCGATGAGTCGCAGCAAGCTCGACCAGCACAGCGAAGAGTTCGCGGAACGACTGGTCGACGCACTCGCCCAAGCCTGAACCGCCGGTCAGGCGTCGGTCGTGGGCGTGGTCGCCGACGGATCGGGACCGCTCGAGAACGCCCGCAGATCAAGATAGAGCGTCGTCGACCCCTCGACGACCGGGCGCACGTCCTCGGTGGGCGGGGAGAGTTGGGTCACGTTCAGTTCGTTGCCATCGCAGTCGGTGAACGTCGCCGTACCGCGGACCTGTTCGACCGGGCAGTCCGGGCGATCGGGCGGGAATGCGTAGTAGAGCCGCCAGCCTTCGGCCGGGTCGTCGCCCTCGTGGTCGACCACCAACGATCGCTCGCCGGTGATCGTCGACAGTTCGGCGAACAACAGCGGACCGTCCTCGGCAACGTCGTTCGCGCGTCCCGCGGCGGACCCGAGTTCGAGGCGGGCGGGAGCGAGATTCTCGGTCGGCTCGGTGTCGCTGCTCGACAGGAACGCGGCGATGCCGAACGTCACCAGACCCAGCACGACGAAGAAGAGAATCCCGCCGAGCACCGGAACGATCGCACGCGCCAGCGGGGTGCGCAGCTCGGGCAGCTTCGGGGCGTTGACCACCGGCCCATTGTGGCAACGACCGATGAAGATGCCTCGCGGTCGCGTTTCTCGCGCCATTGGGCGCACGGCGGTTGGTGGAACCACCCGATGGTTGCGTAAGGTCTGTGACTCGTGGAACGCCCCTACAGAATCGTCGTCGCGAAACCCGGTCTGGACGGCCACGACCGCGGAGCGAAGACGATCACGCGGGCCCTGCGCGACCACGGGTTCGAGGTCATCTACACCGGGCTGCACCAGACACCCGAGCAGATCGCCGAGACCGTTCTCCAGGAAGACGCCGACGGCGTGGGCCTGTCGCTGCTGTCGGGAGCGCACCTCACGTTGTTCCCCCGTGTGATGGCCGAGCTGAAATCGCGTGACCTCGACGACGTGATGGTCTTCGGCGGTGGCGTGATCCCCGACGACGACATCGACATCCTCAACGAACAAGGCGTCGCCAAGATCTTCGGCCCGGGCTCATCGCTCCGCGCGATCGGCGAATGGCTCGAAACCGCGCTCGACGAACGAGAAACCGCCTGACGTGCCATCCGGTGTCAGACACCCGTTGGCACACCGACCATCAATCGACCAAGAGAAAGCAGTGATCTGACGTGGATCTCTTCGAATACCAGGGCAAGCAGTACTTCGCCCGCTACGACATCCCGGTGAGTCCGGGCGGCCCGGCCGACACGGTCGACGAGGCGGTGCGCGAGGCGAACAACGCCGGCTACCCGGTCGTCGTGAAGGCGCAGGTACAGGTCGGCGGACGTGGCAAGGCCGGTGGCATCAAGTTGGCCGACGACGAGGCAGCCGTGCGTGAGCACGCCGGGAACATCCTGGGCATGGACATCAAGGGCCATGTCGTGAAACGCGTCTGGGTGGAGCGGGCGTCGGACATCGACGAGGAGTACTACGTCAGCTTCACGCTCGACCGTGGCGAGAAGAAGCATCTGATGATGCTGTCGCGTGAGGGCGGCGTCGAGATCGAAGTGGTCGCCGAGGAGAACCCCGACGCGATCATCAAGCTCCACATCGACCCGGTCGACGGCCTCGACGCAGCGACCGCCCGTCAGGCGTGCATCGACGCGAACCTGCCGGAGCGGGCGATCGACGGCGCGACCGACATCATCGTGAAGCTGTACCGCTGCTACACCGAGGGCGACTGCGACCTGGCGGAGATCAACCCGCTGATCCTCAAGCCGACCGGCGAGGTCCACGCGCTCGACGCAAAGGTCACCCTCGACGGCAACGCCGAGTTCCGCCATCCCGAGTGGGAGGACTTCAAGGGTCTCACCGAGATGGACGACCGCGAGAAGATGGCGGCCGAGAAGGACCTCCAGTACATCGGCCTCGACGGCACGGTCGGCATCATCGCGAATGGTGCCGGGCTCGCGATGTCGACGCTCGACGTGGTCAACCAGGTCGGTGGGTCCGCTGCGAACTTCCTCGACATCGGCGGCGGCGCGAACGCCGACGTGATGGCGGGAGCGCTCGAGGTGATCAACTTCGACGAGAACGTGAAGTCGATCTTCATCAACATCTTCGGCGGCATCACCCGCGGTGAAGAGGTCGCCAAGGGCATCGTCGAGGCGATGGGTCGGGTCGACCTGAAGGCCCCGATCGTGATCCGTCTCGACGGCACCAACGCGGAGGAGGGTCGTCAGATCCTGCTCGACGCCGGGATCCCGGCCGACAAGCTCCGCTCCGAACCCACGATGCTCGACGCCGCCCGCGCCGCGGTCGCACTCGCCAACTGAACCCGTCCGTGCCATCGGGTGTCAGACACCGGATGGCAC
>NZ_BAOL01000155.1 GCF_000350145.1 Ilumatobacter nonamiensis YM16-303 | reverse complement strand
GTGGTTCCGGGTGACGTTGAAGTCGTGCATCATCGTCGGCCCGCCGACCGTGATGTTCTCGACCTGTTCGAGTGTGCCGTCCTTCGACACGCGGAGGTAGGTGAGGTACGGCTCCATCATCGAGTAGCCGAATGCGAGCATCTCGCCCGTGTCGGGACAGATCTTCGGATGAGCCGTGAACGGTCCGGTCAGGCGACCGTCGTAGTCGGTCGGACCCACCGTGTCGAGGTTGCCGTCCAGCGCGTAGGGGAAGTGCCCCTCTTCGAGCGCCAGGATCTGGCCGGCGTGGCCGACCACGTTGGTGTTGGCCTTCGACGACGTCATGTCGGTGAGGCTCTCGGCCATGTCGATCACCGCACGGTCTGGATCCGCGATGAACGGCGTCTGCACGTAGCGGTTGCGGTACCACTCGGCAGCGCCATCGCGCAGACGCACGCCGTGGATCATGCCGTCGCCCGTGAACGGGTGGTCGCTGAACCCGGTGATCGGGTTCGCGCCGTTGCGCACGTAGCGCCCATCGAGCTCCGGCGGAATCGTTCCGGTGACCGTGAGATCGGCGATCGTGCGCTCCTCCTGAACCGGTGACCAGTTGCCCTGGAGATGCTGCGGGAGTTCCTCTTCGAGAGCCGTCATGTGACGACGGTAACACTTCCCAGCATCGAAATCTACCCGGAGTAATTAATGCCGCGAACGCCCGTTTCGTACCCGAACTCGTGAACAGTTCCGGCGCTCCGTGCGCGAA
>NZ_BAOL01000156.1 GCF_000350145.1 Ilumatobacter nonamiensis YM16-303 | reverse complement strand
GGCCGCAACCGCGGCCGCGACCGCTCCGGTGGCGCCGACGACCGTCGGCGCGCCCACGACCAGCACGACGATCGCGCCGACCACCTCCGCTGCTGCCCCGACGACGGCCGCGGAACTGATCTCAGGGTTCCCCCGTCCCGCTGACGCAGCCGACTTCCTCGCCACGCTCGAGGACGACCCCGCCGTCGCCGGTTCGAAGGGTGATGATCTCGCGATGCGATTCGAACGGTTTCTCGACGCCGACCCCGGCGGACGCGAAAAGCAGACCGATCAGCTGCGCAAGCAGATCGACAAATGGCTCGACAAGGACGAGATCGATCCGGTGATCGCCGCCGCGGTCGACGAGTTTCTCGACGAATTGACCACGGCCCCCTGAACCACGACGAGCACGAGGACGACGGCGGAAGTGCTCACGCGGCCGTGCTACACGGACCGCCGCGTCACGAGCACGAACACCGCCGCGGCCGGCAGCGTCACCATCGCCGTTGCCGCACCGACCGACAGCGACGTCGACGCGAGCGAACCCACCACGACCGGCGTCACCAGCATCGCGATCCGGGAGCCCCCGGTGAGCGCGCCGAGCCCGGCACCGGGGCGACCGCGGTACTTCGCCGCGTCGTCGTAGAGCTTGGGGAACTGCGTCGCGATCCCGAGGCCGGCGACCAGGTACGCCACCATGACGACCCACCGGTTGGGGAAGAACGCGGCGAAGGCGAGCGCCGAGACGGTCATCGCGATTCCGACGTCGGCGACGCGTCGCGCACCGAACCGCACGACCATCGAGTCGCCGCCGAAACGGCCGCTCGTCATCCCGGCGGTGAAGGCGACATAGGCCAGTCCGGCCACACCAGGTGTGGCGTCGAAATCGTCGCTGAGCCGGAACGCCGCCCAGTCGCTGGACGTCATCTCCATGGCGATCGAACACGCACCCGCCACTCCGAGCATGACGAGCGGAATCTTCAGCCGCGCCCGACGGGACGTCGCCGGGTCGACATCGCCTCGCTCGTCGACGTGCTCGTCCTCGCGCAGCAGCCCGCGACCGACGAACACGAGCACGACTCCGAGGATGCACGACACGCCGAGGAGGTGCCACTGCAGCGATACTCCGGCGGCTGCCAGGCGCGTCGCACCGAATCCGCCCACGACCGTGCCCAGGCTCCACAAGCCGTGCAGCCGGTTCATCACCGGCGACGACCGGCGACCGCTGAGCCACGAACCCTGGATGTTCATCGCGCTGTCCACGAGCACGTCGAACACGGAGAGTGCGGCCAACCCGACGAGGAGCACGGCCGGTCCCGTCGCGAACCCGATCACGGGAAGCGCGCAACACAACGCGGCGGCTCCGCCGATGAGGACCGAGCGGGTTCCGAACCGTTCGATCAGCGGACCGACGACCACACTCCCGCCGAGTCCGGACAGCGCGCCGACCGCGAGCAGGACACCGAGCGTCGCCGTCGTCACGCCGACGTCGTCACGGATCTCGGGAAGCCGCGGGATGAACGAGGCGAACAACGCGCCGTTCACGAAGAACTGCACGGCAACCGAGAGCAGCGCCCGTCGATCGGTTGCGGTCAGCCCGTTCTTCGTACCGCTCCCGGGGGTGGGCACGGACGCCACCGCGTCAGCCGTGGAGTCGATCGAGGACGTCAGCCAGTCGGTCGGCCGCGTCGTCGAGGGTCACGTCGATCACCGCTTCGATCGGGCGGCCGGCGCCCGTGACCGCGGCGAGCGGTCCTCCGCGCACGGTTCCCGCCGTCAGGACGATCAGGGCGCGGTCGACCTCGTCGGTTTCCGCCGACTCCCGCACGATCGACGCCTTGGCAATGGTCTTCCACACGGTTTCGATCCGGCTGAGGCCGGGGCGGGACGGCGTGTTCACACCGCCGAACTCGAAGAGCTGCGAGACCCCGTCCGGGCGCGTCCCGCGCACGCTGACCGTCACCCCAGGGGCCACCCGGACGTTCTCGTCGAGGGTCTCGAACCCGGACTCCTCGAGCAGCGTTCGCGCCATCTCCTTCAGCGTCCGGCGATCGGGCGACTCGGTCGGAGCGAGGGAATCGATTCGCTCGCGCGCCTGTCGGACGTAGGCGGGTTCGGTGTCGTATCCGACGAATCGGCGACCGGTTCGCTTCGCCGCGACACCGGTCGTCCCGGATCCCATGAACGGGTCGAGCACCACGTCACCGTCGTAGGTGAACAGGTGCAGGCAGCGTTCCACCAGGGCGACGGGGAACGGCGCCGGATGGCCGACACGAGTCGCCGATTCCGCTGGGATCTCCCACACGTCGAGCGTTGCCTCCATGAACTCGTCGCCCGGCACGGTGGCTCGACCGGCCGCACCGGTTCCGGATCCGCCCCGACCGACTCGGTCGAACCGGCCCTTGCTGGCGATGATCAGCCGCTCGGTCGTGTCGCGCAGGACCGGGTTCGCCGGCGACTGGTACGAGCCCCACGCGCATGATCCACTCGCCCCGCGCTGCTTCTGCCAGACGACCTCGCCGCGCAGCAACAGCCGCAGGTCGTCCTGCAGGATCGAGGTCACGTCGGCGGCCAGGTTGCGGTACGGCTTGCGGCCGAGGTTCGCGACGTTGATCGCGATCCGTCCGCCCGGTTCGAGTGTGCGGACGCACTCGGCGAACACGTCGCGCAACATCTCGAGGTACTCGATGTAGTCGGCGGGAACGTGACCCTCACCCAGTGCGGTCTCGTACTCCTTGCCCGCGAAGTAGGGCGGCGATGTGACCACGAGCGCGACCGACGCGTCGGGCACCTCGTCCATGTCGCGCGCGTCACCGAGATGGATCGTGTCGATCGCGCCGGGCGTCCCGAGTGTGTCGTCGTCGCTGATGACCGGAGGAGCGAAGCGGGCGTAGAAGTCGGTGGCGTCGTGCGATTCCCGTTTGCCCGCACCGAACGCCGACGTGGACGTGCCCATCAGTCGGTCCCGATCAGCGGTGGGTTGGTCTGGCTCGCGGCGCGCTCCATGCGCTCGACCGGCGTCTGGCGCATGTCGGGATGCGTGAGGATCCAGAACTGCTCGCTGTCGACGGCGTCGACGAACGCGTCGGCCACGTCATCGGACGGGATCCCCTCCTCGACTCCCGCGACGAGCACCTCGCGGATCAGGCCGCCGATCGGGCTCTCGACGCTGACCGGCTCGTTCTGCATGAGGTCGGTCTTCACGAAGCCGGGACACAACACGCTCACCCCGACGGGCGAGCCGGTCGCGCCGAGTTCGAGGAACAGTCCCTCACTGATCGCGACGACGGCGTGTTTGGTCGCGTTGTAGGGCGCCGCCCCCGGCAGTGCCATCAGCCCGGCCATCGATGCGGTGTTCACGATGTGTCCGCTCCCCTGCTCGGACATGATCGGCAGGAACGACCGGATTCCGTGGACGACGCCGTAGAGATTGATGCCGATCACGCGATCCCAGAGGTCGATCGGTCCGCCCCACGCGTCGCCGACACCGGCGATCCCGGCGTTGTTGAAGAGCAGGTGTGCGGCGCCGAAACGCTCGAGGACCGCTTCGGCCAGCGCGGTGACCGAGTCGGCCGACGCCGTATCGCACATCACGCCGAGCACCTCTCCGCCCTCCTCGGTCAGTCGCGACTCGACGGCGCGCAACTTGGGTTCGTCGATGTCGGCCAGAACGAGTTTCATCCCCCGACCGAGGAGTCGTTCGGCCACCGCGAGGCCGATTCCGCTGGCTCCGCCGGTGATGACGGCCACGTTGCCGCGCGCGAGCACGGTGTCGGTCGATGACATGGGCGTGAATCATGCCAAAGATCGCGCGCCAAGTGGTCGATATCGCGCGTGCCGCGCGGCGTTCCGGCGCCGTCCTCCGTTCCCGTCGCGGGTTCACCCGAATCCCGGGCCGAAGCGCGACGAGAACCCGGGGGAGACCGGATCGGGGCGGGATCGCACGATGCGTGGCATCATCGCGGGGTGATCGACATCGATGCCGCCCTTGCCAGCCTGTCCCTCGACGACAAGTGTCGGCTGGTCGCCGGCGAGACCAACTGGCGCACCAAGGCCTTTCCCGAAGCGGGGATCCCGCAGCTGAAGATGTCCGACGGGCCGACCGGCGTCCGGGGCGAGGGGCACGGCAGCGCCGGCACACCGGGTGTCGCCGTCCCGGCCGGGATCGCACTCGGCGCGAGCTGGGACCCCGATCTCCTCGCCGACATCGGCGGTCTGCTCGGCACCGAAGCCGTCCGCAAGCGTGCCCACGTGTTGCTCGGGCCGACCGTCAACCTGCATCGCACACCGGTCGGCGGCCGGACCTTCGAGTGCTACAGCGAGGATCCCGAACTGTCCGGGGCCCTGGCCGCGGCGTACGTCGGAGCCGTTCAGAAACACGGCGTCGCCGTCACGGTGAAGCACTTCGTGTGCAATGACACCGAGATCGACCGGATGACCGTCGACGTCGACGTCGATGAACGCGCGCTGCGCGAGCTGTACCTGCGCCCGTTCGAGCGAGCCGTGAAGGAAGGTGGAGCGTGGGGGATCATGAGCGCCTACAACCGCCTCGACGGTGACCACGCCGCCGAGAACCGGCGGCTGCTCACCGACATCCTGCGCGACGAGTGGGGTTTCGACGGCTTCGTCGTGTCGGACTGGTTCGGCGTCCACGAACCCGTCGGCGCAGCGAACGCGGGCCTCAGCCTCGAGATGCCGGCGCCGGTGCGGGTCTACGGCCAACGCCTGGCCGACGCCGTCGAGCGCGGCGACGTCACGGAGGAGACCGTCGATGGCCTCGTCAGCGACCTCCTCGTCGTGATGAACCGCACGCTCGCGGACGAGCGCAGTTGCGACGAGCCCGAAGAGTCGATCGACGATCCGGTCGAACGTGCGCTGACACGACGCGCCGCGATCGCCGGCACCGTCCTCCTCCGCAACGACCACGTCGATGCGTTGGATCGTCCCGTCCTGCCGATCCCGCTCGATGGGCTCGGCTCGGTCACGGTGATCGGACCGAACGCCGTGATCGACCGGTCGATGGGCGGCGGCTCGGCGAGCCTGACCCCGTTCGGCCACCGCACACTGCTCGACGCGCTCACCGATCGCCTCGCCACACGCAGCCCGTCCACCACGGTCGGGTACGAACCCGGCGTCCGGATCGACCGACTCACGCCCATCGTGCGCCGCAACCAGCTCCGAACCCCCGACGGCGAACCGGGGCTCCGTCTCGAGTACGTCAACTCCCGGGACTGGGACGCGCCGACCGCCATCGACACCACGACGACATCGTCGATGCTCCGCTTCTTCGGCACGACGCCCGAGGAAATCGATGCGCTGGCCTTCGGTGCCCGCGTGTCGGGATCGTTCATCCCCGAGGTCGACGGCCCACACGTGATCGGTGTCGTGTCGACCGGACCGGTCACGATGACGGCGACGGTGGAGGGCCAGCACCCGGTGGTCGTCGTCGACGACCCGGACATGCGCATCCCGCGCACCCGCGAGTTCTTCGGATACGGAGGCGAGGAGAGCACGGCGGTGGTCGATGCGGTCGCCGGTGAGCCGATCGCGATCTCGGTCAAGTGGGCCACGGCAGCCGACAACGGATTCGCCGCGCTGCGGATCGGCGTTCGCTCTCCCGACCCGGCCGATCTCTTCGAGCAGGCGGTCGTGGCGGCGCAAGCAGCCGACGTTGCAGTCGTGGTCGTCGGCACGAACGACGAGTGGGAGACCGAAGGGTTCGACCGCGAGACGATGGACCTCCCCGGCCGCCAGAACGAGCTCGTGGAAGCGGTTGCGGCAGCCAATCCGAACACGGTCGTCGTCGTCAACGCGGGTTCGCCGGTGACGATGGACTGGGCCGATGGCGGCCCCGAGAGTGCGTCGGCGGTCGTCACGTCGTTCTTCGCCGGACAGGAGCAGGCCGAGGCGATGGTCGACGTGCTCCTCGGCGACGCCGATCCGGGAGGACGCCTGCCCACCACCTATCCGGCGCGTCTGGCCGACCATCCGGCGATCGACAACCACACACCGACCTACACCGAGAGCGGACCACCCAGCCAGCGGTACGCGGAAGGGTTGTTCATCGGCCACCGCCACTACGAACGCTCGGGCATCTCCCCGCGCTTCTGGTTCGGACACGGACTCAGCTACGGATCCGCCGAGTGGGGCTCGGTCGAGGTGTCGGCCACCGAGGTGTCCGTCGATGCCCTCGAAGGCGGCATCACACTCACGGTGCCGGTGACGAACGATTCCGACCGCGATGCCACCGTGGTCGTCCAGGGCTACGTCGCGCCCGTCGCGCCTCCTGTCGAGCGGCCCGACCGAGAACTCAAGGCGTGGGCCAAGGCCGTCGTCGCCCCGGGGACATCGACCGCGGTCACCCTCGATTTCGGTACCGACGCCTTCCACCACTGGGACGAATCGACCGGCGCGTGGACGGTCGCGCCGGGCGAGTACGACCTCGTGATCGCCCCGTCGGCAGATCCGGGTGTCGAGCACGATCGCATCCGCATCAACGTGACCTGAACCAGCACGGTCGCTGCGCCGGTGCACACGCTTACATTGTGAGGATGAGTTCCGAGCACTGGTGGCAGAACGCGGTCGTGTACCAGGTCTACGTCCGTTCCTTCGCGGACTCGGACGGCGACGGCGTCGGGGACCTCGCCGGGATCCGGTCGCGACTCGACCACCTCGTCGAACTGGGCATCGACGCCGTCTGGCTCAACCCGTGCTATCCGTCGCCTCAGTTCGACCACGGCTACGACGTCGCCGACTACTTCGGGATCCACGCGGAATACGGCGACCTCGCAGCGTTCGACGAGTTGCTGGCCGCCGCCCGGGATCGAGGCATCAAGATCATGATGGACCTCGTTCCGAACCACTGCTCGAGCCAGCACCGATGGTTCGTCGATGCGCTCGCCGCTGCTCCGGGAAGCCGGGAGCGAGCGCGGTTCTACTTCCGCGACGGTCGGCCCGACGGCGCGGGCGACGCGCACGGAGCCCCGCCGAACAACTGGTCGGCGGCATTCGGCGGATCGGCCTGGACGCGTCCGTCCGCCGATGATTCCCAGTGGTATCTCGGCACGTTCACCCCGCATCAACCGGACTTCGACCACACGAATCCCGACGTGCAAGCCATGTTCGCGGAGGTGTTCGAGTTCTGGTTCGATCGAGGCGTCGAGGGCTTTCGCGTCGATGCGATCAGCCCCGTCGGCAAGCACCCGGAACTGCCCGACGCGCCGCCCGTTCCCGAGGGCACCGGCATGCTGCAGGTCACCTGGGAGAACCCGTACACGGTCTTCCGCCCCGAGGGGCACGATGTCTGGCGACAGTTCCGAGCGACGATCGACACCTACATGGACGCGCATCCGGACCGAGACCTGACCATGGTCGCGGAGGCGTACATGAACGGGCGTCCCGACCTGATGGCGGCGTTCGTGAACGACGAACAGTTCCACCAGGCGTTCGCGTTCGACCTGCTGCTGTCGCCGTGGGACAAGACCGAGATGGAACGGGCGATCGGCGACACACTCGACCTCATGGACGCCGGCTCGACGCCGACCTGGACGCTCAACAACCACGATGTCCAGCGGGTCGTGACCCGCCTCGGCCGCGACAACGCCACCGATCCGTCCACCGTCACCAACAACGCACTGGAATCGGTTGCGACGAGTGTCGACATCGCGGTCGGGCTGCGACGTGCCCGGGCGATGATCACGCTGGCGATGGCGATGCCCGGATCGATCTACCTCTACATGGGCGAGGAACTCGGGTTACCCGAGGTGCTCGACATGCCCGACGACCGGCGGCAGGACCCGGTGTTCATCACCACCAACGGTGAGCGGTTGGGCCGCGACGGCTGCCGGGTCCCGCTCCCGTGGACCGACGATCCGTCCACCAACTTCGGCTTCTCCGCGTCACCTGACGCGTCCGAACCGTGGCTTCCGCAGCCCGAGTGGTGGGGCGAAGTGGCGGTCGACGTGGTCGACCAGCAGGACGACGCGACGCTGGATCTCTACCGCGAGTTGATCGCGGCCCGGCGTGAACTGGCAGTTCCCGAAGGCCTCGGTGCGATGGTTCTCGATCTGGGCGACGGTCTGGTCGCGGTTCGTCGCGGCAAGCTCATTGCGGTCACCAACGTGACCGCGACTCCGATCGCCCTGGACTCCGATCACGACGAAGGAATCGCCGACGCGATGCCCGTCTTCGCGTCCGAGCCCGACGAACTGCACACACCCGGCGTGATTCCACCCGACTCGACGATCTGGTTCTCGACTCCGTGATCGCGAACGTCTTCACCGACCTCACCGACCGTCTCGAGGAATTCTCGGCGAACTGGTGGTTCGTGCTGATCATCTTCTCGGTCGCGTTGCTCGACTCCGTGCTCCCGATCGTGCCCGGCGAGACGATGGTGATCATCGGCGGCGTGGCAGCAGGACAGGGAAACCAGTCGATCGTGCTCGTGATCCTGGCCGGTGCGATCGGAGCGTTCATCGGCGACAACCTCGCCTACTTCATCGGCCGTCGGTTCTCCCACCGAGTCGAGGGGTGGGCCGACCGAAAGCCGGAACGTCGCCTCCGACTCGACGGCGCCGCACGACAGATCCGGTTGCGCGGTGGGCTGTTGCTCATCACGGCGCGCTTCATTCCCGGCGGCCGCACCATCCTGACCATCTCGTCGGGTCTCACGAAACAGCCGTGGGGATGGTTCGCGACGTGGATCATCATCGCGACCACCATCTGGGCGTCCTATGCCGCGCTCCTCGGCTACTTCTTCGGCCAGGCGTTCGAGGACGACCATGCGATCGCGTTCTGGCTCGCGTTCGGCACCGCGCTCGCGATCACCGGATTGGTCGAGGTCGTCCGCTGGATCCGCAGCCGACGGTCCAAGGTCGTGACGGGTGACCCCATCGAGGTCTGAATCACGTCGCCGGGCACGCGGCTGGGTGGCTCGTGACCGGGACGCGTACGCTGTCGGGCGTGTTCAATCCCTGGTTCAACCCGTGGTTCGAGTCGGTCGCCGTGGCCCAGAAGCGGGCGAAGCGGCGGTTGCCGAAGTCGGTCTACGGCGCGCTGATCGCGGGCGCCGAACGCGGGGTCACCCGTGACGACAACTGTGCGGCCTTCGACGAGCTCGGCCTGCGTCCCCTGACCGCCGGGCAGCCGGCCGGCCGGGAGATGGCGACCGAGGTGATGGGCCAGCCGATGTCGATGCCGGTCATGATCAGCCCGACCGGCGTGCAGGCCGTCCATCCCGACGGTGAGGTCGCGGTCGCCCGCGCCGCGGCGGCGCGCGGTGTCGTGATGGGCTTGAGTTCGTTCTCGTCGAAGCCGATGAACGAAGTCATCGCGGCCAACCCGCAGACGCTCTTCCAGATCTACTGGGCCGGCGATCGGGACTCGATGGTCGGCCGCATGGAGCGCGCCAAGTCGAACGGCGCGGTCGGCATGATCCTCACGCTCGACTGGTCGTTCGTCCACTCGCGCGACTGGGGCAGCCCATCGATTCCCGAGGCGATCGACCTCCAGACGATGGTGAAGCACGCTCCCGAGGCGATCCTGCGACCGCGTTGGTTGCTCGACTGGGTGCGGTCGGGCTCGCTCCCCCAACTCGGGGTTCCGAACTTCCCGGTCTCGGAAGACGATCCGGTCCCGGGCTTCTTCGACGCCTACGGGGTGTGGATGGGAACGCCGCCGCCCACGTGGGACGACGTGGCCTGGCTGCGCTCACAATGGGACGGACCGTTCATGGTGAAAGGCATCAACCGCGCGGACGAAGCCCGTCGCGCAGCGGACGCCGGGGCCACGGCGATCTCGGTCTCCACCCACGCCGGCAACAACATCGACGGCACACCGGCCCCGATCCGCGTGCTCCCCGAAGTCGTCGACGCGGTCGGCGACGAGATCGAAGTCGTGATGGACTCCGGCATCCGTCGCGGCAGTGACGTCGTCAAGGCGCTCGCCCTCGGGGCCAAGGCCGTGATGATCGGGCGCGCCTACCTCTGGGGGCTCGCCGCGAACGGACAAGCCGGCGTCGAGAACGTGCTCGACGTGCTCCGCATGGGGATCGACTCCAACATGCTCGGCCTCGGCAAAGCATCGATCGCCGACCTCTCCGCCGACGACATCATCATCCCCGATGGCTTCTCCCCACCCCGCCGCTGAATGTTCGTTGGTGCCCGTCGCCAACGAACATCTTCCGCTGAACGATCCGACGGTCACGCGAGACTGACCGACGATGCGACTGGGCGAGGCGACGTGGACCGAGGTCGACACCGCGACGAAACTGATGGCCGACGACGACGGAACGTTGTCGCCGATCGTGCTGATCCCGGTCGGTTCGACCGAACAGCACGGCCCGCACCTGCCGCTGAACACCGACACGCTCGTTGCCGAGGAGATCGCGGGGCGAGCGCTGCACCGGACGACCGGACTGATGCTCGGCCCCACCATCTCCGTGAGCGCATCGGGCGAGCACGCCGGGTTCGCGGGCACGCTCTCGATCGGGACCGACGTCATGGCCGACGTCGCGATCGAACTGGGTCGAAGCGCCGACTGGGCCGCAGGTGTCGTCTTCGTCAACGGCCACGGCGGCAACCACGACGCTCTCACCAGGGCCGTCGAGCTTCTCACGGCGGAGGGTCGCAGCGTCTTCTCGTGGTGGCCGCGGTGGAGGCGACGGACCGATGGCGGACCGCCTGACCTCCACGCCGGTCGCATCGAGACGTCGTTGATGCTCGCCATCGATCCCGGCTTGGTCCGGCTCGAACTCGGGACGCGTGGCCCCGATCATGCGCTCGACGAGTTGCTGCCGCAGTTGCGGTCGCACGGGGTCCGCGATGTCAGTCCGTCCGGTGTGCTCGGAGATCCGGAAGGCGCTTCCGGCGCCGAGGGGGAGCGCTTCATCGCCGACTTCGTGGACGACCTGGTGATCGCAATCGAGCGGTGGCGCCCGATCGATCCGACTCCACACGCGGAACGCAAGCCTGCGGGCGCGTTCACCGAACCGATCGGTTCCGACCCTGCCGGGTGAGCGGTGCGCTACGTCACCGACAGCACCTGGGACCGGTCGACGCGCGATGGATCGACACTGCTGGCAGGCTCGCCGCTCCGCGTCTTCCGCCTCTCCGGCGCCGGCAGTCGGGTCGCGGACGACATCGAAGCCGGACTCGACGTCCACGAATCGAAGCTCGTGGAGCGACTGCTCGATGCCGGTGCGATCCATCCCGATCACGCGGGGGATGTCTCACGGCTCTCGCTCCACGACGTCACGATCGTGACGCCCCAACTCGGCGGCGACGTCGTTCCAGGACGAGACGTCACGGTCGATGACGGCTCCCGACCGCCGATCGAGAGTGCCACGATCCGTCTCGACACGAACCGGGGACCGGGCGCTGCACGCAACGCCGGTCGAGCCGCGGTCGAAACCGAACTCGTCGCGTTCGTCGATGCCGACGTCACGCTCCCTGGCTCGAGCTGGCTGAACGACCTCCTCCCCCACTTCGACGATCCCCGTGTCGGGCTCGCCGCACCGCGCGTCGTCGGTGATCCCGCGTCGTCACTCGACCTCGGGTCGGAGCCCGCACGTGTTCGATCGGGGTCGCGAGTCAGCTACGTGCCGGCCGCCGCCATCGTGGTGCGAGTGACCGCATTCGACGACGTCGGGGGCTTCGACGAGATGCTCCGCGTGGGCGAGGACGTCGACTTCGTGTGGCGCCTCGACCAAGCCGGATGGGGTTGCCGGTACGAGCCGCGATCCGTCGTACACCACGAGCCGCGCGCAACCCTCTCGGCTCGACTTCGCCAACAGGTGGGCTACGGCACATCGGCGGCTCCCCTTGCGCTCCGTCACCCGCGAGCGCTGGCTCCCTTCCGCTCGAACGGATGGATGGCCGGCGGGTGGGCTGCGTGCGTGCTGGGACACCCCGCGCTCGGGGGTGCGTTGGCCGCAGCGAACGTCGCCGTGGTTGCGCGCGCCCTGCCCGAGGTTCCGCGAGCCCGTCTGGCGCGTCTCACGCTCGACGCCCACGTCGCGGGTCTGCGCCAGCTCGCTGCGACGATTCGTCGGGTCTGGTGGCCGATCGCTCTCGTCGCGGCGGTGCTGTCGAAACGCGCGAGATGGGTCACGCTCGCGGCGGTCGCGCTCGGACCCCGGTCAACGCACCTCGACGCCGCCTACGGGTGGGGGGTCTGGCGCGGCATGATCGATCACCGCTCGTGGCGGCCGATCGTCCCCGAGATCAGTTCGTGGTCGCCGACGCCTCGGCAGCGTCGACGGGCCGGCGAGCGCGGACAACGGCCTGCTGCAACCGGTCGCTGATGTCGTCACAGTCGGCGCAGCCCCAGATCGCGGAATAGGCGATGCAACCGAGACAGATCGACGCGAACGCCTCGAGCGATGCGGCGATGACGAGTCCGGCGATCAGCACGTACGCGATCCACGGTGCACCCGCGATCCATGCGACCGCTGCGCCTGCGGTGAACCCGAGCCCGATCAGCTGAGCAAACCGCTTCGGCGGACCCGGTACGTGCCGGGACTCCCGCCCGAACCCACGCTCGACGAGGGGCGTCACCACGCGGACCGAGACCTGTCCCAGCGGCGAAGCGGTCGGTCCCGTCAGGACTCGTGCAGCGAATCCATAGAGCAGCGGGAGCAGGATCCATGCCTCCCGGACCACGAGGAATGCCACACCCATCACCACGACACCCGTCGCAACGACGCGCGCCGAGGTCTCGTTGACCGGATCGGGAAACTCGAAGACACGCCGCACGTCCATCAGGCGATTCAGCGTATGGACCCAATTCCCGATCGACACGGTCAACATTCGCCCGGTCGCCACCGCTTCGCCCACCACCGCCGATCCCGTTCCGGAATTCCGGCGGCGACGCTTGCCGGATGGTCAGCCGCCGATGGCGCGGTAGACGCGTTCGGCGGGGCCACGGCCGAAACGGCGATGCCACCAGGTTGCTCCGGTGATCGCCGCGATCCAGAAGCCGACCGAGAACCACAGCGCAACGTCGAGTCCCGCTGGGTCGATCCATCCGAACCAGTCGACGAACAGGTTGAACACCAGGATGTGCGCGATGTAGATCGACAGCGACATCTGACCGGCCCGCCGCAGCGGGTCGATGATCCGCACTCCGACTCCGCGCGCGTTGTCGGCAACCCACGAGATGAGCGCATACGCCACGAGCGCGGTCCCCAGGGCGCTCATCACGTAGACCACCCCTCGTTCGGACGAGTCGTCGGAGAGGAGTTGCGCGGTGAACGACGTGTCGGCGAGCTCGTTCACCAGTCGTGCAGCGGCGTAGAGGATCAGGCCGGTCCCTGCGCACCAGAGGCCCCAGTCGGGAGTTTGCAGCGACCGGCCGAGCACGATGCCCGCACACAGGAACGCGAGCCACGGGAGCAGCGGATGGGTGCCGTTGACGCCGAGGTCGATCACGAAGTAGCGCACCGTGTCCCGACCGGGGTTCGTCAGCCACTGCACGCTGGCGCCGTCCTCGATGCGCCAGTACGTCCAGGTCTCGATCCACCACGCGGCGAGCACCGAGGCGACGCCGACGGCGACGATCCACGCGCTGCGCAGGGTGAACAGGACCGCGGCAATGACGAACATCGCTCCGTAGAAGTAGATGATCGTGCCCCGCCAGATGACGTCGAGGACCTGACCGAGCACGTACAGCGCCATCCCGCGTCGCACCAGTCGCCACCGCATCTCCGTCACGGCCGCCGCAGCGCCTGCAACACCGGCAGCGCGCTCGGCGACACACCGTCGGGTGAGGAGGGTGATGCCGACGCCGGCGACCAGGACGAAGGTCGCCGCGAACCGGGTCGACAACGGCCCGCCCCACGGATCGAAGAACCGCTCGACCGCGGTCGACGCAGGAACGGACCCACCGGAACGGATCAGCAGGTAGCCGTGGTAGTTCATCACCACGACGCCGATCAGCGCGATGGCGCGCACCACGTCGGGTCCAGGGAGTCGGTCGAGCGACTCCGACGGGGGACGTGCCTGGTCGGTCAGCGACTCGTCGATGGTGCTCACGTCGTCCATCGAACCGCGATCAATCCCATCGGTACTCGTCGACCCCGGTCATGTGCAGAGGTCGTTGGACATCGACGTGGTCTCCGATCCCCGGCAGCGGATCACCCTCGGGGACGAACGCCATCGAGGTGTGCATGTGCGGGCCCTCGTGCAGGGCGAGGCGGGTCCGCTCGAAGTGGAACGGGCTGCGGCCATCGGACAGCGGGGTGACACCGTTGGCGGTCCCGGCACCGATCATCACCAGGTGTCCGTCGGCCGGCACGCGCGCCTGGTGATACCCGGCAGATGCACCGGCGGCGATGCGGCGGACGTCCAAGACGTCGGCGTCCAGGTGCAACGCGGACTTGTCGCCGTGCCAGAGGGCGGTCCCCACCCGGATCCGGTAGCGACGAGTGGCCGGCAACGACCGATAGGCCTCGAGCCCCAGATGACTGACCCAGGCGGGCAGGCTCGGGTCGACGTCGACGAGCGCTCGGTCGATCTGCTCGACACGGTCGGCATCGGTCCCGGCGATCGGGGGGTGAACGGCAACTCCGACGACGTCGAGTCCGGCGGCTCGGGCGCGATCGACCAATGCCGTCGATCCTCCGAATCGCCGCAGGTCGGTCGCCAACTTGACGACGACGCGACCCGACCAGCCCTTCAGCGCGGCGACGTGTTCGTCGTTGCCGACCGTGAGCACCGGATCCCGACGGGTCGGCGCGACCAGCGTGGGAGTGAGGACGACCGGGGTCAAGGAGTCGGGAAGCCCGTCGAGTTCGTGCACGGTTCCGACCGCGACCGTGTCGCAGAACTCTGCAGCGATCTCGGCGAGGCGCACCCGACCGAAGCCGTAGCCGTTTCCCTTGACGACGGGGATCAGCCCGTCAGTGACGCTGACCGTGCGGGCGACCTGGCTTCGCCAGATCGCGGAGCGCACCCGGAGTCGAACGGTCACCTCAGCGACGGTAGCGCCCGAGGCCGATCAGGCACTCTCACCCGACGGCGGACGCCCCAGTCGACGAGCGCGCCGCACCCCACGCCAGGCCACGGCTCCCGCGCCGATGACCGGACCGGAGTCGGCGAGTCGCGACGGGGTGATGCGGGCACCGCGGCTGTACGAGAGCTTGACGTGTTCGTCGAGCGTGACCTGCGCCGAGTGGAAGAACGTCGCGGCGAAGCCGAGCGCCACACTTCCTCCGACGACCACGAGCGAGAGATCCAGCGCGTTGCACACCGATGCTGCCGCGAGCCCGACCAGTCGTCCGGTCCGTTGCATGATCTCGTAGGTCGGCTCACTCGGCGGCCGTCCGGTGATCGCCTCGATCGCCAATCCGGACGCTTCGGCTTCGAGGCATCCCTGCGCTCCACAGCCGCATCGACGTCCGCCCGGTTCCACGATGACGTGACCGATGTGGCCCGCATTGCCCGTGGCGCCGTCGAGCAATTCACCGTCGAGGACGACACCGCCACCGACACCGGTCGACACGGTCAGAGCGCAGAAGTTCGGATGTCCCTGCGCCGCTCCGAGCCACCCCTCGGCGAGCGCGAGCGCTTTGGCGTCGAGGTCTCCGTACACGGGCAGGTGGGTGGTCTCCTCGAGTCGGGCCCGAAGGGGGAACCGCCGCCACGCGGGGATGTTGATGGGCGACACGGTCACGAGACCGCGGCCGACCGGCCCGGCCGCCCCGACCCCGACCGCACGGATCCGCACCTGGTGTTGATCTCGCGCCCGGTCCATCATCTCGGTGACCATCCCGGCCAACGAGGTGTAGTGCGCCTCGGGAACCACATCGCGCTCGACCTCGACGCGCGCCCGGTCGATCAACTCACCTTTCGCGTTCACGAGTCCGGCCGCGAACTTCGTTCCCCCGATGTCGATCGCCAGCACGACGTCAGGAAGCTGGCGGACGATCGGCTCGGTCGCGTCGTCGGACGCCTCCGGGTCACCCGTGTCCTCGGACGGAGCCGACGGATCCTCGGGGGACGGATCGGTCGCAGTCGGATCGGTCGGCGTCGTGTCGAGCGGCGTCGTCTCGGGAGGCGGTGCGTCGGATCGAACGCCGTCGACGATCGATGGGTCGGACGCGGTCATCGGGAACGACCGTAGTCGTGTTCCACCCGATTCCGCCGACCAACCGGGACGGATGCCCGAACGCGATCGGCGCCCGTTCGCCCCAAACGGTAACCTTCCGAGCTGGCGCTGGACCGACCGCCGCCGGGCGTGTACACATTCACCATGTCTGCCGATCCTCACCCTCGACACGCCGGTTCGTCCGGGCGCGGCCGAGGTCGATCGCGGCGTGCGATCGTCGTCGGAGGAGTCGCCGTCGCGTGCGGGATCGCGGCACCTCTCCCGGCTCATGCGCAACCACCGGACCCCACCACGACGGCGCCTCCCACCACCACTCCGCCGACCAGTCCACCGACGACCACTCGGCCCTCCAGCACGACGACCACGGCTCCTCCGACGACGACACCGCGGACCACGACCACGACCGTGCCGGTCACCACGGCGCCACCGACGACCGCTCGACCCCCTGCACCGACAACTCCCGGCACGTCCAGCACCACGACGCCCCCCGCTCCCGACGTGCCTCCCGGTCCAGCAGCGCCGCCCGAGTTGAGCATCGTCGTCTACCCCGAGCAGATCGAATACATCCTCGCCACGATCCGCCACCTCGAGTCGCGCGACAACTACCTGGCTCCGCCGAACGCGGGGAACGCATCCGGTGCCTATCAGTTCATCCGCTCGACCTGGAACAACTACGGCGGCTACGAACACGCCTACCTCGCGCCACCGGCGGTGCAGGACGAACGCGCCGCCCTCGACGTCACCCGGTTCCTCGCCCAGTTCAACAACGACGTCTCGATGATTCCGGTGATGTGGTACTACCCCATCGCTGCGTCGCAGCCGGAGTGGATGGACCGGGTCCCCGGTCCACAGTTCGGCAATCGCCTGACGATTCGCGAGTACCAGACACTCTGGCTGCGGAACTTCTCCCGCATCTCCGGGACGACCATCGCGCCCCGCGTGGGAGAACCGCTGCAGGCCGTCCCGTCCCTGATTCCCGGCGCTCCTCCCGTGTTGCCGACCTCGGAGGGAGATCCATCACTCTCGTTCCCGGTGCTGGGGCCGTCGAACCTGATTCTTCCGGAATGCGATTCCGACGAATCGTCGATCGACGACGTCGCCACACCCTCCGACGCGTCGTGGGTCGCCGTGACCAGTTTCGCCGACATCCACGAGGCCGGCCGATGCGCCGCCCAGACCCCTGGGGTGATCACGGGAGCGCAGCTGCAGCCGGTGCTCGCGGTCGCCGACGGCGTCATCACCAACGTGCACGACGAGCCGGGGAGCGGCGATCCGATCTCGATCACGCTGACCGACGCCTCCGGCACGAGCTTCGTCTACTCAGGCTTCAACGACGACAACCCGGGGACCGATGACGGCAACGCGCCCGAGCATCTCCGACTGTCAGGACTCGCCGAGGTCGGCCGCACGGTGCGGGCCGGCCAGGTGATCGGCTTCATGGGCAACAGCGCGGCGCTGCCCGACCAGATGCAGAACGACCCGGAAGCACTCGACGGAGTGACGACACCTCCGCACGTTCAGGTCCGGAGCATCGACCTCAACGGCGACGCGGTCGACACCTACGGCCCCATCGTCGATGCGATGTTCCGCCAGACCTGCCAGGTGATGATCGGGCCGTGGTCCGGGACGGCTCACGGTGACGGGCACGAACCCGTGCTCGTCGCGGCAGCGGACCGCACCGATGGAACGGGTTCGGCCTGGGTGATCAGCGAGACCGGCCAAGTGACCGCAACCGGTTGGGCGGCGATGGTCAATCCCGGTGAGGCGTGCACGAGTACACCGGCCGAGATGTTCGGCCCCGGCGCAGGCGGCGTCGAAGAAGGTCTGGCCCACTGGCTGACGCCGATCGACCTTCCGACCGAGACCTGGGTCGCCATCTCGATGCACGACGACCTCGACACCCGCGGCGTCGTCCTGCGCTGACCGCTTTCAGTCGATTCGTCGAGCGGTTTCCACGAGGTTGATCTCGTAGAGCACCTCGTCGAGCGCGTGTGCGGCGCTGATCGCACTGAACCGCTGCGGATGTTCGGGCGTGCAACACGATGGAACCGGCGACAGCACGGTCCACGGCCGTGGGTGGCAGAACTGCACCACGCTGTATCGCTCACCCTCGTAGCCCGGCGCCGCGACGACTCGGTGCCAACCGATGGGAATCAGTCCGTTGGTCAGACGCTCCAGCATGATCCCGGTGTTCACGATGACCCCGTTGTCGGGCGGGATCGCGTCGACCCAGTCGTCGTTGACCTTCACCTGCAGGCCGGGGGCGGTCGATCGCGGGAGCGCGGTGATCAGATTGATGTCGCCGTGTGGGGCTGCCCACACGTGCCCGGGCTCACCGTCGTCGCCGAGC
Organism: Ilumatobacter nonamiensis YM16-303; assembly: GCF_000350145.1. Lineage (GTDB taxonomy): Bacteria > Actinomycetota > Acidimicrobiia > Acidimicrobiales > Ilumatobacteraceae > Ilumatobacter_A > Ilumatobacter_A nonamiensis. Next base: position 652 of record NZ_BAOL01000156.1, on the reverse strand, counting down.
GCAACGTCGAGTTCGGACATCGCCGGATAGCGGATCGCTCGGGTCAGCGTGGGGCCGTCCTGCACCATGTCGTCGAAAAAGGTCTCGTGGCACCCGATTCCTTCCGCGATCACCCGCAGGAAACGGCGCTGGAGATCGGCGATCGTGTCGTGGAACCGATACAGCACCTCGGTGATGCCGGGCACGATCTGCTCGGGGAGCACCTGGTCGGGGTAGGCCCCGGGAAAGTGCCGCTTCAAGGGATGCCCCGCGACGATCGGTGTCGACCAGTTCAGCATCTCCTTCCAGTCGGGCTTGTCGCTCGACGCCGCGGTTTCGACGAGCAGCCCCGTGTATCCCGTCTGACCGCTCGAGCCCTCGACCGTCGCCGTCTGCTTCTCCTCGGGCGACTTCTCGAAGAACTCGCGGAGCATCGCGTAGGCCGTGTCGAGCAGGTCGTCGGGGACGTCGTGACTCGTGTACACGAACCCGGTCGCGAGGCTGCGTGACACCCCGTCGACGACAGCGCGGCGCTGCGTCGAGCTTCCGTTCTCGAAGTTCAACAGGTCGACGTCGAGGATCTCGTCACTCATCTCGCCAGCCTACGACGCCCCTCCGACCCGTGCGATCCACGCCGCGACGCGGCGTTCTCGTGAACAGTTCGCGCACGGAG
>NZ_BAOL01000157.1 GCF_000350145.1 Ilumatobacter nonamiensis YM16-303 | reverse complement strand
GATATGGAGCGGCTGGCGGTGCGCATCCTGCCGGCTATGTGCGCCGTACCGGGTGGAGTGATGGTGTCGTTCTGATCGGGTTGGTGTGCGATGTGGCGGTGTGAGGTTCGGTCAGATTTCGCAGCCCAATGCTGAGTTGGCCTCTTCGCGACTCGGCGGTTGCGGGCCCGCCCCGGTCAGCACGCCCTCGCCACCGTTGACGGCATCAGCGTGTTGCCATAGCACGTCGCTCCATCCACCTTGATCGGCGATCTCGGTGAGCATGGACCAGTCGTAAGAGGTGGCGAGCGCGGCCGCGGCGTCTCGCTGGAGGGCCGAATCGTCGGTCTCTTGGCCGGTGAACCATTCGTCGAGCCACGCGCAGGCAACTGCTCCGCTGACGTGGGCGATGAACTGGTATCGGCTGTTCGTGGTGCCGTCGCTGAGCGCATCGATGTCAAAGCCGTCGGGAAGTGGCACGTCCCGCAGCAGCGCTGCGACGGTCGCTGTCTGCTCGCCTCCTGACACGAAGGTGTCGGGCAACGACGCTTGCCACTGGGTCTCGTCGACGGCGTGAGCTCCAGCGACCGTTGTCATGAATGCGTCGAGTGAGTCGAACGGCCTTCCATCGAACTCGTAGGTCCACTCGCCGCGGAGCGAATCGGCACGGTAACGGCCGTCGCCACCACCTTCTTCGGGGGTGGCGGAGTAGTCGAGCACGTGCCACAAGCCGATCACCACTCGATCCTCGCCGCCGACGCGAGCTTCGAAGCCGTCGGCGCCGCCGCGGATTGTGCTGGCATCGAGCGTCCGGCCGTCTGTGTGTTCGAAGCTGTACGACCCGCCGTGTTCGGACTCCGATGCGTGGGTCATGGTCCAGCCGGGTTCGGAAAGTGCGAACCGGGGGTGGTCTGCCGCGCTGTCGAGCTGGTCGACTGATGCGAGTGGGACGACGTTCGTTGGAACGGTCTGAGGCGGAGCATTGGTATCCGACACGGCGGGCGTCTCTGAGTCGGGGCGTTGGACGGCGACAAGGGCACCGACGCCGACTACGACGATCGCCGCAGCGGCGACGGCCAGCCAGCGGCGTCCCCGATCGGAGGGACCGTGACCGAGACTCACGACGTCGTGCGTTGGTGTCGGCCCAATGTCGGGGGTGTGGGCGACGATGTCGTCGAACACGGCCTTCACGTGGGGATCGAGTTGCATGTTCATGTCAGTGCCTTTCGGAGAGCGATGCGGGCTCGTGTGAGTGTTCGGTGGACGGTGCTTCGAGCGACGTCGAGCGTCTCGGCGATCTCGGCCTCGGTCATGTCGTGCCAGTAGGCGAGAAACACGACCGATCGTTGCTGCACGCTGAGCGACGCAACCGCTCGAAGCAGATCGACATCAGGTAGTGCATCCGTGGTCGCCTCGGGTCGCACCGCGAGAAGGTCTCGCTGCCAGCGTCGTCTTCGTTGCCGGTAGAGGTCCTGTGCTTGGTTGCGGACGGCGCGGATCAGGTAGCGGTCCAAGTGTTCGATGTCGGTCCAGTCGGGTTGCCGCGTGACGCGCAAGAACGCAGTCGTGGTCACATCGTGGGCGTCAATTGGTCCAACGACTGCCGTGGCGAACCGCATCGCTACCGGCGCGTGGGTGCGCCAGGCGACATCGACTTGTTCGTCGGCGTCGTCCTGGTCGGGGGTTCGTTGTTGATGCATCAGATCCATCTCGACAGGTAGACGCCGCCGAGGCCCAGCGTGCGCGACTGCGCACCAAGAATGTTCCATGGCGCATGTCCGTCATGGACGCCAACAGTGAAACACGCACAAGCTCCCGATCAGTGCACGTTGTGGCCGTTCGGAAACGGCCACGATCGCGGAGCGATGCGGCCACCTGGGCCAATCGACATCGGGATCACGCACCTGGTCGGCGAACTCCCGACCGCCGTTCCGGTTCCGGAGCTGGGTTGAGACAGCGAGGTCCTGCTTCCGGCCGGGCGCTGATCGGGCAGAATCGCGTGGAACGCGCTCAGTCCGTTGAGATTCAGTTCGCAGTCCAAGATCGAGTCGAGCGAAACGGATCCGAGGGAACCATTCATCGTTGGGCGAGGTCGAGGTAGGTGTGATGCAAGACGAATCTGCACATCGGGCGCCATGTTGAGCCCCACCGACACGTCCACGTCTGACGCTGAGTTCCAGGGGCTCTACCGCCGCGAGTACTCAGCAGTTGTGAAGCTCGCCCGCCTGCTCACCGGGTCGGCGAGCGCGGCCGAGGATCTTGCACAGGACGCTTTCGTGCGGCTGTACCGCCACGGCGCTCGCGCAGACAACCCGCCTGCGCTGCTGCGCACGATCACGGTCAACGTGTGCCGAAGCTGGCACACGTCCCGCGAGCGAAGTCGCCTCCGGATGGTGCGCCACGGCCCATCACCCGAATCACTCGCCCCGTTCGAACGCGAACTCGACCACTCCCTTCGCCGCCTCCCATACGACCAACGCGCCGTCATCGTCATGCGCTACTGGCTCGGACTCTCAGAAGCCGAGATCGCCGACTCGTTGGGCTGCCGGCCCGGCACTGTCAAGTCCCGTCACTCCCGCGCGATGCGCACGCTCCGAAAGGACCTTTCATGAAGCTCGAAGACCGTCTCCCAACTGCTCTCGACAACATCGCGAACACGCCTCCTGTGCCCGACGCTGGTGAGTTCGATCCCCACCAAACCGTCACCGCCCACCCGCTCCAGGAGCAACGCGGCTCGAAGCGGCTACTGGCGGCAGCGGCAGCGGTTGCAGCGATCGGAGTGGGCGGACTCGTGATCGCCTCCAACCAGTCGACACCGGACCCGGTCGCGGACTCCCAGCCCGTGGCTCAGCCGCCCGCCCCCACGTTCCCGCCCGTGACCGCCCCAGCGCCAGGCCCCGACGGAGCGCTCCTGCTGCCGCCCACAGCGTCGCTCCGACCCATGTCGATCGAACAAGGGGCGTTGGCCGGTACCGCGCCGGTCGCCTGGTACGGCACCCCCGTCTCACGACCGGAGACCGGCACCTACCTACGTGTTCAAGCCGTCGATCTCGGACCCGCCCCGGACAACGTTCCGCAGTGCGTGTCGGATCGGACGACGGCCACCGCAACCCTTGCCGATGGAGCAACGGCGTGTCTCGAACAACGCGATGCTTCCGCGGACCCGACCGGCATCATCGAACGGCGCCTCGGCGGGTACGTCGTCATCATCGACGGCAATGCCAGCGATGACCAGCTCATTGCCGCGGCCGAGAACCTCACGCCCGGGCCATCCGCAGGTAGCTTCACGATCGAGGCGGCCGGGCTGCCCGAAGGTCTCGAACTCATCGCCACCGGCTTCGGTGTCTCCGACTTCGCGTACGTTGCGGACACCGACGCCAACGACGACGACATGATCTCCACGATCTACGTCGACGACCAGTCGAAGTCCATCTTCTACCTCGCAACCCGAAGCGACCCCGACTCGCTCGCGATACACCGCCTCGGCTTCGCATCAGTCGCCGACAAAACCGTTCGAGGCCAGCCCGGGATCTTCCGAACCCTCGAGAACGAGCCGAGCTACCTCGGGCTCGTCTGGCACGAGAACGGCTTCACCTATCAACTCGGCAGCCAACACCTGACGCAGCCCGAGCTACTCGACATCGTCGACCAACTCACGGTCGCCACCCAGGCAGACTGGGACACAGCCACCGCCTCGGTCCCCGACGTTGACCAGATGGAAACCGAACCGGCATCGACCACCATCGTTATTGACGAATAGACCTCGAGACTTGGCGGGCGGGGCGCGGGACGAGCGGCCCGGACCGCTCGGTAACGACAGCACCGATCTCGTCCATCACCCGCCCAGTACGGCACGTCTCCGAGCGGCCACCCGCCCGAGAATGTGC
>NZ_BAOL01000158.1 GCF_000350145.1 Ilumatobacter nonamiensis YM16-303 | reverse complement strand
CGGAGCGCCGGAACTGATCACGAGAACGGGTCAGGACTGGACGGCGGTCGTGTCCTCGAAGATGTCGGAACCGTCGTCGTCGAAGCGGATGATGTCGAAGAACGCACGCGACGGGTCGCCGTTCCGATCGAGCACCGTGATCCCGAGCGGACCGGCGTAGTCGATCTCGGCGCCGGCGGCGAGACGGTCCGTGCACGATTGGAAGTCCGAGCACACGTCGCCACCGTCGGACACGGACGACATCTGGCCGGCGATCACCGATGGCGAGTCGGATTGGCCCTGGATCGCAGAGAGGGCGAGCAGGTTCACGCAGTCCGTGACCTGCGGTCCGAACGGCGGGTCGACGATCGGCGCATCCTCGTCGGAGTCCTCGGCGCTCGTCGATGTCGGGGCCTCGACAGCTGCCGCGGTGCGGAGTTCCACCTGCGGTGCCACCACGACGACCCGACTTCGCAGCGCCTCGGGCAACACCGAGATGACCGGGCGTGTGGCCGTTCGTCGCGCGTCGTCGTTGACGATGATGGTCTGCACGGTCACGTCGTCGCGGCGAGCCATCTCGCCGAGCACGGTGGCGATGTCGTCGCCGCTACCGAGGATGATGGCCGCCTGCGGTGACGCGGCGACCAGATCATCGATGTCATCGCTCAGGTCGTCGTCGTCCACGGCGAGCGGAATCGTCTCGACGGCGATCGGGCTGAGCGCGTCCTCGACCGCGTCGGCGTAGGGCCTCCCGTAGGCGTCGTCGACGTGGACGATCGCCACGTTGCTGGCACCGGTCGCCTGTGCCTGTTGGGCGATCGCGTTCGCCTGGAGCGAATCGGTCGCGATGCTGCGGAAGAACAGCCCCTCGTCCGGATAGTCGTCGAGCGCGATCGACGTCGCCGTCGCCGAGCACGTGACGATTCCGTCGGCCACCGCGGTGTCGAGCGCGCCGATCGCGGTGTTCGACGACGTCGGACCGATGATCGCGTCGACGCCATCGGCGATCAGCTCCTCGATCGCCTGCGAGGCGGTCGCGGCCGTGGCCCCCTCGTCCTCGATGAACACCTCGACGTCGCTTCCCAGCACTCCGCCGGCGTCGTTGACGCGGTCGATCGCGTCCTCCAGCGCGACGGTGAGGAACTCGGCGACCACCGTGTTCCCCGCCGGGATCAGCGCACCGATCTTCAACACGTCGTCATTGACGCGTGGGGGGATCACCTCGGTCGTCGTCGTGACGACCGAGGGTGGTGGCGTCGCATCGTCTCCGCCCGTGCAGGCTGCGACGAACACCGAACCCACGGTGACGGCAGCAAGAATTCGCGGAGCGGGAACCGGTCCACGTCGTCGCCGCATCTTGTCCACAGTACCGTCTGGCGAGTGACGTCTGAGGATCGCCGATCGCACTTCGACCTGGCCGCGGTGGTGGTTCCGGACGGCTCGAATCGCGGTCGCGAGTACTGCACGGCCTTGGCCCGGGTCACCGATGACTGGGTCATCCACCTGTTCGAGGAGGCTCTCGCCGCCCATCCGACGAAGTACCGCGTGGCGTTGCTCGCGGTCGGTGGCTACGGCCGTGGCGAACTCGCGCCGTACAGCGACCTCGACCTGTTGCTCGTCCACGACTGCAAAGCGCGCAAGGTGGCCGCCGAGATCGAGCCGGTCGCGAGTGCACTCTGGTATCCGCTGTGGGACTCGGGTGTGAAACTCGGTCACGCCGTGCGGCGGGTGAACGAACAACTCGATCTGGTCGATGGCGACCTCGACTCGGCGACGGCGCTGTTGTCGGCGCGCTTCCTCGCCGGTGACGAGGAGATCGCCGCCGACGTCACCCGCCGCGGACGCAAGTCGTGGGAATCGCAACGGTCCGACTACCTGAAGGCGCTGCGAGCCCGGATGAAGGAACGGCAGGCGGAGTCCGCCGATGTCGCCTATCGCCTCGAACCCGACCTCAAGAACGGCCACGGCGGTCTCCGCGACGTCCAGACCGTCTGGTGGGCGATGGCGGGTGGGCTCCAGGTGATCGATCAGGACCTCGACGATCTCGACGCGGCGTACGACACGCTGCTCCGGGCCAGGGTGGCTCTGCATCTCACGACCGACCGGGTCGGCGACGTGATGCGACTCGAGGATCAGGACGCGATCGCGAAGACCGGTGGGTGGGGCGACGCCGACGAGCTGATGGCCGACGTCGCCGCCGCCGGACGCAACGTCGCATGGCTGTGCGACGAGAACTGGAACCGCGCGGTCGAGCGCGATCCGCAGGCCGACCGGGCGATCGCTCCCGGGGTCGTCCTGCGCAACGGAGAGGTCGAACTCACCGAGGGGGCCGATCCGCGAAAGGACCCGACGCTCGCGCTGCAGGCCGCAGTGGCAGCGGCTCGGTCCGATTGCCGAATCGGCCGGGCGACGCTCTCCCGATTGCGCGACGAGGTCGAACCGTGGCCCGGCGACTGGCCCGTCGGTGCGCGGACCGAGCTGGTCGCGTTGCTCCTCGAGGGGCACAAGGCGATCAAGGTGCTCGAGGCTCTCGACCAACACGAGTTGATCGCACGTTTCCTCCCGGAGTGGGAGCCGGTGCGCTCGAAACCACAGCGCAACGCGTATCACCGCTACACGGTCGACCGTCACCTCTGGGAAGCCGCGGCCAACGCGGCCGAGCTCGCCGACCGGGTGTCGCGGCCGGACCTGTTGGTGATCGGCGCGCTCTTCCACGACCTCGGCAAGGGCTACCCGGGCGACCACACCGAGGTCGGCATGGACCTGGTGCGCGAGATCGCGCCTCGGCTCGGCTACGACCGCCACGATGTCGAGACGCTCGTCGCGATGGTCGAGTGGCACCTGCTCATGCCCGATGTCGCCATGCGCCGCGACCTCTCGGATCCGGCCACCATCGACCTGGTCGCCGGGCTGCTCTACTCCGTCGAACGGCTGGAACTGCTCCATGCGCTGACCGAGGCCGACTCGAAGGCGACCGGCCCGTCGGCGTGGGGGAACTGGAAGAAGGAACTCGTCGACGAATTGGCGATGCGGACGCGCATCGTGCTCGGCGGCGGCGACGTCACCGAGGTGGCATGGCAGCTGTTCCCCGACGCCGCCACGTTGGAGGTCATGGCGCTCGGCGAGGTCGACATCACTCGCAAGGACGACCGGATCACCATCATCTACCCGGATCAGCCCGGCACGTTCGGGCAGATCGCCGGGGTGCTGTCGTTGCACGGTCTCGACGTCCTCAGCTCGCGAGCGCACTCCGACGAAGGGGGCATGGCGGCGTCGCAGTTCCGCATCTCGATCTCGAAGGGCGAGCTGAACTGGCGGTCGCTCAAGAGCGATCTGCGCAAGGGGCTGGCGCGGGAGTTGGCGATCGAGGCGCGACTGGCCGAACGCGCCAGGACGTACCGCCGCCGGCGTCGTCTCCAGGCAGAGGCACCCGGGCCGCCCAAGGTCAAGTTCATCGAGGGCGGGTCGAGCAACGCGACGGTCATCGAAGTGCGCGCCGTCAGCAAGGTCGGGATCCTGCACCGCATCACCAAGGCATTGGGCGAACTCGGCCTGGACATCCGCCACGCGACCGTGCAGACGATCGGGATGGAGGTCGTCGACACGTTCTACGTCCGCACCCGAGCCGGCGACCTGGTGATGAGCTCGCCGCACCGCAAGGAGATCCACAAGGCGCTCCTCCACGCGGTCGCATGAGACGCGATCTCGTCCTCACCAGTCGGAGCCGAGCCGAGCTCATCGCTCCGCCTGCCGTAGATTGAAGCCGTGACTGCCGACGCTCGGGACCTGGCGCGATGGAGCGAGACCCTCGCGGCGATCGCCCGAACCGGGATGGGTTTCACCGAGAGCCTGTACGAGCGTGAGCGTTACGAGGAGGTGCTGCACGTCGCCGCCGACATCAAGGCCGCCGCACGTGAGCTCGCCGCCGATGCAGACGACGCCGCGGATGCTGCTGCCGTGCAACGCGAGATCGACCACTTCGTGGGGGAGTGGATGGAGTCGATCGGGGAGGGTGTCCCCGGGTACGTGACCCCGAAGACCGCGGTCGGTGCCATCGTCGGAAACGACCAGGGCGAGATCCTCCTCGTGCAACGCAAGGACTCGGGAATCTGGTTGTACCCGACCGGGTGGGCTGACGTCGGGTACTCACCGGCCGAGGTCGCGGTGAAAGAGGTCAGTGAGGAGACGGGAATCGAGTGTCACGCCGAACGACTGTTGGGCGTCGTCGACGGGCAGCGCATGGGCTTCAGTCGGTTCGGCATGTACATGCTGCTGTTCCACTGCAGCGCGACGGGTGGCGAGCTGGAGCCGCACCCACTCGAGACCGGCGACGTCGGTTGGTTCGCGCGGGACGAACTCCCCGAAGTCACCGCTGGAGCGCAATGGTGGGGTCCGATGGCGTTTGCCGCGATCGACGGCACGGCGTCCGACGCCACCTTCGATCCCGTTCGCCCGGACATCTGGCGGTCCTGACCGCGCCGTTCCCGACGTCGTCGGGAGTGGGCTCGCGGGGGGTGGCTCGACTCAGTCCTGATCGCGCAGGAACTGTTCGACCTCGTTCATCAGTTCGTCCGGATCGATCGGCGGCGCCGAGGTGAGGTCTTCGTCGTCGGTCGCGTCGTTCTCGTCGGCGAGCTGCTCGAGGCGCTCGAGATACTCGACCATGTCGTCGTCGTCACCGATCAACGCGGCGACGCGGGCGTCGTACTCGGCTGCTCCGGATCCGAGTTGCGACCCCGGCGGCGGCGTGCCGATCATCGAACACGCCCGCTCGACCAGTGCGAGCGCAGCCTTGGGTGATGGCACCTGCGACGCGTAGCCGGGGACCGCGGCCCACAGTGATGCGGTGGGCAGACCCGCCCGTTGGAGGGCGTCGTGCAGCACGCCGACGATGCCCGTCGGGCCCTCGTACTGCGACTGCTGGAGTTCGAACCGCTCGATCAGCGTGGTGTCGGACGCGGTGCCGATCAAGGGGACCGGGCGGGAGTGGGGCACGTCGGCGAGGAGCGCACCGAGCGAGAGTGCCATGGTCGCCCCGAACCGTTCGGCGATCCCGGTGACCTGTTCCGAGAAGAGGCGCCACCGCAACGCCGGTTCCGGGCCGAGCATGAGGATCACGTCGGCACCCGGCAGCGACACGGACCACACGCCGACGGTCGGCCACACGATCGACCGCTTGCGTTCGTCGTCGAGGCGCACCTGCGGGCGGACGGTCGCGAAGTCGGTGAACGCCTCGGGATCGATCTCGGCGAGGACGTCGGCGCCCCAGGCTTCGACCAAAGTGGTCATGGCCGTGGACGCGGCGTCGCCGGCGTCGTTCCAACCGGTGAATCCGGCGATGAGGACGGGCCGGTCGAGCGTTGGTTCGGCCAGCCATCGGACGTGCTCGGTTCCCACGTGGGTCACGCTATCGGTGCGTATCGTGGGGCCGATGCAGCACGATGACTCAGCGAGCTCCGGCGCCACGATCGAGATCGCCTCGGACGTCGACGACGAACTGATCGCGGCGTTCGCGCACCTGATCCCCCAGCTCTCGTCCTCATCGCCGCCACCCAGCCGTGAGTTGCTGACCGATCTGGTCGAGGGGGCGGACACCGCCGTGTTCGTCGCGCGGGTCGATGGAGCGATCGTGGGGAGCCTGACCCTCGCGTTCTACCGGATCCCCACGGGCATGAAGGCGTGGATCGAAGACGTCGTGGTCGACGACGCCGCTCGCGGTCACGGGGTCGGGCGCAAGTTGAACGAGGCGGCACTCGACGAAGCTCGTCGGCGAGGCGCCAAGAACGTCAGCCTCACCAGCCGCCCCTCGCGGGAAGCCGCCAACCGCCTCTATCAGCGCATCGGCTTCGCTCCCCGCGAAACCAACCTCTATCGCTACGACCTCTGACACCACCCGCGTCCCGATCCCCCCTCCGAACCCGCCGCCGTCGAAATTTCGTCGGATCGAGACGCTGACCGTCCGGATCCGTCGAGATTTCCCCGACCCCGAAGCCGTTGTTCGGAAATTGTGTGGGATCGAGACGCTGGCGGTCCGGATCCGCCGAAATTTCCCCGGAGGGGCAGCTCCGAGGCGAGGGCGGGGGGTGAGGAGGCAGGTGGCAGGGGAAGGTTCAGGTGTCGGTGATGCGGCGGAGGTCTTCGGCGGCTTGGCGGACCTGCCAGTCGCGGTCCTCGAGCGCGCGGGCAATCGCCGACTCGGTGGGTTCGCCGAGTTCGTCGTCGTCGATGAACGGTGCGAGCGCGAGCACGGCTCGGCGCCGGACGGCGGGCTTGTCAGTTGCGCCGCTCACGATGGCGTCGAACCCCCGTGGGTCGCCGATCGCACCGAGCGCGGCGACCGCCGATTCCCGGACCAGCGGCTCGTCGTGATCGGTCGCCAACTCGATCAGCCGCTCGACGATCTCGTCGCGGTCGGACTCGTGCTCACCGCACGCCCACGCGGCCACCTCGATGACACGCGCGTCGACGTCACGGAGCGCCGGCACCAGGTCGACTTCAGGGTGGGTCGCGGCGACTTCGGCTGCGCGTCGGCGCACCGCCACGTCGTCGTCGGTCAGCGCGGTTGCCACGGCCGAATCATCGAGCGCATCGAGACGCTCGAGTGCACCGAGCGCAGTGCTGCGGACCGCCGGGTCCGGATCGTCGAGCGCCGCCAGCGCGACCGACACGTCACCGGAGTGGCCGGCGATCGCGACCCCACGCCGCCGCTGTCGAGCTTCCGTGTCGTCGGAAGGGGTGGCGCCCACGCGTCAGGACTTCAGGAGGTCGGTCATGGTGACGACGAGAAACGCCGTGCCGAACGCGATCAGGATGGCGCTCACGACGCCGATCACGAGGCCCAGTCCGACGCTCGCGACCCCGGACAGCGCGCGACGGAACACGTTCGGTGGCTTGTAGAGCGGAACGGTCGACTCGGCGATCCCGACCGGCACCCGCGGTCGACGAAGTTTCGGTTCTGCGCGTGGTGTTCGGGGCGCGGCTCTGGCAGCCTTGCGCCAGCCGGCGAACACCAGGGCGACAATCGCCAGCCCGGCCATCCAGGCAGCAGCAGTAGTGAGATCAGTGACCGACACGACAACCCCCATGGTACTCGTCGCATCTCCTCGGAGGTGGTGGGCGCGGACACTCGCCGTCGTCGCCCTCCTCGGCCTGGGAGCGATCGGGATCACGTCGTTGATTCCGTCCGAGGTGATCGCACGGACCGAGAACGCGCGTCTCGAGGAGCAGCAGCCGGCGCCGTACGCGCGGGTTCCCGCGTCGGCGGAGTCGGTGAACGACCGCGTCGAGTACGGAGAGCTTCCCGACGACGTCGAGGTGTACGAGACCGACGGCGACTTCTTCTTCGTGACCATCAGCCAGCCGCCGCAGTCGATGCTGTCGTGGTTGATCGGCCGGCCGGACCCCGTGGTCGACCTGTTGACCGAGGAGGGACGCAACGGTCGGCGCACGGCGACGCAGAATCGCGAGATCGCCCTCCAGCAGATGCGGACCGCGACGCAGGAGGCTCAGTTCCTCGCGCTGACCGCCGCCGGCTACGACCCCACTCTCGAATTCGGCGCGGTGGTGGTGCAGGACATCCTGTGCCGTGAACCGGCGGAGGACGGCTTCGAGTGCGACGAGGAGTATCCGGCAGCAGCGGTCCTGGAGCCGGCCGACACGGTGCTCGAGGTCGACGGGATGGAGATCGCCACGATCGAAGACCTGACCGCGGCGCTCGAAGGAGCCGAAGCAGGCGACACGATCGACATGACCGTCGACCGAGCCGGAGTCGGTGAACTCGACGTCGAAGTCGAGCTGTCGACCGACCCCACCGACCCGGAGCGGACGATCATCGGCTTCATCCCGTTCGACTCGCGGACCGTCGATCTCCCCTTCGACGTCTCGATCGACACCGCTGCGGTCGGTGGTCCCTCGGCCGGCGTCGCCTTCACGCTCGCGCTGATCGACGAGCTGACCGAGGGCGATCTCACCGGCGGCCGCGACATCGCGGTCACGGGCACGATCCGACTCGATGGCACGATCGGTCCGATCGGCGGCCTGGAGCAGAAGGTCAGCGCGGTCCATCAGCACGGCGTCGAGGTGTTCTTGATCCCCGCCGAACAGTTCGAACTCATCGACGCCGATCCGGAGGATCCCGACGATGGTTTGTGCCGATGGGAGTGTCTGAACGAGGCCGGCCACGGCGAGGTCGTCCTGATGCCGGTCGCGACGTTGGACGAGGCACTCGAGGTACTCGAATCGCTGGGTGGCGATCCGATCCCCGCGTGAGCGTGGCGGCCGGCGATTGCCGGTCGACCCTCCACCATCTGCAACGGCGGGCCGCGTAACGTTGCGTGATGGCCATGTCGATTCCCCAACCAGATCCAGCGTCGCCGGCGCAGGTTGCCGACGCCTCCTTCTCCACCGGTCGCCGCGGTTTCGATCAGGGCGAGGTCCGTGACTTCCTGCGAACCGTTGCCGATGAGTTGCGCCGCCTGCACGAACGTCAGGCATTTCTCGAGCGCGAACTCGAGAATTCCCAAGCCGAGCCGAACCTCACGATGGCGCACTTCGATGACGAGACGCTCACGCGAATGCTCGGCGAAGAGACGGTTCGCATCCTGAACGCGGCGCGGGAGAGCTCCCACGAGATCCGCGAGAAGGCCGAGCAGTCGGCGGCGCAGATGCTCATGGAGGCGAGCGACGAGTCGATCCGTCTCCGCGAGGAGGCCGAGATCGAGGCGTCGCGTCGCCGTGCCGATGCGACGAACGACGCCGAGGCCGAGATCTCGATGGCCAAACAGCAGGGCCGCGAGATGGTCAACGAGGCTCGCGCCTATCGCGAACGTGTGCTCAGCGAGCTGGCGCGGCGCCGTGAGCTGGCGCGCGAACAGATCGAACAACTCGTGCACGGCCGCGATCGGCTCATGCAGGCGTTCGAACGCGCCCGACTGGTGGCGGTCGATGTCGTCGCCGAGATGCAGCCGTTGGGTGAGCCCGACGAGTACGTCAACCTCCAGCCGTCGACGGGACCCGTCCCGGTCATGGTCGCCCGCGACGCGATGGCTCCGAGCGAGGCCGAGTCGACCGACGCCCCAGCCGATGACGCACGGGCCGACGCGGCAACCGATGGCGAGGCGACCGTCGGCATCTACGACCACGGCTCCGACGGTGATGCGGTGGTCGAGAACGTCGTCGACGCCGGCACCGACGAGGGCGAAGAAGCCGACGATCCCGACGGTGACGTGATCGCCGACGTCGTCGAACTCAACGAATCGTCTGCGCCGGACGACGATGGCGAGATCGACGCCGGGACGGACGACATCGACCCGGCCGAATCGGACATCGACGCGAACGATGACGCCGTCACCGAGGAACCCACCGATGTCGACGCGGATGACATCGAAGCGATCGAGGACCCTGACGACCCATCCGATGACTCCCGCCACCCGGACCCTGACGACGGATCCGTCGACGATGTCGTGGTCGACCTCTTCGCCCGGCTGCGCGCGACGACGGACGACGAGCCGGAGCCCGAGGCCGAGGTCGACAACGCCGAGGACGACGCTCACACGGACGCCGACGTCATCGACGATGCGGAGGACGCCGACGAACCGATCGCCGACGCGCCAGCCGCCGATCCGGCGGATGACGAGCACGACGCCGAGGCGTCGGACGGCTCCGACGACGACACCGAGGTGTCCCGGTTCGAGCAGCGCGATGCCGACCTCACGCCGCTCATCGTCGCCAGCGCTCGCAAGTTGAAGCGCGTGCTCGCCGACGAACAGAACGAAGTGCTCGACGCGCTGCGTCGCAGCGAGCAGGTGCGCAACCTCGATGCGCTCCTGCCCTGGGCCAGCCACCACGCCGAGCGGTACGCGGGCGTGATCTCCGACGAGTTGCTCGCGGCGGCGAACGCCGGGGCGACGCTCACGACCGGAACATCGTCGAGCAAACTGCGCGCAGCAGCCGGGAAGCAGGCGGTGCAGCAGGCCGCCGAGACGATCACCCGGGGGATGGTCACCCCGCTGCGCGACCGCCTCGAGCGGTGCATCGCGGACGGTGACGGCGACAATCCGGCGATCACCAAGAAGGTGCGCGCCGTCTACCGCGAGTTCAAGACCAAGCACATCGACGAGCAACTCGACGACGTGTTCCGCGCCGCCCACGGCCGCGGCGTGTTGGCCTCGTTCGAACTCGACACGCCGGTCCAGTGGATGCCCGATCCGAGCCACGAGATCTGTGCCGACTGCGACGACAACCGGCTCGAAGGTGCGGTCGCGGCGGGTCAGGCATTCCCCACCGGGCACCTCTGCACTCCCGCTCATCCGGGGTGCCGCTGCCTCTTGGTCCCCGCGGCCCGGTAATCTCGGCGCCGATGCGGCGATCTCAGGACCTCGGAGCCGATCGTCGACGACTGCGTTTCAGCGGCCGCGGCGTTCTGATCGCGCTCGGCGCATTGTTGCTGTTCGTCCTGATCTTCGGACGGGCGATCGCGCGTTTCTACATCGACTTCCTGTGGCACGACGCGCTCGGACGCAACGACGTGTTCTGGGGTGCGATCGGTGCGAAGGCGACGCTGTTCGTCGGATTCTTCCTGATCTTCGTGCTCATCTCCGGGATCAATCTGTACGTCGCCGACCGGACGGCGCCCGAGACCTTCCCCGCGAACGTGCACCCGTACGTCGAGCGCTTCCACGAGATCTTCGGACAACGGCTGCGGCTGGTGCGCTACGGCGTGGCGCTCGTGTTCGCCCTCATGCTCGCCGCGCCCGCGATCAGTCGCTGGCAGGAGTGGCTGCTCTTCCGCAACTCGCAGAGCTTCGGCACATCCGATGCGCAGTTCGGTCGAGACGTCGGGTTCTACGTGTTCGAGTTGCCGTTCCTGTCGTTCCTGCTCGACTGGATGTTCGTCGCCGTGATCGTCACGCTCCTGCTGACGGTCGCCGCCCACGTGCTCAACGGCGGCGTCGTGCTCGTGTCGCCGGTCCCGACCGTGAGTTCCGCGACGAAGACCCACATCGCGATCCTGCTCGCGCTCCTCGCGCTGCTGAAGGCGGGCGACTACTGGTTCGACCGGTTCGAGCTCACGAATGCACAGACCGGCATCGTGCAGGGCGCGACCTACTCGGTGGTCCAGGCGCGCATCCCGGCGTTGATGCTGTTGATCCTCATCGCGGTGTTCTCGGCGGTGCTGTATCTGTCGGTGATCCGGACGGGATCGTTCCGCGCTCCGCTCATCGCGTCGGCGTTGTGGCTCGTCGTGTCGATCGTCGGGGGAATCATCTACCCGGCGATCGTGCAGGGCCTGGTCGTCAATCCGGACCAGGAGGCCAAGGAGTCGGAGTACATCGAACGCAACGTCAACGCCACGCGTCTCGCCTACGGGTTGGCCGAGGTCGAGTCACGCGACATCACGTTCAGCGACATCTCGGCATCCGACGCCGAGGGTGACCTGGAGTCGCTGGACAACGTCCGACTGCTGAACCCGGCCGCCATGGAGAGTCGGTTCATCTTCGACGAAGGTCGCGAGGCCGGACTCACGATCGACGATCTCGACGTGGACCGGTACGTGCTCGACAGCACCGAGCAGCCCGACTCCGAGCAGGTGCTCGTCGCGGCGCTCGAACTCGACACGGATGGCCTCGCGAACACGACGTGGCAGAGCCTCCACCTGATCAACACCCATGGCTGCGGCCTCGTCACAGCGCCGGCGAGTTCGGTCCAGGCCAACCGCCGACCCGCCTACACGGTCCCCGATCTCGACCGCCCCGAGCTCTACTTCAGTCCCAGCATCGGTGGGTACGCGATCAGCAACACCGAGTCGGTCGAGAACCCGTGCGACGAGCAGGCCACCTACGAGGGCGACCTCGGGGTGGAGATGACGTCGTTCGCTCGGCGGGCGTCCTTCGCTCTCGCCTTCCTCGAGTACAACATCCTGGCGTCGGGGGCGATCAACGACGACTCGCAGATGCTGTGGGTACGCGGTGTCAACGATCGGCTCGAGAAGTTGGCCCCGTTCCTGTCGTACGACGCCGACCCGTACCCGGTCGAGGCCGACGGGCGCGTCGTCTGGGTCGTCGATGCGTACACCACGACGAGCCGCTACCCCTACGCCGAGAGCGTCGGTGACGTCGAACTGTCGTCCGAATCGGGTCTGTCGCCGAACGACAACTACGTCCGGAACAGTGTGAAGGCGGTCGTCGATGCCTACACCGGCGAGGTCACGCTCTTCGTCATCGACGAGGTGGATCCGATCATCCGGGCGTGGCAGCAGGCGTTCCCCGATCTGTTCACCTCGTTCGACGAGATGCCCGACGAGTTGCGCGAGCACCTGCGCTACCCCGAGGACCTGTTCCGGGTGCAGACCGACCGCTACTCCAAGTACCGCATCTCGCCCGAGAATTTCTTCCGGCGCGACGGCGCATGGTCGGTCGCTCAGGCACCGGGTCAGTTCCCGGGCGTGAGCACGGCGACCGCTGCGGCCCCGGCGGCGGAAACGGCGGCGTCGTCGACGTTCGCGAGCGAATCGAACACGCAACGGTTCACGCCGTACTACACGTACTTCGACACGAGCCCGGACGATGAGGAGATCGACGAGGAGTTCGTGATCTTCCGACCGTTCGTCGAGTTCTCGACGGCCGATCAGCGGACCCAGTTGCAGGCCTACATGACCGCGTCGTCCGACCCCGACACCTACGGCCAGCTGATCAGCTACGTGGTGAATCCCGCGCCGGGAGAGTCGTTGCCCGACGGTCCGCTCCGCGTTGCGTCGAGTGCCGAAACCACCGACGAGATCTCGTTCCGGATCTCACGCGACAACACGGAGGGCGGCGGCACCAAGGTGCGTTTCGGTGACCTCCAGGCGGTCCCCGTCGCCGACGGTCTCGTCTACGTCCGTCCGTACTACGTGAGCGTGCCGACCGACAGTGCGCAGGTGCCCGAAGCCACCGAGTTCCGTGAAGTGATCGTCACCTACAACCAGACCTCGGTGCTGGCTCCGACGATCGGACAGGCGATGAGCGAGCTGTTCCGCGGGTTCGATGCCGACATCGGTGACCGAACCGGAACGGTGTCCTCGGTCGACGGCGACGACACGGCGGCACCCGATGACGAGGTGGTGGTCCTCGACGAGAACGCCGAGGAAGTGCTCGTGCGGATCGACACCGTGCTCGCCGAGGCCGACACCGCGCTCGAGTCGGGTGATCTCGGGACCTATCAGGAGAAGGTCAACGAAGCGAACGACCTGATCGCCGATGCGGTCGACCGGCTCGGACTGGACACCGGAACCGACGACGTCACCGACCCGACTGGCGATCCCTCGACCGACGACGGCTCGACGGACGGCGAGAGCGAGCTCGAGGGCGACGGACCCGGCGAAGGCGACAAGCTGATCGTCGAAGACGAGGGCTGACGCTCACCTTGCGCCATCCGGTGTCAGACACCGATTGGCACCGTGCCATCGGGTGTCAGACACCGATTGGCACCGATTGGCGCAGCGGGGTCAGCGGCCTGAGGGTCGGCGGAGGCGTTCGGCCAGCTCCGCGAGGTCATTGCGGAACTGAATCGCGTAGCGGGCTTGCTCGTTGGCGAGCCGCTCCTGGCCGCCGGACATGTCGTCGATGCGTGCGACCAGGTCGTCGATCGCCTCGCTGACGTCGCTCTGGGAGCCGGCCCGGTCGACGTCACCGCTCAACTCGGTGAGCTGGTTGGTCAGCTCGAGGCTCACCTGGTTGACGCGGGAGTCGATCGCACCGACCCGCTCGGCGAGCAGCCCGAGCTGTGCGCGCGTCTCGGAGTCGACGGTCTCGCGCTGCCCCGTGCCGTCGGCGTCGATGGCCGAGCGCATCTCGGCGAGTGCCGAATCCGTCCGCTCCACCGAGTCGGTCGCGACGACCGCGATGTTGGCGATGTGCTCGCGCTGGCCGGCGATCAGCTCGGCGAGTTGATCGAGTTGCTGCTGGAGGACGGCGAGCACGTCGTGGTCCGGCGCTGCGGTCGGTGGTGGGAGCGTGGCGCGTTGGACCGAGATCGTGTCGCTCAGGTCATCGACGCGGGCGGCGAGGCTGCCGAGACGAGCGACCTCCGCGCGGATCGCATCCACGTCATCCGGGGTTGCGTTCTTGGCGACGGCCTCGTCGATCGCCGGAGCGATCGATCCGGCGACGTCGCCGACCCGGGTCTCCACGTCGCCGACCTTCGACTCCACCGCCCCGACCTGCGTGGCGACGCTGCCGACCTGCTCGGTGAGCTGTCGGTGCTCGAGCTCGACTCGACCGAGGTGTTCGGCCATCCGCGCCTTGGCTCCCTCGCTCTCGTCGAGCCGCTGGCGCATCGTGCTGAGCTCTGACCGCAGGGCCTCGAGCTGTTCTCTGGTCTCGTCGCGTCGCTTGAAAAGTCCCATGGTGCGCCCCCAAACCTAGCCCACTACTTTTGCCGCATGGCTGGACACGACACACCCAAGAAGATCCTGCTCGACGAATCCGAGATCCCGACGCAGTGGTACAACCTCGTCGCCGACCTCCCGACCCCGCCACCTCCGGCGCTTCACCCTGGAACCCACGAACCGGCCGGTCCGGAGGACTTCGCGCCGCTGTTCCCGATGGCGCTCATCGAACAAGAGGTCACCACCGAGCGCTACGTCGACATCCCCGGCGAGGTGCTCGACGTGTACAAGATCTGGCGGCCGAGTCCGCTGTTCCGAGCCAAGCGACTCGAGGAGGCGCTCGGCACCCCGGCGCGGATCTACTACAAGTACGAAGGCGTCAGCCCGGCCGGGTCGCACAAGCCGAACACGTCGGTGCCCCAGGCGTTCTACAACCATCAGGAAGGCATCACGAAGCTCACCACCGAGACCGGTGCCGGCCAGTGGGGGAGTGCGTTGGCGTTCGCGACCGCGCAGTACGGGATGGAGTGCGAGATCTGGCAGGTCGCCGCGTCGTACCGCCAGAAGCCGCACCGCAAGACGATGATGGAGATCTGGGGCGCGACGCTGCACTCCAGTCCCTCGGAGCTGACCGAGTTCGGCCGTTCATTGCTCGCCGAGAATCCCGATCACACCGGATCGCTCGGCATCGCGATCTCCGAGGCGGTGGCGATGTGCGTGGAGGATCCGCAGGCGCGCTACGCGCTCGGCTCGGTCCTCAACCATGTGCTGATGCACCAGACGATCATCGGTGAAGAGGCGCTGCTGCAGTTGGCGAAGGTCGACGAGACGCCCGACGTGCTCGTCGGTTGCACGGGTGGCGGCTCGAACTTCGGTGGGCTCGCGTTCCCGTTCCTGCGTGAGAAGTTGGCGGGGAAGATGGACCCGGTCATCCGGTGCGTCGAGCCCGCTGCATGTCCGACGTTGACGAAGGGCGAGTACCGCTACGACTTCGGCGACACCGCCGGGATGACGCCCCTGCTCAAGATGCACACGCTCGGTCACAGCTTCATCCCCGAGCCGATCCACGCCGGCGGATTGCGCTACCACGGGATGGCACCGCTGGTGTCGCACGTCTACAACGAGGGTCTCGTCGAGGCGATCGCGATTCCGCAGCGCGAGTGCTTCGAGGGTGCGATCCAGTTCGCGCGTACGGAGGGGATCGTGCCGGCGCCGGAGCCGACCCATGCGATCGCCGCGGCAGTACGTGAGGCGTTGGCGTGCAAGGAGTCGGGTGAGGAGAAGGTGATTCTCACCGCGCTGTGCGGCCACGGTCACCTCGACCTCGCCAGCTACGAGAAGTACCTCCACGGCGACATGGTCGACTACGAGTTGCCCGACGAGGCGATCGCCGAAGCGATGAAGTCGGTCCCCGTCCTCGCCTGACGAACCGCCCAACCCAACCCGTTCTCGTGAACAGTTCCCGC
>NZ_BAOL01000159.1 GCF_000350145.1 Ilumatobacter nonamiensis YM16-303 | reverse complement strand
GACCGTTACGTAACGGGTCTGACCCGTCACGTACCGCTACGCGCTGGGGTCGACGACGACGCGGCCCCGGGTCTGGCCGGCCATGATCGCCTGACCCTGCTCGGGCAGGCTGCTCATCGGGACGATCTCGGTCATCGAGTCGAGCAGGTCGCTCGGCAGGTCCGTCGCCAAGCGGGACCACGCTGCCTCACGGTCGGCCGTTGGTGCGTTGACCGAGTCGATGCCCTGCAACCGAACGCCGCGCAGGATGAACGGCATCACCGTGCTCGGGAGGTCCACTCCCCCGGCGAGGCCACACGCGGTCACCACGCCCTGATACTTCGTCTGGGCGATGACCTTGGCGAGCATCGTCGACCCGACCGCGTCGACCGCTCCCGCCCAGGTCTCGGACTCCAGGGGCTTCGGTTCCTCCGACATCTCGTCGCGAGTCAGGAACGCGGACGCGCCGAGCGAACGCAGGTAGTCGTGTTCCTCGGGTCGCCCGGTGACGGCGGTGACCTCGTAGCCGAGCGATGCCAGCACGGCGATCGCCACGCTGCCGACGCCGCCGGCCGCTCCCGTCACCACGATCGGTCCGTCGCCCGGCGTGACGCCGCCGTTCTCCAACCCGAGCACACACAGCATCGACGTCAGCCCGGCGGTGCCGATCCCCATGGCCTGCACGCTCGACATCGAATCCGGTCGGGAGACCAGCCAATCGGCCTTCACCCGTTGCCGCTGCGAGTAGCCGCCCCAGAAACGCTCGCCGACCGCCCACCCGGTGAGGATCACAGCGTCGCCCGGGGCGAACCGATCCGACTCGGACGAGACGACCGTCCCGGAGAAGTCGATCCCCGGCACCATCGGGAACGAGCGGATGATCCGACCCTTCCCGGTGAGCGCCATCCCGTCCTTGTAGTTGAGCGACGAGTGGTCGATGTCGACCACGACGGTGTCGTCACCGGGATACTCCGGCAGGTCGTCGTCGGTCAGCTGCTCGATCGACGGTGCTGCGGACTTCGGGTTGCCTGCTTCGGCTTCCCGGACGACGAGGGCCTGGAACGATGTCATGACCCCACAATGACCGCTCGAGCCGGTTCCACGGAAGTCGACTCGACGGACCAGACGACCACCGACCCGTCGTGATCTACTCTGCGGTCATGCCCCTCACCGGAGAGTACGTACCGAGTTCACAGCAATGGGTCGCCGACCAGGTCGCCACCTACGAGGCCACCAACGGCCGGGAGGCGAGCACGCTGCTCGACACCGGGATCCCGATCATCATCGTCACGAGCCTCGGTGCGAGTTCCGGCTACCTCCGCAAGTTCGCCCTGATGCGCGTCGAGCACGACGGCGAGTACGCGCTCGTCGCCTCCAAGGGCGGGGCGCCGGACCATCCCGGCTGGTACCACAACCTCGTCGCCCATCCGCTCGTCGAGATCCAGGACGGTCCCGAGCCGCACGACTACCACGTCGAGATCGTCACCGGCGACGAGCGTGCGACGTGGTGGGAGCGCAGCGTCGCGGTGTTCGCCCCCTACGCCGACTACGAGGCCAAGACCGACCGTGAGATCCCCGTCTTCGTCGCCCGCCCCGTCGACTGACGATGCGCCATCGGGTGTCTGACACCCGATGGTCCCCAGCGGATGTGCGTCAGCGGATGGCGTCGAGGAGGTCGGCGGCGAGGTCGTAGCGGCCGAAGGCGGGGATGACGTAGATGCCCTGCACGTCGACGCGGAGTTCTTCGACGATCTCGAGAGCGATCGCCACACCTTCGGTCCGCGGGTCGTCGGCGCGCCGCATCCGATCGCGGTAGTGCTGCGGGATGCGGATGCCGGGCACCTCGTTGTGGAGGAACTCGGCGTTGCGCGCGTTGTAGAGCGGCTGCACGCCGAGCAGGAGCGGGATCGTCTCGCCGTCCGACTCACTGCGGTACGACTCGATGAACTCACGGGCGGCCTCGGCGTCGAAGCACGGCTGCGTCAGCGCGAAGTCGGCGCCGGAACGGATCTTCTTCGCGAGCAGCGCGGCTTCGCGCACGGTGTCCGACGACGTGAGCGAGGTGGCGCACCCGACCGTGAAGTGCGTCGGCTGATCGAGCAACGCGCCGGCTTGGTCGAGTCCGGCGTTCATCCGCTCCTTCAGCAGGCGGATCAGACCCGTCGATGCGAGGTCGTAGTCGTCGGACGCATCGGGATAGTCACCGATCCGCGCCGGGTCACCCATCGTCACGAACAGGTTGCGTACTCCGAGCGCGTGCGCCGCGAGCAGGTCGGCCTGCACCCGCAGCAGGTTTCGTCCGCGCGTCGGGAAGTGGAGGATCGTCTCGACCTCGGTGTGCAGCTGGACGAGATGCGCTGCGGCCCACGCACTCATCCGCATCCGGGCGAGCGGGATGTCGGCGATGTCAAGGAAGTCTGCACCGGCCTCACGCAGCATGGTCGCGCTGGCGATCATCTTCTGCGCGGCGACGCCCTTCGGCGGTCGCATCTCGACCGTCGCCACGAATCGTCCCTCCTCCAACGCCTGCTTCAGCGCCGTCGGCGGGTCCGCCGAAACCGACTCGTCGTGGCCGTTCGAGACGATCGCCGGACGCGGCGGAGCGATCGACGTCGGCCGCACCTCGTCGATGGCGATGCGCATGGCCGAGATGTGTTCTTCGGACGTCCCGCAGCACCCACCGACGATCGAGATCCCGGCATCGACGAACGCGCTCGCGTAGTCAGCGAAGTACTCCGGTGTCGCCGGATAACCGACCCGACCGCTGATGTCACGCTCCGGGAATCCGGCGTTCGGAATCGCGGCGATCGCGATGCCGGGCGTCGCCTCGCGCATCGCCGCCGTCAGACGCAGGACCTGGTTCGGCCCCGAACTGCAGTTGACCCCGATCGCGTCGACCCCGAACCCGCTCAATCGTCGGGCGACCTCTGCCGCACCGAGGCCGAGCAGCGTGCGATCATCGTCGGCGAACGTCATCATCGCGAGGATCGCCAGATCGGGAGCGAGCGACCGAGCGATACCGACAGCGATCTCGATCTCGTCGATCGACGGCATCGTCTCGATCACCAGCAGGTCGACCCCGGCATCGACGAGCGCCTGGATCTGCTCGACGAACGCTTCCCGGGCTTCCGCGGGCGTCACCCGTCCGATGGGCGTGAGTACGACACCGAGCGGGCCCACCGATCCGGCAACCCAGACGCCGGAGTCACCGGCGGCGCCACGTGCGATCGCAACACCCGCAGCGTTGATCTCGGAGACCGAGCCGGCCGCACGGTGCTCCGCGAGTCGAAACTGATTCGCTCCGAACGTGTTGGTCTCGATCACGTCCGCTCCGGCCTCGATGTACGCGCGGTGCGCGTCACCGACGACGGCGGGATCGGTGAGATTCAACCCGTCGAACCCGTGGCCGGTTCCCGCTTCGCGGCTCTGCAGGACGGTGCCCATCGCGCCGTCGAACAGCAGTGGGCGTCCGGTCACTCGGGCGCGGAATTCCGCTCGTGTCGTCATCGTCGTTCTTCAGCTTCGGCGGCCGTGGGCGTCGAGCACGTGAGCGACCGCCATCGAGAGGCGCCGGGCGGTCGGGACGTGCAGGTACTCGTTCGGTCCGTGGGCGTTGGCATCAGGACCGAGGACTCCCGTGATCAGGAACTGGGCCTCGGGAAACGCCTCGCCGAGCATTCCCATGAACGGGATGGTGCCGCCTTCGCCGAATGACCGCGCCGGCCGGCCGAACGCCTGCTCGGAGGCGGTCGACATGGCGGACTCCAGCCACTCGGCGGTCGCCGGCGCGTTCCATCCCGGTGCCCCCTGGACGTGATCGAACGACACCTGGGCGCCGTACGGCGCATCCGTGGTCAGCACCTTCGTCAGGGCCTCGATCGCGACGTCCGGGTGGACCGTCGGCGGAAGCCGGAAGGACAGCTTCAGCGCGGTACGCGGCCGCAACACGTTGCCGGCTCGGTTGGTCGGCGGCAGGCCGTCCGCTCCGACCGTGCTCAGCGTCGGACGCCACGTCCGCGCCAGCAGCTGGTCGGTCGGGTCGTCGGTGGCGGGCCGGGCCCCCTCGACGAACGGATAGTGATCGGCGAGCGCTCCGATCTCGGCGGCGGTCGACGCGGCCTCGGCCGCACGGCCCGTTGGGATCTCCGTATGCAGCTCGGGAACGAGAATCTCCCCGGTGACGGAGTCCTCGACGCGTTCGATCAGCTGGCGGATGATCCGGAACGACGACGGCACCATGCCCGACGCGTCGCCGGAGTGGAGACCCTCGGTGACGATGTCGACCGAGAGGATTCCTTCGGCCATCCCGCGCAGCGAAGTGGTGACCCACATGCGCTCGTAGTCGATGCAGCCGGAGTCGAGACAGATCACGAGACTCGGCGTACCGATCCGGTCGGCGAACTCCTCGACGTACGCGGCGAGATCGGTCGATCCGGACTCCTCGCTCGCCTCGATCAGCACCACGCACCTGGCGTGCACCCCACCGGCGGCGTGCACCGCCTCGATCGCCGTGAGACTCGCGAACGCCGCGTATCCGTCGTCCGCGCCACCTCGCCCGTACAGCCGATCACCCTCGAGCACCGGCGTCCACGGGCCCAACCCGTCGCGCCAGCCCTCCATCTCGGGCTGTTTGTCGAGGTGCCCGTAGATCAACACCGTGTCGTCGGGCCCCGAGCCGGTCGAAGGATCGCTCGCCGGGATCTCCATCAGGATGATCGGCGTACGGCCGGGCAGCTCGTGGACCTCGACGGTCAGACCGGGAATCGGCCGGGCGCGGCACCACCCCTCGATCAGGTCGACCGCCTGCGCCATGTACCCGTGCTCGCGCCAGTCAGCGTCGAAGTCGGGCGACACGTTCGGGATCGCGATGTAGTCGTGCAGCACGGGCACGATGCCGTCCCAAGCGGTGGCGCACGTGTCGTGCACCCGCGTGTCATCGATCGTCACGGCGGTCACGGTAGCGGTGGAAGCGTCATGTGAGGAGGAGGCGTTCGATCCGGCGCGAGGCCACCGCCAGCCCGACGACCGAGAGGCCGACGAGCACGGCGATGTGGCCGATGATCGATCCGTCCCACACGCCGAGATCTGCCGCGCGCACCAGCTCCACCCCGTGATACAGCGGGCTCAACCCGACCATCCAGGCCCATTCGCCGTACTGCGAGAGAGGGTAGAAGGTGGTCGAGAAGAGGAACAGCGGGAGCGTGATCGCCGGAACGTACTCGAAGTCCTCCCACGAACGCATGAACGTGGTCAGCGCCATGCCGAGCGACGCGAACGTGAATCCGATCAACATCGCCGCGGGGATCGCGAGCACCATCCACGGCGACGCCACCAGCCCGAGTGCCCACATGGTGATCGCGAACGCGATCGCGTAGAGACCACTCCGCACGACCGCTCCACCGATCTCGCCGAGTGCGACATCGCCGGCCGACATCGGCGTGGCGAGCACTGCTTCGTAGAGCTTCGAATGCTTGATCTTGTAGAACACGTTCGCCGTGCACTCGAACACCGCGCCGTTCATCGCCGCGGCGGCCATCAATCCGGGAGCGACGAACTCGTCGTATGAGAAGGTCCGACCACCCATCTCGATGTCGCCGACCAACGCCGAGAGCCCGACCCGGATCGAGAGCAGGTACAGGAGTGGTTCGAAGAAGCCGCTCAACAAGATCAGCCAGCCGCGCCGGTACACGTAGGCACTGCGCTCGATCATCCGCTGCGGTCGGCGGATGGAGAGCATCGCGGTCGGCACGATCCGCAACGGAAGCGACACCGCATGGGTGTTCATGGCCGCAGCCTCCGATCGAAGGTGATCGACGCCGCGATGCTTCCCGCTGTCACGAACGCGAGCAACACCAGGAGGTGCAGCAGCCCGGTCGCCGGATCGAGACCGCCGAGCACCAGGCCACGGCAGAGTTCGATCCCGTGCCAGATCGGGGTCACGCGGGCGATCGCCTCGAGCACGGGCGGCAGCTGGTCGACGGGATAGAACGCTCCCCCGAACAGGAACATCGGAATGATGCCGATTCGGAGCAGCGCCGAGAACGAGTTGTCGGTGTCTCGCGTCGCGACCCACGCGGCGAACGCCATCGCATACGACAGCCCGGTCAGCACGCCGACGGGGATCGCCGCGATCAGCCCCCAGGATCGTGTCTCGGCGAAACATGCCAGCACGAGCACGACGCCCGCACCGGCCACGAGACCACGGAGTCCGAAGTACAGACCCTTTCCGAGCGCAACGTCGCGCGACGAGAGGGGCGTCGCGATCATCGCCTGGTGCGCGCGCGACCAGGTGAAGCCGTCCATCGTCGGCCACAACGACTCCTGGCCGAGCACGAACATCGGCGTGGTCGCGATCAGCGCGGTCGCGTAGAACGCGAAATACGACACGCCGCCGAGCGCGTCGGGCCCGGCCGGTCCACCGTCGACCAGTTCGCCGATCCCGAGTCCGATCCCCATGAGGTACATCAGGGGCTGGATCACCGACCCGAAGACCGCAGTCCGCCAGACGAGCCGGAAGTAGGTCCACTCGCGGTTGTACACGCGAACCGGGCCGAGCGAGGCGATCGTGTGCATCACTCGATCAACGTCCGACCGGTGAGCTTCAGGAACACATCCTCCAGACTGCTGCGGCGCACGAGCGCACTCTCGGGGACGATCTCGCGACGATGCAGCTCCGACAGCGCGGCGTCGCCGTCGTCGTCGTAGATGAGCAGCCGGTCAGGAAGCACCTCGATCCGACTCCCCACACCGTCGAGCGCCGGAAGCTGCTGCTCGTTCCGGCCGTAGCCGAACCGGACCTCGAGCACCTCGCGCCGGATGTGCTCGGTGATCAGCCCCTGCGGCGACCCCTCGGCGACGATCTCTCCGCCGTCCATCACCACGAGGCGATCGCACAACTGCTCGGCCTCATCCATGAAGTGGGTGGTGATCACCTGCGTCGCGCCGCGCTCCTTCAGCTGGTACAGGCGATCCCACAGGACGTGACGCGCCTGGGGGTCGAGCCCGGTCGTCGGCTCGTCGAGCAGGAGCAACTCGGGGTCGTTGATGAGCGAGCGGGCGATGCTGACCCGCCGCTTCTGGCCACCGGAGAGCGAATCGACCTTGCTGTCGCGTTTCTCGGCGAGCTGTACGAACTCGATCAGCTCGTCGGCCTTGGCTCGACAGTCCCGTCGGGAGATGTCGAAGTAGCGCCCGTAGATCAGCAGGTTCTCGGCCACGGTGAGCTCGGTGTCGAGCTGGTCGAGCTGAGGCACCACGCCCATTCGCCCGCGGATCTCGCGACCGTCGGTCGACGGGTCGAGATCGAAGATCCGCAGGTCGCCGTCCGTCACCGGAGAGACGCAACCGATCATCCGCATGGTCGAGGTCTTGCCGGCGCCGTTCGGACCGAGAAAGCCGAACGCCTCACCGGGGACGATCTCGACGTCGATCCCGTTCACCGCGGTGAAGTCGCCGAACCGCTTGACCAATGAGCGCGCCATGATCACCGGGCGAACATCCATGACCGGAGTGTCACACAGACCCCGGCACGCGACGTAGCCGGATTCAAGCATCAACTACTGTGCTGAATGAGCTCCTATGACCGATCACTCCGCACCTGTCGAACCGTCCGCGAACCCGTCGGCGAGGCGCCTGCTCCTCGCCACGGACGGGTCCGAACATGCGAACGCGGCGCTCCGCGCGGGCATCCGCCTGGTCGAGCCGGGGCTGGGTTCACTGCTGGTGACGGTCGTCCCGACACTCGATCCGTCCATCGTCGTGGGTTCCGGCCACGCCGGTCCGGTGATGACCTTCGCCGACGAGCAACAGCTGATCGAAGAGCGCGATCGGGATGCACGACGCGCCGTCGACGAGGCGGCCGCATTCCTCGGGCTCTCCGAGATCGAGATCGAGATCCTGGGCGGCGACCCCGGGGCGGCCATCTGCGAACGGGCCGAAGAGGCCGAGATCGACCTGATCGTGATCGGTACGAGTGGAACCGGCGGCTTCAAGCGCGCCCTGCTCGGCTCGGTCTCCGACTACGTCGTGCGCCACGCTCCCTGCCCGGTCATCACCTCGAACCCCGACTGAAGTGTGCGTTGGTGCCGGGCACCGACGAGCATCTTCGAGTCAGCGCGGTGGCTCCACCTCGACCCACGGATGCTCGGGATCGCGTGCTGTCAGAATCAGTCCGAGCAGGATGCCGAGAGCGATTCCGACCATCGACGTCGCGGTCGTGACCAGGGTTCCCGCCGCGCTTGCGCCGTCGTCGCCGAGCAGGCGCGCGACCCCTTCGAGTCCCAACGAACCCGGCACGAGCATCCAGAACCCCGGCAGGAACATCACGAGCGGAGTCGGTCCGGACGGTTGTCGAGCGGCGAGGAGTGCCACCGGGGTCATCGCGAGCGCTCCGAAGAACGCTGACAGAGCGCTTCCGAAGAACAGCCCACCGATCACCTGTCCGGCGAACGCGATGTAGAGCACGAGCAGGATCCATCCCCGCGTCTGAGCCCGAGCGCCGTTGAACCACACGACTCCGACACCGAAGATCGCGACGCCGATCCAGGGTGCGACGGCCGCCGCCGCACCGTCGAAGTCACCCCGCAGGTCCCCGGAAGGAACGCCGACGAGTTGGCCGCCCGACACGATGCCGAGCGCCAGCAACACGAGTTGCATCGCCCCCGATGCCAGCCGCGTCGCACCGGACATCATCTGACCCGTCGTCAGTTCGAGGACTCCGGTCGTGAGCACGGCGCCCGGCAGGAACGTGATGAGTGGAGCGACGAGCAGCGGAAACGTCACCAGGTCGTCGATGACCCGGGCGAGGGCGAACACCGTGATCGACACGGCCGTGGCCGCAATCAACGGAATGAACGGTTGATACGAGGGACCCAAGCGCTGCGTGGAGAGCCGGAAGGCTCCGATCACCGCCCCGAGCGCTGCCGCGATCGCGACCTCGCTCCAGGTCGCATGGAGCACCAACGCCAATCCGACCGTCACACACGCGTATCCGACGACGGCCAGGCTCGGACGATACGGAGACTTCGACGTTCGAATCCCGGCGACCCGCCGCTGCCCGTCGAGCGAGCCGATCTCGCCGCGTTCGGCCTCGCCCACCAACCGGAGCACGTCGTCGATCTGGTCCAGGCGCAACGACTCGCGCCCCGCGGTGCTGACCTCGGTGCCGATGTTGCGGTTTCCCGGAATCGACACCACCAGCGCTGTCGGCATCACGAGCACGCCGACCTCGCTCAGGCCGTTCACCCGGGCGACGGTCCGCAAGGTGGCCTCGACGTGGCTCACCGCATCGCCGGCGTCGATCAACAACTCACCCAGGCCGATCAGGAAACCGATCGTCGCCGAATCCGCGATGTCGCCGTCGTCGGCGCGATGTCCCGTGTGACCGCCTTCGATCGGTCTCCGCGTCTGCGGCTTCGAATCGCTGAGGAGCGCATCGTCACCGGCGAGGTTCGGGTGGTTTCGTTGTCGGCGCGCGAGCGGGAGCGCCAGGACGCCGACCGCTCCGAGCACCACCAGCGCGAAGATGATCGACGTGACCGGGATGGTCGACGTCCGCACTTGCGGCGAGGATCCCGGACGGATCGTCACCGTGCCATCGACGTCACTCGTCCCCTCGCCGTCATCGATGACATCCGTCTCCGGTGGCGACGTGGCCGGAACGGTCGTGGTGCTGTCGACGGGGTCATCGCTCCCGTTCGGATCCGGTGTCGTCGACGGTGACGTCGTGGGCTCCACGTCCCCGACACGATCGCTGGGCTCGCCCTCCGAATCCGGCACCGTCGGCGCGGTCTCGTCGGGAGCCGCCGATGCCGCCGGAGCGGGCACCACGGTGGCTCCCGCACACGTCACCATCAGAGCGAGGAGCGCCACGATGATCGTCCGAGCAGCACGGCACAACACCGCCGCGACGCTACCGCTGAGGCGACGCGGGCGGCTGGACGGTTCGCGCTCCGCGTTCGATCTTCTCGACGTGAAGGCGATTGGCGGCCAGCGCATGCCGTGGGCTCAGATCACGGGCGTGGGTGCCGCCGTCCTCGCCGCTGCACTGTTCAGCTGACGGACGCCGAGACCACGTCGTCGCCCGCCGCCCGGTCGACGTCGACCGGTTCAGCAACGCGCGACGACGGTTCATCGGTGACCGGCACCAACGACGCTTTGGTCAGATGCCGTCGGCTGCGGCGGCTCCCGCTTCGTCTTCGGTGAGGTCGGCGCCGGCTGCGAAGCGTTCGCGCAGCGCGGTGAAGATCGACGGCGGCTCCTTCCACGGGTCCGTCGGCGTTCCGGCTTCCGCGTCTCGAATCGCCGACCACACCCGCTCGGGTGTGCACGGCAGATCGATGTGTCGGACGCCCAGGTGCGACACGGCATCGATCACTGCGTTCTGGATGGCCGGCGTGGAACCGATCGTGGCGGCTTCGCCGATGCCCTTCGCTCCGAGCGGATTGAGCGGCGTCGGCGTCTCGGTCGACACGACCTCGAACATCGGCAGTTCGGCCGCGGTGGGAATCGCGTAGTCGGCCATGTTCGACGTGATCGGGTTGCCGTCCTCGTCGTACCCGACGTCCTCCCACAGCGCCTGACCGATGCCCGCGGCGACACCACCGTGCTGCTGGCCCTCGACGAGCAGCGGGTTGAGCACCGTGCCGCAGTCGTCGACCGCGACATGGCGGAGCACCGTCACGTAGCCCGTGTCCCGATCGACCTCGACCACCGCGATGTGCGCGCCGAACGGGAAGGTCGCCCCGGCCTGCGCGAAGTCGAACTCGCCGTGCAGTTGATCGCCGGTCTTCTCGGCTTCGGTCGCCACATCGCTCCACGACAGCGCTTGTGCCGGGACGCCGGCGACACCGATCGTTCCGGCGGTCGTGTCGACGACGATGTCCGCTTCGTCTGCTTCGAGCATCCGTGAGGCGATCGACTTCGCGTGCTCCACCATCGCCTCGGTCGCTCCACGCACCGCCGAGCCGCCGAGCTGGAGCGAACGCGAACCGCCGGTGCCACCACCGGTCCGCACCGCGTCGGTGTCCCCGTCGACCAGCGTGATCCGATCGACCGGGATCCCGGTCTGGTCCGAGACCAGCATCGCGAAGGCGGTCTGGTGGCCCTGACCGTGGTTCTGGGTCCCCGCGAGAACCGTCACCGACCCGTCGGGGTGAACCTCGACGTCGCCGAACTCGGTCGCCTCGCCGCCTGCCGTGATCTCGACGTACGACGCGACTCCGATCCCGAGCAACGGGCCGTCCTCCGTCGCGCGGCGTTCGGCCTGCTCGGCGCGGAGCGCGTCGTAGCCGACGACCTCGGCCGCCCGGTCGAGTGGGATCGCGTACCGGCCGGAGTCGTAGGTGTTCCCGGTAAGGGTGGTGAAGGGGAAGACATCGTCGCCGAGGAGGTTGCGCTTGCGGATCTCGATCGGGTCGATCCCGAGTTCGAGTGCCGCCTGGTCGACCGCGCGTTCGAGCATCGCCGTTGCCTCGGGGCGTCCCGCACCGCGGTACGCGCCCATCGACGTCGTGTTGGTGACCGCCACCGCGATGTCGCACTGAATCGCATCGAACCGGTAGGTGCCCTGCGCCATCCGACGCGTCCCTCCCGGCAGGTGTGCGCCGACCGTCGGGTACGAGCCGCCGTCACCGAGCAGCCGAACGCGAAGTTTGGTGAAGGTCCCGTCGGAGCGACATCCCAGTTCGACGTGTTGAACCTGGCCACGGCTGTGCGGGAGCACCACCATGTCCTCGCTGCGTGTGGGCACCCACTGGACGGGTCGGCCGGTACGAATCGCGCACGCTCCGACGACGGAGTACTCCGAGTGGAGGCCCGCCTTCCCGCCGAAACCACCACCGACCTGCGGTGTCACCACACGCACGTTCTCCGCCTCCAACTTCAGCGCCGAACAGAACTGTGCGTGCACGAGGTGTGGCATCTGGTTCGAGACCCACAGCGTCACTCGCCCGGTGTCGGGATCGACCTCCGCGGCCGCGCAGTCGGGCTCCATCGGGACGACCGCCATCCGCTGGTTCTGGTAGGTCCCGCGCATCACGTGATCGTCGGCCGCCCACTCGACCGGATCGTCATCGGCGAACACGATCGCTTCGTTCGAACCATGTGCGTCGAAGATCAGTGGCGCGCCGTCGGCGAACGCTGCCGCGGGAGTCACGAGCGCGTCCAGTGGCTCGATGTCGGCCCACACCGCCTGTGCCGCATCGACGCCTTGGGCGAACGTCTCGGCCAGGACGACGGCGATCGGCTCGCCGACGAAACGGACACGGTCGACCGCGATCGGCGGTCGCTTGAAGTCGCGGTGCACCGGAGCGAATCCGTGGTGCGGTGGGACGCCGAGGTCCGCGCCGGTGATGACCTCGACGACACCCGGCATGTCACGCGCCTCGTCGATGTGGACCTCGCCGAGCACCCCGTGCGCGATCTCCGATCGCACGAACACTGCGTGCAGCCGGTTCGGGAGTGGGAGATCGGCGAGATACTGCCGCGCACCCCGGAGCAACTCGGGGTCCTCCGTGCGCTGCACTCGCGTGCCGAGGATCGAACCGGGCCTGGCGGGCGTCGTCGTCATTGCCGTCGACGCTACATCGGCATCGCGGAACCGGTTCGACCCGTCACGTGACGCTCCTACGATGGCGCGATCCGACCGCTGGAGGTCCATCCACATGATCGAAGCCCAACCACACTCCGCGACGACGCCGCGGGTGGCCGCGTTCGACACCTGGATTCGGGGGCGCTTCATCGAGCTGAACACCGAGTTGGAGGCCGTCTACGCGACGCAGGAGAACCGTGCCAACGTCGCCGGTGTGGGCGACGAACTCAAGACGGCGCTCCACGACGAAGGGCGGGCACTGATCATCCCGTTGATCGAAGAGGGCAACACGGACGAAGGCTTCGACCGGGCATTCGAACTGCTCGGCAACGTCGGCTACTACATGGCCGCGTGTCGCCGTCACGAGATCACCGAACCGTCGCGCGAACGATCGTCGCCGCTCGTGGAGGCATCCACACTGGCGCTCCACCTGGGCGCCAGCGTGGGCACCGCTCCCCGGTTCGTGACGAGCCACATGGAGACCTACAACCGCGCCGTGAACGGGATGTATCGCACCTTCACCGCCGGGCCGGCCGAGAAGACGTTCATCGACTACAACACGCGCTCCGCGTTCGCGTACATGCGTGCTGCCGACGCGCTGGGTCGGATCCACCCGATGGGGATCTCACACCCGGCAGCGCACGACCTGCTCGTCGCGGCGCGGGACGCGCTCGCTGACGCGCTCCGGCTCAACACCGAACTCGGCGAGATCCTCGACGTCGACGACTTCTTCTTCTCCGTCCGGCCGTACTACAAGCCGTACCGCGTCGGATCACAGGAGTACCGGGGCGCCAACGCCGGCGACTTCGCGGCGTTCAACCAGATCGACCTGCTGCTCGGACTGTGCAGCCCGACCGACCCGTCGTACACCCAGATCGTCGTCGAGAAGATCCCGTACCTCACACCCGATGAACAGCGTCAGCTCCACCACGCCTTCCGACACCCGAACCTGCTCGACAGCTTGCTCGGGCAGTCCGAGTCGCGCGACGAGCCGTGGTTCCAGGAGAACGCGGCGACCTTCCTCGAGGTGTGCGAGATGCACGGCAGTGTGGCCGCACACCACCACGACGAACTGGTCGCTCGCTTCATCCAGCACCCCGCCGAACGGATTCCGCCAGAGCATCTGGAAGGGCTCACCGCCAGCGGGCCACCGCTCGACGTCCTCCTCCATGCGCTGGAGGCGCTCCGCGACCGCCGCCTCGCCGCCGATCGCGACGACATTCCGACCCGCCGGGACGACCTCGCAACCCTTCGCTCGATGTTGCGCAACCGATGAACCCGGCGGACCGTTTCGTCGACCACGACGGCATCTATCTCCTGAGCCACTCGATCGGACTGCCCGTGCGCGGCACCCGTGAAGCAGCCGCCACCTACTTCGACGCATGGGAGCACGACACCACCGCCGCCTGGCCGCGCTGGCTGGAGTCGATCGACGCCTTTCGCACGTCGCTCGCCGGACTGCTCGGGACCACGGCAGCGGCGATCTGCCCGCAGAGCACGGTGTCCAGCGCGTTGTCCAAGATCTTCGGATCCCTCCGCTCCACGTCGGAACGTCCGACGATCCTGCTCACCGAGGACACGTTTCCCTCACTCGGATTCGTCTGTGAACGCTCCGGTTTCGAGGTGCGCTTCATCGACCGCGGCCAGGACGCGACCGACCCCACGGTGTGGCGGGACCACATCGCCGCCGACATCGACGTGGTCCTCGTGACCCACGTGCAGTCGAACACGGGCCAACTGCTCCCGGTTGCCGAAGTCGTCGATCTGGCACGCTCACACGGCGCCGTCACGATCGTCGACGTCGCTCAATCCGTCGGCGTGATCCCGATCGACGTCACCGAGTGGGGCGCCGATTTCGTGATCGGATCCTGCGTGAAGTGGTTGAGCGGGGGACCCGGAGCGGGCTGGATGTGGGTCGATCCCGAGCAGGTCGACCGCTACGAGCCGATCGACGTCGGCTGGTTCTCGCACGCCGAACCGTTCGAGTTCGACATCCACCGGTTCCGGTACGCAGACGATGCCTTGCGGTTCTGGGGTGGCAGCCCGACCGTCGTTCCGTTCACGATCGCCCGTCACTCGATCGACACCATCGCGGCCATCGGCGTCGAGACGATCCGGGACCACAACCTCACACTCACCGATCAGATCATCGAGGCGCTCGGCGACCGCGTCGTCAGCCCGCACGACCGCGCCCGTCGCAGCGGGACCTGCATCGTCGATGCCGACGAAGCGACCGCCGACGCACTCCTCGCCGACGGCATCGAGATCGACCATCGTGCAACGGGCGTCCGCGTGTCGCCACACGTCCACGTCAGCGCCGCCGACGTCGACACGTTCCTGCGCAGCGTCGCACGACGGCTCTGACCCGTTACGTGACGCCCAGGCGGGTCAGCATCGTGTGGCCGAGGGCACGCATCGTCGGATTGTCGGCGGCCTGGCTGAGGTAGACCACTGCGAAGTGGAGCGCCCACGCCTCGGCACGTTGCCACATCGCTTCGTCCACGTCGCCTGCCGCCGCACGAACCCGTTCGTGGACGCCGGGTTCGAACAGGCTCCAGGCTGCGGACAGGTCGGTCGCCGGGTCACCCGCGCACACGTCGCCGAAGTCGATCACGGCACTGATCGTTCCGTCGTCGACCAGCACGTTCAGCGCATGCAGGTCGCCGTGGATCCAATGCGGGACATCACCGAATCGTTCCACCTCGACGAGTTCCTTCCAGCGATCGAGCACACGGTCGGCAGCGAATCCCGCTGTGCCACGCAACCGTTCCACACGTTCGGTGAAGATCGACGTGTTGTCGGCGATGAAGTGTCCGCGGTACGGATTGGGTGGAGCATCCGGTGGGGCGGGCGTGTGCAGCGCGGCGAGGAATCGGCCGAGTCGATCCGCCTCCGTCGACGGAGCGGCAAACGGCGTCACCGCGGCGACCGAACCCGGCATCCACGGGTTGATGCTCCAGTTCCACGGATAGCCGAGGGCGGGACGACCCACCCGAACCGGTGCGGGAATCGGGATCGGCAACGACACCGCAAGGC
>NZ_BAOL01000160.1 GCF_000350145.1 Ilumatobacter nonamiensis YM16-303 | reverse complement strand
GCGCACGGAGCGCCGGAACTGATCACGAGAACGGCAATGGGCGAGGTCAGTCGTAGACCATGACGCCGCGGATGTTCTTGCCGGCGCGCATGTCGTCGTAGCCGTCGTTCACCCCGTCGAGCGTGTAGGTCTTGGTGACGAGGCCGTCGAGGTCGAGCTGACCCTCGCGGTAGAGGCTGAGCAGCTTCGGGATGTCGGCGCGGGGGTTGCCCGAGCCGAACAACGAACCGACGACCTGCTTCTCCATGAGTGTCAGGTCGAGCAGGCTCATCGAGGCCGACGCTTCCATCGCCGGGTGGATGTTCGTGACGACGACACGACCGCGCTTGGCCGTGAGTGCCAGCGCCTCGGCCATCAACTCGCCGGAACCGACGCCCATCGTGAGCACGACCTTGTTCGCCATCGTGCCCCACGACGCTTCACCGAGTGGCTCCATCGCCTCGGCCATGGACGCGGCGGTGTGCGTGGCGCCGAACTCCATCGCCTTCTCG
Source organism: Ilumatobacter nonamiensis YM16-303 (assembly GCF_000350145.1). Lineage (GTDB taxonomy): Bacteria > Actinomycetota > Acidimicrobiia > Acidimicrobiales > Ilumatobacteraceae > Ilumatobacter_A > Ilumatobacter_A nonamiensis. The sequence continues at coordinate 7,583 of NZ_BAOL01000160.1, read as the reverse complement.
CGCTTCGACTCGACCGGATCGATCGCCCAGATCTGCTTCGCACCGGCGAGCTTGGCGCCCTGGATCGCGTTGGCCCCGATCCCACCGACGCCGACCACGGCGACGACGTCGCCGGGGTTGACCTCGGCGGCGTACACCGAGGATCCCCAGCCGGTCACGACGCCGCACCCGAGCAGGCATGCGCGCTCGAGGGGAATGTCCTTCTCGATCTTGATACAGCTGGCCTCGTTCACGACGGTGTCGTGGGCGAACGTCCCGAGCATGCACATCAGGCCGAGGTCCTTGCCCTGGCCGTGGTGCCGTGACGTTCCGTCGCTGGCCTGCATCCCCAGGCCCATCAACGCACCCAGATCACACAGGTTCTGGTGACCGGTCGAGCAGCTCGGGCACCGTCCGCAGGAGGGGATGAACCCGAACACGACATGGTCGCCTTCCTCGAGCCAGCTCACGTCGGGGCCGACCTTGGTGACGACTCCGGCGCCCTCGTGGCCACCGATGATCGGCAGCTCGAACGGGAGGTCACCGGTGACGAGGTGTTCGTCGGAGTGACACATCCCCGATGCGGCGAGTTTCACCCGCACCTCACCGGCCTTCGGATCGTCGAGTTCGATGTCCTCGACGCTCCACGGTGAATCGACTTCCCAGAGAATTGCGGCCTTTGTCTGCATACGCCAGACAGTAGGTCACGGGGATGTGTCGCGCGGCACGGGACGCGCTGATCGCGCGGGCGGATCGAGGCACTTCGACACACCCCTCTGCCACACTGATCGACATGGATTCCGATGCCCTGTTCTCCGACGCGCTGATCGCGATGATCCGCGACATGAGCGAGTCCGAGCTGCACGACGTCGCGGAGATCGTGCGGCAGGTGCAGATCGAGCGGGCGATCGGTGGAGGCGACGAAGATGCGATCATCGCGTCGGCGTTCGAGACCGCGTTCGGACGCGACGGGCTGGCCGTGCTCCCGTGGGTCGAGGGCAACGTGGTCGTGTGTCCCGGCGGCATGGTGTCGAAATCGAGGACGAGCCACAAGTGCCGGTTCGTCAGCGTCGACGACACGTGGATCTGGGAATCGTCGCTGCTGCTCCGCGAGGACAAGCGGTCGTCTCCGGGAACCGACGAGGGCTTCCGCGCCGTGGCGCTGCTCCCGCTGGTCGACGGAACCGGGATCGACGTCGTGTCGGGCAGAGCCCGGAGCGGTCAGCACGCGGTCGAACACGTGGTCAGCTACGAGATCCGCGGCGGGGAACTCGTCGAGGTGTCGCAACGCACGGTCAACGCGCGCCACTGACGCGTCACGCGTCGGGTGCGACGCGAATCTCGATGTAGTCCGACGCGGGAATCCATCTGACGATCGCCTCACGGACGTCGTCGGCACTGATCTCCGCGACCAGAGCCGCCTGCCCGATGAAGTCGTCGAAGGAGGCATTGCCGTCCGGGTCGACCAACAGGTCGAGGATCTCGTCGTTGATCTGGGCGTTGTTGATGAAGTTGAGTTGCTCGGCGACCGTCGCTCGAGCGTTCTCGAACTCGCGCTCGGACGGACCGTCCGAGCGGAGCGCATCGAGTTGGGCGAGCGCCGCGGCGGAAACGTCTTCGATCAGATCGGGAGCGGTCGACACGGTGATGTACGTCTCGACCGTAGGGGTCGCGCCGCCACCGAGGTCGATCGAAGCCGACGGCGAATAGGTGTCGCCGAGCTCTTCACGGATGAAATCGTTCAGCCGGTTGTCGACGACCTCGCGAACCACTCGCGCGAGCACGTCGTCCCGACGATCCGCCGTGGCCGACGACGTGAACTGGAACGAGACGATCGCGGCTTCGCCCTGTCCGGCGGCGACGTCGACGACCACCTCGCCTGGCGGGGGCGGCGGCTCACTGAAGTCCATCACGTCCGAGCCCTCGCCGGCCGGAAGGGTCCCCAGATACGACCGGGCGAGCTCGATCGCCGAGCCGAGATCGAAGTCGCCGCTGAACGCGAACGACCAGTCCGAGGCATCGCCGAATCGCTCCGTCGCAACGCGGTCGACACCCTCGGCGTCCACACTCTCGAGGTCAGCCGGCGAGGACAGCACGTACCGTTCGTCGCCGCCGAACCGGGCCTCGAGCAGCGCGGCGTACTCGGCGTAGCCGGCGTCGATCGACGGATCCTCGGCGTACGGAAGCCGGTCGTCGACGTAGCGGTCGACAGCGGACCCGTCGGCGCGCGGTTCGGTCATGGTCAGATGCACGAACTGCATCAGCGTCTCGAGGTCGTCGGTCGCCGCGGTGCCGTACAGCGAGTCGGTCGGTGCGTCGATGAACGCCTCGAACGAGAGGTCACGGTCGTCGAGGAAGGTGTCCAACTCCACCCGATCGAACGGTCCGAGCCCGCTGTCTGCCAGCACACTGCCCAGGGCCTGGGCGTCGGCAACATCGCCGTCGGCGACGGCCTTGGATCCGCCCGGGCTCCGCGCCTCGAACCAGATCTGACCCTCCACGATGGTCGTGGTGTTGAAGGCGACGGACACTCCGTTGCCGAAGTCGATGACCAGCGGGGCCAGGTAGGGGGTGGGCCTCGTCGACATCTCGTACTGGTCGACCTCGTCGACCGGCTCGGGCCGAGCCATGAACTCGTCAGCGATTCCGGCATCGTCGGGGCGGGCGTCGAGTACCCGGTCGTCGGCACGATCGACGATGTCGACCAAGTCCTCCGCCGGAACGACCGCTGCGGCCTCGGCGCTCGGCACGGTCACGAGCACCTCCGCACCGGCTCGCGTGTACCGGTCGGTGAACACGGCGGCCACGGTCTGCGGGGTTGCCGCGTCGAGCACTGCGGTGATGAACGCAAACTCTTCTTCCGCAGTGACGTACCACTCACCCTCGAGCAGGTGGCGCTCGTACTCGGACGCATAGGACGTGTCCTGCCGGGAGCCGCTTCCGTCGATCAGCCGATCCGCCGACTGGCGGCGAACGGCGATCGCCCGGTCGAGTTCTGCTTGCGAGATCCCGAACCGTTCGACGCGTTCGAACTCGTCGACGATCGCTTCGGTTGACGCGCCGACCGCGTCGCCGTCGACCTCGACGCGGATTCCCGGGGCATCGCGATTCCGGACGATCGAGAGCTCCGTGGTGCCTGCGCGTTCGTACGGCGCCAGGTCGCGCAGTGCATCGTTGTCGAGACGGGTTGCGAGGACGTCGAACGCCAGGTCGGCGAGGATCGCCAACTGGGCATCGGCTTCCGCCGAGGATCCGTCCTCGACCGGGACAGGCAGCAGCACGCTGAGCGCCCCTTCGGCGAGTTCGGGGTCCTCGACGACCTCCACCCGGGTCATCCCGTCGGGTTCCACCACGATGTCGGGCCGCGCCGGCTCGCTCCCGCGCGATTCGGCGTCGGAGAAGCGCTCGACGATCCATTCCTCCACCTGTTCCGGATCGATCTCACCGACCACGATCACCGACGTGAGTTCGGGTCGGTACCAGTCGTCGTAGAAGCGACGCAGATCCTCCGAGGTGATCGTCTCGATCGACTCACGTCCGCCGATCGGCGAACGGCCGTCGTAGGGGGTGTCCTCGAGCACGAAGCCCGACGTCGCTTGCGCGATTCGACCGTTGGCGGTCTGGCTGCGGAAGCGCCACTCGTCGAGAACGACTCCGCGCTCGGCCTCGACGTCGGCCGGGTCGATCGTCGCGAACGAGAGCCACTCCTCCAGGATGTCGAGGCCGGTTTCCACCACTTCGTCGGCGTTGGGCACGGTCAGTCGGTACACGGTCTCGTCGTAGCCCGTGCGAGCGTTGACATCGGCACCGATGCCGCCGGCGCCGAAGCTGCGCAGCTCGTCGATCAACTCGTTCTTCGGAAAGCGTTCGGTCCCGTTGAACAGCATGTGTTCGAGAAAGTGCGCTCCGCCGAGCTGCGACTCGTCCTCGAGCACCGAACCCGCGTCGACTGCAAGACGGAGCTCCGCTTTGCTCCCCGGGTTGTCGTTGTCGCGGACCATGTACCGCAACCCGTTGTCGAGCGTTCCGGTCAGGGTGTCGGGATCGGGGGTCGACAGTGCAGGCAGGTCATCGGCGTCGGGAAGCAACGACTCGAGATCTGGTCGGTCCGGATCCGAGTCCGACACGTCGGTGTCGGTCGGTGACACCTCGGTCGCCGACGGCTCGCTCGAGGACGAATCGCTGACGGGTGGTTCCGTCGTCGACTCGTCGCCGACGATCGTGTCCGCGGACTCGGTGGAGACGTCGGCATCGGGGGAACAGGCGGCCGCGACGATCGCCGCGGTCACGACGACCGCGACCACGCCACCTCGTTGACGCCGCCTGCCCATCACCGTCGAACCCTACGGGTCACTTCGGGTTCGACTCGCTCGCGTCGAACAGTTCACGCAGGCGTGGCTTCCAGTCGATGTCCTCGGTCGAGCCGCCCGCCTCCTGCACGGCTCGGCGTTCGGAAGCGAGGATGTCGGCCACCTCCGCAACTCGATCGTCGAGGATCTCGGCCAGGCGGTCGCGCAGGTAACCGGCGAGGGCCGGGCTGGCCCCGTCGGTACTGATCGCTCCGGTGACGCGACCTACCCGGGTGATCGCTGGGAGGATGAACTCACAATCCACCGGCTGATCTGCGGCGTTCGTCCAGATCCCCCGCTCGCGTGCCGCCGCCGAGATCGCTTGATCGACGTCGTGATCCCCGGTGGCGGTGATCACGAGACGGATCTCGTCGAGGTCGGCCGACTCGAAGGGATGCTCGCGGAGGTCGACGATCCGGTCACGGTCGACGTGGGCGCTCACCTCGGTCGCGACGAGACGAACCCGGGCTCCGGCTGAGATCAGACCTGCTGCCTTGCGGGCGCCGATCCGACCTCCGCCGACGACGAGCACGAGAACGCCATCGAGGTCCAGGAAGACCGGATACGAGAAGCGAGCTCGTGAAATATTCTCCGGCATCACCCCAGCGTAGAGGCAGTCTCTCGATCGACGACCCGGTAAATCCCGACAAAGCCGACCATTGTTGTCAGGTATTGATTGAATGGATGGCACCGAGCACGCCATACGCGACAGCGAAGGAGACGACGTGAGCGCCGAGCAGATCAAAGTCGAGAGCAAGTACCTCGCCGGAACCATCGGGACCGAACTCGACGGGGACGAGGACAACTTCGAACACGACGCGGAGATGCTGCTGAAGTTCCACGGGATCTATCAGCAGGACGACCGTGACGTGCGCCGGGCGCGCACGCAACAGAAGCTGCCGGTCGACTACTCGTGCATGGTGCGTGCTTCGGTTCCCGGCGGGATCATCACGTCCGACCAGTGGCTAGCGCTCGATCGGGTCGCCGCCCTCGCCGACGACAAACTGCGCCTCACCACCCGCCAGGGCGTGCAGTACCACGTCGTCTACAAGAACGAACTGAAACAGCTGGTCGCCGGAATCAACGCTTCGCTGCTGACGACCCTCGGGGCGTGCGGCGACGTGGTCCGCAACGTGATGGCGTGCCCGCTCCCCCATCCCGAACGCCGCGCGATCCTCGATCCGGTCGTCGACGAGATGGTCGCCCGATTCCGCCCGCAGACCGAGTCGTACTGGGAGCTGTGGGTCGACGGCGAGAAGGCCGTGTCGGCCGAACGCCCGCGTGATCGCGCCCCCGATGCGCTCGATCCGATCAACGACATCGAACCGATCTACGGCGACGCCTACCTGCCACGGAAATTCAAGATCGCGATCGGGTGGCCCGGCGACAACTGCGTCGACATCTACGCGAACGACGTCGGCATCGTCCCGACGCTGTCCGAGGGGACGAGCGGCGAGCTGACCGGCTTCGTCGTTCTCGCCGGCGGCGGGATGGGCATGAGCCACAACCGTCCCGACGACACCTACCCGCTGCTCGCACAGCCGGTGGCATGGGTACCGCCGTCCGACGTGGGCGATGTCGTCGAGGCGATCGTCACGACGCAGCGCGACCACGGCAACCGGGACGACCGCAACCGCGCCCGCCTCAAGTACCTGCTCGAGGCGAAGGGCATCGACTGGCTGCGCTCCGAGATCGAGTCCCGCACCGGCCTCACCCTCGCCGACCCCGTCGCCCTCCCCGACTGGGAAGTCGAAGCACACCACGGCTGGCATGACATCGAGGCCGACCAGGGCACCACGAAGACGCTGGGGCTCCCGGTGCCGTCGGGCAAGGTCGCGGGTGGGCTGCGGTGGGCGCTGCGTCGCCTGATCGCCGATGGGCTCGTGAGCGAGCTGCGGGTCACGGCTCGGCAGGACCTGCTCCTGGTCGGCATCGACGAGCGCCGGGTCGAGACGGTCGAGAACCTGCTCCACGCGAACGGCGTTCCACTCGCCTCCGATCAGAGCCCGACACGCAACATCGCGATCTCGTGCGTCGCGCTGCCGACCTGCGCAAAGGCGCTCGGCGAGGCCGAACGGGTGCTGCCCGACGTCGTCGACCAGCTCGAGAAGGTGTTGGCCGACACGGGCAACACCGATCTGCCGTTGCGGTTGAACATGACCGGCTGCCCGAACGGATGCTCGCGTCCGTACAACGCCGAGCTCGGCATCGTCGGACGGTCGAAGAAGGGGTACGACGTGTTCGTCGGAGGTTCCCCCGCCGGCGACCGGCTCGCGAAGTGCCTGCGTGCGGACGTCCCGCTCACCGACATCCCCGAGTTGCTGCGCCCGCTCCTCGAACGGTTCAGCGCCACCTCGGAGGGCGACGTCAGCTTCGGCGACTGGGCCGTGCAGCAGGAATGGTCGGAGCTCGAAGCGATGCTTCCCGCCGACAATTCCCGCCGGGCACAGCGGGCTCGGAAGCAGGCCCGCGAGGCCGAGGGCGCGTCGGCATGACCGTCGCGCTCGTCGGAGCCGGTCCGGGCGACCCCGACCTGTTGACGATGAAGGCGGCACGCCTTCTCGCGGAGGCCGACATCGTCGTCCACGACGCACTCGTCGGTGACGGCGTGATGGCGTTGATCCCCGACCACGTCGAGCGGATCGACGTCGGCAAGCGGGTCGGTCGGCCGATCCCGCAGGAGATGATCTGCACGCTGCTCGTCGAACTCGGCCAGCAGGACCTGCGGGTCGTGCGGCTGAAAGGCGGCGATCCGTTCGTCTTCGGGCGCGGCGGCGAAGAAGCGCTCGCGCTGCGTGAGGCCGGCGTCGAGTACGAGATCGTCCCGGGAATCACCTCGTCGATCGCCGCTCCCGCTGCGGCTGGCGTGCCGGTCACCCACCGCGGTGTCGCGGCGGCGTTCACCGTCGTCACCGGTCATCGTCGTCCCGGCGAGCCCGACATCGACTGGCGTTCACTCGCCAAGGTCGGTGGCACGATCGTCGTCCTGATGGGCGTGACCCATCGCGGCTCGATCGCCGCGGAGTTGATCGCCGGCGGTTCGGCAGCCGACACCCCCGTTGCCGCGATCCGTTCCGCCACGACCGATCACGAGGACGTCGTCCGCTGCGACCTCGCCGATCTGGGCCACGCCGACATCGAGTCCCCGGCCACGATCGTCATCGGCCCCGTGGCCGCTTTCGACCTCCGCGACATCCGCACCACCCTCGCCACCGCCGACTAGCAACTCGTGAACAGTTCCGGCGCTCCGTGCGC
>NZ_BAOL01000161.1 GCF_000350145.1 Ilumatobacter nonamiensis YM16-303 | reverse complement strand
CGAACCATCGGGTGTCTGACACGGAATGGCACGGAATGGTGCCGACGGTGGAGGTCAGCGAGGTCCGAGGGGGCCGGGGTCGTCGGGATCGTGGAGGACCGCGCCGGTGAGACGGTCGAGGGCGCCGACGACGCGGCCGACACCGTCCGCGGCGGCGGCCCTGGCTGCCGTCCGATCGAGGATCTCGGCCCACCGTTCACGATCCGCTTCGCTCATGTGGCCCGACAGCGCGCGGTAGGCGAGCAGGTTCTGCTCGGCCTTGTCGGTGAGCGTCTGGGCCTCGGAGTTGTAGTGGTCGTCGACGACATCGTCGAGCTCGGCCTCGGACATCACGGGGACGACCCGCCCGGCGATCCGCCCCATGTTGCGGTACGAGCCCTGGAGCAGGAACGGGGGAGCGGTGCGATCCTCGTCGGCCGTGGCCGCCGACGCGATGTACGCGGCGTTCACCTTCAGCAACACGTCCTGGGCTCGGCGCAGCATCGCCACGGCCCGCACCGTCGCATCCAGTTCCGCGCCGTCCCACGCGTGGTCGAGGCCGCTCGTCTCCACCGGTTTGCGACCGGACGCCATCTCCAACACCGGCCCCAGGTCGTCGAGCAGCTTCGACGCGTGCGGCGCCACCGTCGGGCACGCGGTGAGCGAGTTCTCGATGTAGGAACGGGCGAACGCCTCGGCGTGCTCACCCGACACGTCGCCGAGGTTGAACACGTCGGAGCGGTTGACGAGCATGTCGGGCATCTCGAAGCGGCCGCCGCCCGTCGTGTACGGGTTGCCGGCCATCACCACGCAGAACCGCTTCCCGCGCAGATCGAACGTCGTCGGCTCACCGTCGACGACACCTTCGACACGCCGGGTCGCGTCGGCGAGCGGGATGAACCGGGACAGCAGCGTCGGCGATGTGTGCTGGATGTCGTCCAGGTACAGCATCACGTTGCGGCCCATCCGGAACGCGAGGTTGATCTTCTCGACCTCGGCTCGCGCGGCGGCGTTCGGAGCGTCGCCGGGGTCGAGGCTGGTCGTGTCGTGTCCCAGTGCCGGGCCATTCGCCTTGACGATCAGCAGCCCGAGTCGATCGGCGATCCACTCCATCAGGGTCGTCTTGCCGTAGCCGGGCGGTGACACGACGACGAGCAGACCCTGCCGTGCGACGTCGGTCGGGTCGACCGTTCCGAGCTGGCGACCGAGGTTGGGACCGAACAGCGGCAGCAGCGCGGTGTCGATCAACGTGTTCCGCACGAATCCGGACATCACCCGTGGACGGTGCTCGTCGAGCTTCACCTCCTGGCGCTGACGCTCGACCACCCGACGGCGGGCATCGCTGTACTCGGGCCAGCGCGTCTGCATCTCGGCGAACAGCGCGCCTGCCCCTTCGGCGAGTTCGTCGGTGCGCGTGACCAGTTCGCCGTCGACGATCCGGCGGTGATCGGCGACGAGCCCGGTGACCGTGATCGCCCCGCCTTGGTTCGCGCGACGGACCGCGAGTTCAGGGGTGGCGAGCATCGCTGCCGCCTCGGCGATGTCGAACACCTTGTCGGCACGAGATTCGTCTGCCGCGACGTAGGCCGTGACCCAGTCGTGCGCGAGCACGAAACGTTCGACCGCATCGGGTTCGGCAGCCAGCGCCACTTCGAGTTCGGCGACCCCGTCGTCGCCGAGATCGCCCCGGAGTTCACCGACGAGGGCCGTCGCCGTGGACGACGCCACGACGTCAGGGCCGACCGCCAACTCGTCGACCAGATAGCTGGCGGCGCGGTCGATCTGCACGGGACCGAACGTGGACCGGTGCGCTGGGGGAGCGGCCGAGGCGGCCACGAACTGTTCGATCTCGTAGCGCGCTTCCTCGGCCAAGCGTTCGGCCGGCCCGGTCGCCCCGAGGCGTTGCGCCGCGGTGTCAGCTGCCTTCGACTTCGCCACCCATGCGGCGACCGCATCGTCGTCGAGCTGGGACAGCCACAGCCGAGCGAGACCACGTACCAGACCGGTGAACCGCAACAGCGGCTCTGCTTCGAGCGACGGCATGACGGCGGTCAGGATCCGCGCCGCGTCCTGGTCGTGCACACCGCGCTGGTATCCGTCGCCGTGGCGCCGCTCGGCTTCGGCCTGGCAGATGGTGTTCATGGCCGCTGGGTTGGCGGTTGCCGTGAGGAGTTCCTGGAGGCCACCTGGTCGTTCGACCATCTTCTCCAGCACCGCCCACGCCAGGTATTCACTGCGGGAGACATCCGACGTTTCCGATGGGAACGATCGTCCGAGCAGGTCGGCATAGTCCTGGAGTTCGGCCGTGGCATCGACGGCGAAGTCCGTCGCGGTGATCGTGGCGGCAACCGTGTCGTTCCCCTGCTCGTCGGAACGAGCCGACAGCACCATCTCGAACGGTTGGGTGTTGGGTGCGAGGCGAACGCCACCGAGCACGACCGCCCCGTCGTCGGACACGAGGGCCGCCTTGTCACGGATCCGCCGACGCGCCTCCTCCATCGCGTTGCGGAGACCGCTGCGCACCTCCGCCGCGCGTCCTGCGTCGTCGAGCGATTCGAGTTCGTCGGCCAGTTCGCGAACTCGGGACGTCAACTGATCGGTCGCGAAGAACGACGCGACCTCCTTGTCGTCGGCGAACTCGCTCGCGCGGCGGGTGACGGTTTCGAGCAGGCGCGTCGCGGCGTCGACGATCCGGGTCGCGCGACGGTTCCGTTCGTCGAGCAGCGCGGTACGACGCTCACCGACCACCTCGTGTGCGGTCGAACGCACTTCCGCGATCGAGGCGCTGTGATCGGGATCGTCGCCGTAGCGCGATTCCAATCGCTCGATCGTGACGAGCAGCCGTGCCAGGACGGCATCGCATTCCTCGGCGGTCGCGGCGGCGGACACGGAGCCGTTCAGGGTCTGCTCCACCAGCGCGAGTTCGGCGTCGAACGCGGCCGCGGTCTCGGTGGCCCCGAGGTTGCGGCGCTTCGAGTCCAGTTGCGCCGAGACACGGTTGGCCGCGCCGGTGACCTCGGAAACGCTGCGCACGATCGTCGTGCGCACGGTCGGATCGCCGCCTTCGAGCGCCGAGACCGTGTCGACCACCGCGTCGAGGTCGTTGCCGAGTACATCGAGCCGCTCGGCGATCTCGTCGAGCTGGGCGGACGTGGTGGCATCGCCGACGGCGGCTTCCGCTGTCGCGATCTTCGACTCCAGCGTCGCGAACGCGGCGGGTCGGGACAGCACGTCGACCGCCCGCTCGGACAGTTCGGTGACGCCGGCGTCGAGTTCGCCGATCAGCGTCTCGACACGTTCGGTGTCGATCGCGTCGGTGTCGGCGACGACGGACAACTCGCCGCGCGCACGACGCAGCTGCCCGAGCGCGCCGACGACCTGATCAGGGGTCGACGCGGTGGAGATCCCATTGAGCACCTGCCGCACGTCGGCCTCGGCCGTTGCCAACGTCGCGCGAGCAGCGGAGCGCTTGCGCTCGACGAGCTTGTGTTCGTCGAGCAACTGTCCCGCAGTGGTCAACACCTCGTGCGCTGCAGCGTGCAGTCCGTGCGCTTCCTCGTCGACGAACCAGAGGTGCTGGTCCATGGCACGGCGCGTGCTGGAGGCCAACCCCTCCCACGAGCGAGCGGTCGGTTCGTCGTCGCGGCTCAGCCGGACGATGTCGTAGACGTCGCCCAGTCCCGACACGAGTGCGGCGTTGCCGACGCGTTGCATCCATGGGTTGGTGTCACCGGCGTCGGGGACGTGATCGGGATCGGCGAACGGCGTCTGCCACCACTGGATCGGGTGGATCTTCGCGGCGTCGATGTCCTGTGCCTGGTCGCGGAACAGGACCATCGAGCCATCGTTGAACGTGGCGAAACCATGACACGTGATCACCTGAGACACTTCGCGCCGGACGAGGTTGTACGGCATGAGCAGGTACTCGCCGAGGTCGAGGCGGTGGAAGACGTACAGCACGTCCTCGCCGTTGGGCGCGGCGATCAACTCCTCGAAGCGCAGCCCGGTCACGTCGACGTCGAAGACCCTGGTACCGGTCGATGTGAGGTGGTAGCCGCCGGGGAAGATCAGCCCCTCGCCACCGGGGAGCAGACGCGAGGCGACGCCGGCCGCATCGACGCGACGCCCGGTACGGCTCCGACGGGAGAACACGTAGGTGCGCGGGTCCTCCTCGTAGAGATGGACGCGGATCAGCAGGATGTCGCCGACCGTCAGGTGGTCGACCCTGAGGTCGGCGAGCGATTGGCCCGAGTTGGCGATCGTCTCGTCGATCTCGGCGTGTGACCCGCCCTCACCGGTCTCGACCCGCAGCTGGAGTCGCCCGCCGCGGAAGCCGACGAACACCTCGTCCTGGATCGACACGACCGGGTGGGCCCCGGCGCGCTGATCTTCACGACTCGCTGTGGTCCAGCGCTGGTCGTGGGGTGGCGGCCACGTGTAGTCGCGGTCGCCACGGGCATCGACGAACGTGGCGGTGCGTGTCGTGCGTTCTCCCGTGAGCGTCCACCGGAACACGCGCACGTCATCGATCCGATCGCCGACCTGGAACACCGCAAGCAGCTGGTTCTGTGTGGTTCGCAGGTCGGAGAACCGGGTCTTGCCGAAGAAGCGGACGAGCTTGTCGAACTCGGTGCGGAACTCCGGGTCGGCGAGGAAGTTCCGTGGGTCGTCATCGGCGATCGGGCTGAGCTGCGGCTGATCGCTCTCGATGTCGGCGACCTCGTACAGGGCGAAGACCTGCTCGGGTTGCTGCACGCTCAGCTCGACATCGAGGTTGAAGCCGAGCAGCAGCAGGTTGCCGATCCGAGCGATGTCGCGTGGGAGGCACGCGAGATCGGTCGCCAGTCGGTCGGCACCGGTAAGTGCGAGACCGACCGAGCCGAACGCCTCGACCCGATCCGCGTCGATCGCGTGGGCGATGTCCTCGAGCGCGCCGGTCTGCGTCGCGACGCGGCGACGCAGCAGGTCGTAGCTCCCGCCGCGCAGGGTCTCGTCCTCCTGCGCCTGCTGGGCGTCGGTGGTGGGGGTATCGGTCATCGGGTCGCTCGCGGGTCGACGCGCTCCCGGTCAGTCGACATCGATCACGTCGGCGACCGAATCGCCGGCGATCCCGCTCGACTCGACGGCGTCACGAAGCTGATCGATCAGCGCCGAGCCACCCTGGCCGTCGCCGAGCCGTCCACCGAGCCGCGCCACGAACTCGGCGACCGTCAGGTCGCGGATTCCGGAGGCGCCGACGCCACCGATTCCCTCGGCGACGTCCTGGACGAGGTTCTCCTCGCCGTCGAGATACGGCGAGAGCAGGCGTTTCGCGCTGTCGCTGTTGCCGATGAAGCCGTCGATCGCCTGGCCGTGACCGGCGGCGGACAGGATCCGTTCGACGATCGACTCGTCGGACACGATCTTCATGTCGGCGTTCGACATCGCTTCGCCGAGCGCGGACGCTGCCGACTTGGCGACGTCGGCGCGGGCGTTGACCCCGGCGAGTGCCACTTCCTTGTCGGTCTCGAGCCGCAGGCGGAACTCCTCGTGGTCCTGGCCGGCAGCGGTCATCGCACCGACACCCTCCGCCTTGGCCTGGAGTCCGGCACCCTCGCCGGCGAGGCGGGCCTTCGTGGCCTCACCCTCGGCGGTCCCGAGCGCCTGCACCGCCTCGGCGTCGGCGCGCTTCACGTCGACCTCGGCGAGACCGGTCGCCTTGATCGCCTCCGCGCGTTCGCGCTCCACCTGGACGGTCGCGAGCCCGTCGGCGGCAGCTTCCGCCTGGGCACCCTCGGCCCGGCGTTGCGATGCCAGCGAGTCCTGCTGCGCGGCGTCGGCGTTCGCCCGGGCGAGGATCGTGGCTCGCTCGGCTTCCGACGTGGCCGCCTGGCGGGATGCCTCGGCCTCCTTCACGGTGCCGACGAACAGCGCCTGCGCGGTGCCCTCGGCGCTCCGGATCTCGGCGTCGGCCTGGCGTTGGGCGTCCTCGACGACGCGCAGCGTGGCGATCGCTTCTTCCTTCTCGGCGACCCCGAGGTCTGCCTCGACGCGTCCGCGAGCGACGTCCGCGAGCTCGCGCGCCCGCTCCTCTTTCTCCTTGCCCGCTTCGGCGACCGCGGTCTCACGACCCGTCACGGCAAGCAGTCGGTCTCGCTCGATGTTCTCCGCCTCGACCTTGACGACGCGCTCACGGTTCAACCCGGCGATCGCGATCTCGCGGTCCTTGTTCTCGTTGGCGACGCCGATGCCCTGCTCTGCGGACAGGCGGCCTTCCTCGGACCGTTTGCGTTCGGCCTCCTCGATCAACTTCGCCTCGGCGTCCGACTGCGCTTGGACCGTGCGGATCTCCTGCTGCTGGCGCGCCTCGGCCTCGGCGCGGTCGCGCTCCATCTCGAACACGGCCTTGTCGGCGTCGACCGTGCGACGGGTGGTCTCCTCGCGCTCGAGCTGCTCGGCCTTGTTGGTCTCGATGTGCTGGACCGCGGTCCGCTCCGTGATCTTGCGGATGCCGTCGGCGTCGAGGATGTTGTCCGGATCGAAGTCGGCGAGCGGTGTCTGCTCCAGGTAGTCGATCGCCACGTCTTCGAGCACGTACCCGTTGAGGTCCTTGCCGATGATCTCGACGATTTCGTCGCGGAACGAATCACGGTCGGTGTAGAGCGACTCGAAGTCGAACTTCTTGCCGACCGTCTTCAGCGCCTCGGAGAACTTGGCGGCGAAGAGCGTGTTGAGTGTGGCGATGTCGGAGGCACGTTCGCAGCCGATTGCCTGGGCGACCTTCTTGACCGCCTGCTCGGTCGGGTCGACCTTGACGAAGAACTCGATCGAGATGTCCGCACGGATGTTGTCCTTGCAGATCAGCCCGTTGCCCTTGCCGCGACGCTCGATCTGGATGTTCTTGACCGAGATGTCCATGATCTCGGCCTTGTGGATCACGGGGATCACGATCTGGCCGGTGAAGGTGACCACGACCGATCGCCATTTCGACACGACGAGGGCCTGGCCCTGCGGGACCTTCTTGAAGAGTCGCGACACGAGCAGTGCGACGAGGATGACGACGGCGACGACGACGATGACCACGACGGCCACGGCTGCGAGGACACTTGCCATGTGATGATGCTCTCTCTATGTGATCGGGTGACGACGCGCCCCAGCGAGGTGCCGCGGTCGATGTCTCACCCGGAGACGCCCATGGTGGCCGATGGGACGTCGCGCAGCAAGCTGATCGGCCCGGCCGATGTGCGAGGCCGTTCGGAAACGCTCGATGGCAGCGCAGTCGCCGATCCTCGGGCAACGCGATCGGTGCGATCACCGTCGGCTGTCCCGACCGCGTCGATCGGTCAGCTGTCGGTCAGTTCGGCCGGCACGTGGCCGACGGTGAAGTTGTCGGTGGCCTCGTCCCAGTCGACGAGCAGGGCGAGATCACCGCGCTGGAGCTCGCCCGGTGCGACATCGGTTCCCGAGACGGTGCGGAGGTCGACGGTCGACGTCGTGCCGTCCGGCCAGGTGGCCTCGCCGCGGCCGGCGGTGTCGGTCACCGTGGCCGAGCGGACCTCGGCGATCCGGCCGAGCAGATCACGCTTCGAGGGAGCCGTCGTGGTGACGAACACCGACGCCAGCTTCGGAGCGACCCACATCAGGAACACGAGCGCGGCGACGGCCGACACGAGACCGATCACGATCGAGATGACCACGAGCGCGGTGCCGCTTCGCCCGTCGAGCAGGAACACGCTGGACAGGACGCAGACGAACCAGCCCGCGAGACCGAACAACGTGAGCAGCACCGTGGCGGGAACCTCGGAGAGGTTCAGGGGTTCGAGCGCGTCGTCGAGGATCCCGTCGGTGGCATCGAGCTCGAGGTCGAGCGCTCCGACGAGCGACAGCAGCCACAGGATCGCACTGATCGCCAGGATCGCCGTGAAGATCAGCGTCGGGAACTCGATCGAGGCGTTCAGGACGTCTTCCACACTCCCCACGATGCCAGATCCGCGCATCCCTTCCCACCGCCGCGGGTGAGATGTGAGACCAACTGCCCGCCCCAACTCTCACCGCAACCGATCCGCCCACGTCACCGGTGAGATGTGAGACCGACGGGTCGTCTCACATTTCACCGATCTCCTGGGTGGTGCGAGGGGGCCCGGCGCTCGGTGGTCAGCGGTCGGGGGCGCTGAGGCGGCTGGCGGGGTCCTGGTGGTAGAAGCCGCGGAGCTGTTCGTAGATCTCCGGCTCGTGCGTGACGAGGTCGTGCGGGCGGTTGAAGAACACCTCGGTGGCGACGGCGAAGAACTCCGCCGTGTTCGTCGCCGCGTAGGAACGCAGGACGGAATCACCGGACGACACTCGTTCGAACGCCGGGGTGAAGACCTCCGACCAACGGCGCGACGCCGACTCGCTGCCGAGCGGTGGCGTGCCGTCGGTGATGCCGTCGAGCATGTCGAGCCGGTGCGCGAACTCGTGGTAGACGACGTTCTGTCCGTGTTCGGGCCGCCGGGCTCCACGACGGACCGCGTTCCACGACAACACGACCGGACCCTTGGGGGTGGCCTGACCGGCGAGACGCTGTGGGGAGTCGGACATCGTTCCGCCGGCGGTGCGGTGGGCGCCGCTCAACCGGACCGTCGACTTGTGCACGATCACGGACGACACGTCGAAGTACTCGTCGATCTCGAGACCGAGCAGCAGGAGCGATGCCTGGGCGGCGATGATCACCTTGACGTCGTCGGTCAGGTCCATGCCGCGAGCGGCCTCCCACGACGTGTCGTGGACGAAGCGCGACAGGAGGTAGCGCATCCGGTGGAGCTCCGCATCGTCGAGTGCGCTCCAGTGGGCGAACTGCTCGAGCAGGATCGGCTCCCAATCCGGATCGAACGTGATGGTCGACGAGCCGAACCAACGCCGCAACACATTGATCATCGTGGCGACACCAGTGCGTCGGCAGCGGTCCTGGTCGCGTCACTCGGACGGGGACCCATGCGGACCGCTTCGGGGACGCGGTCGTCACCACCGAAGTATTCGGCAAGACGTCGGTCGGCATCGTCGGCTCCGAACAGGATCTCGGCGACCTCGCGCAGGCCGGCCGAACTCTCGATGTCGGCGTCGGGCACCACGAGTTCGATCTTGGAGCGGCGGCGCATGAAGTCCTCGAGCTTGGTGACCATCTCGGATCGGGCGGCCTCGTGGAGTTCGATCCGGATGTAGTCGGCCGAACCCATGATGTCCTCGGCCATCGCCGGCTCGCTGCGGATCGCGTCCAGCATCGCGAACGCGCGGCGGCCGTAGCGGCGCCACAGTCGGTCCGACAACGGCTCGACGTCGGGTTTGGTGCGCAGCCCGTCGAGCTTCATCAGCCGGGCCTGGCGGAAGAACTCCTTGCGGGTCGCCTTTGCCGGTTCACCGAACCAGTTGTGGAGGTCCTTCTCGAGCGGGATGCCGATCGCTTCGATCTCGGCGGCCACCTCTTCGCCGACGTTCAGACAGTCGGTGAGCTTGCCGCCGAAGATGGTGACGACCCGCTCGTCGCGGTCGGTCTCGATGGCGTGTTTGCGTGACAGCTTGGTCCAGTCGACCTCGGTCTGATCACCGCCGCGCGACTTGACGACGAGGGGGCGGACACCGCACCGCTCGGCGATGATGTCCGCGGAGGTCAGCGGTGGGTCGAGGTCCATCCGGTCGTTGATCTGGTCCAGGAGGAACTCGACGTCGTCCGCGGTGACCTCGGTGTACGGGGTGTCGACGCGCGTGTCGGTGGTCCCGATCACGGAGCGCCGCCCCATCGGGATCACGTAGAACAGCCGCTCGGTGTCGTCGTAGAACGCCAGCACCTGGTCGTGACGGTTCGTCGTGAGCCGGGGAACGACGAGGTGGATCCCCTTCGAGTAGACGATCCGGTGGTCGGTCGTGGTCCCCCAGCCGCGGTTCGTTTCGTCCACGAACGGTCCGGCCGCGTTGACGATCGTGCGGGCGGTGGTGAGGAACTCCTCGCCGGTGTCGACGTCGCGGAGTCGAGCGATCCAGCGGTCGCCCTTGCGGACCGCCGACACCAGTTCAACGTAGTTCGCCGCGGCGGCCCCCGCTTCGATCGCGGAGCGCACGAAACTGAAGACGAAACGGGCGTCGTTGTCGATGAGGACCCCGTCCCGGTACTCGATCCCGCCCGCGACGTTCGTCGTGTCGATGGCCGGTTCTTCCTGCTCGATGCGTTCGCGGCTGAGCAGGCGGGGCCTGCGGGTTCCGAAGCCACCGATCACCCAGTAGGCGAGGGCGCCGAGGCCGGCGAACCACGGCGGGTGGGGCCCCGCCTTGTCGAGCGCGGCGTAGAACGGGATCTGCTGGATGTTCGCCCGGTACGACCGCATCAGTCGATTGCGCGACTGGCAGAGCTTGAACACGAGCCACAGCTCGTAGTTCTCGAGGTACTTGAAGCCGCCCCAGACGAGGTTCGAGGACGCCTGGCTCGTGAAGTGGGCGAAGTCGCCGCGATCGATCAGCGCCACGCTCGCCCCGCGCCCGGCCAGCGAGGCGGCGCTCACCGCACCGTTGATCCCGCCGCCGACGATCAGAGTGTCGAACGAACCGTCGCGAATGCGATCGATGTGCGTCTCCCGCAAGGACATGATGCAAATGCTACGGACCTGTCGCAACGTTCATCGGTGCCAGGCACCGACGATCGGATTCAGGCGGCGACGAAGGAGATCACGACCGAAGCGACGCCGACGGCGACGGGAGTTGCGTACCGCGACCATGCAGGAAGGTTCTTGTAGGTGGGCGCCATCATCACGAAACCGCAGATCGACCCGGCGACGAGGCCGCCGATGTGCCCGCCGATCGAGATGCCTCCGATGAAGAACGTCAGGCCGAGATTGATCAGGAGCAGCGTGCCGATCTGCGTGCTGAACGGGTTGATTCCCTGCTGCCAGATGCCGACGGCGGCCGCACCGAGCAGGCCGAACACGGCTCCGGACGCTCCAGCGGTGAACGAATTCTGGTCGACGAGGATGACCCCGGCGGAACCACCGAGCAGCGAGGCCGCGTAGAGCAGGAGGAACTTGACCCGCCCGAGTTGGGGTTCCATGAGGTTGCCCAGGATGTACAGGAAGTACATGTTGAACGCGAGGTGCAGGATGCCGAAGTGCAGGAACCCGGAGGTGACCAGCCGGTACCCCTCGTTGCCCTGGCTGATGGCGAACGTTCCATCCGACAGCGGGTATCGGAACGGCTCGCCCGTCAGGAAGCGTGCGTTCAGTGCGAACCGTCGGGTCGCATCGGTGATGTCGCCGGCGAACGTTTCGGCGAGGCCGTACCAGAGCCCGAGTCCGACGAAGACCGCGACGTTGATCGCGATGAGGGTGTAGGTGACGATCGCGGTCTTTCCTGCGGTCCAGTCCTTCGCCCGCGTGGCCATGTCGGGTCGGGATGCCTTGACGCAATCGTCGCAGTGGCTGCCGACCGACATCTGGTGGAGGCAGTCGGAACATGCGGGCTTGCCACATCGCGTGCATCGCCGCCCGACGGTCCGATTCGGATGTCGGTAGCAGACCATCGCGCCACCGGACGCGCCGGGACCACTCGGGGGAGTGGGCAGCGACGATCGGCCGGAGCTGCCGTCACCACCCGGCGGCGGCAACGGTGGCCCGGACGGACGGTCGGCCGGTTCGGGCGGGGGAGGGGGAAGCGGCACAGCGTCAGGCTACCGACGCCTCAAACCGGGCAACCCGTGAACAGTTCGCGCACGGAGCGCC
>NZ_BAOL01000162.1 GCF_000350145.1 Ilumatobacter nonamiensis YM16-303 | reverse complement strand
GGCGGCGTGGCTCCACGCGGCCGCCGCAGCTCTCGGACCGCGCGAGGGTCTCGTCGCCGGCGACATCGTCGACCTGGTGCCCGACGCGATCGGCGCACTCCGATGAGCGCGTCGCTGCGTTGGGCGTGGGCCGAGATCGACCTCGACGCGATCGACCACAACGTCCGCCTGCTGCGCGAGCGGTTCGAACCGGCTGCGCTGTGGGCCGTGGTGAAAGCGGACGGCTACGGCCACGGTGCCACCGACGTGGCGCGCACCGCGATGGCGGCCGGCGCGGAGGGGCTGTGCGTGGCGTTCGTCCACGAGGGCATCGAGCTCCGGCGGGCGGGGGTCGACGCGCCGATTCTCGTGCTCACCGAGCAGCCACCCGAGACCGCGCCGCACATCATCGAGCACCGTCTGACACCGACCGTGTACCAGCGTCCGTTCCTCGACGCGCTCGTGGCCGCCGAACCCGTCGGCCTGCCGGTCCATCTCAAGATCGACACCGGCATGCAACGTGTCGGCACGCACCCGCACGCCGCGCCGTCGCTCGCGGATGCGATCGTTCAGCGCGCACCGGCCGTACGTCTGGCCGGAGTGTTCACTCACTTGGCGGTTGCCGACGCCGACGACGAGGACTCCGTCGACTTCACCGACCAGCAATTGGAAACGTTCGCCAAGACCCTCGCGCTGCTCCCGCCGGTGCCGGCGATCCACGCCGCCAACTCGGCCGGTGGACTCTCACGCGCTGATGCGCGGCTCTCGTTCGTGCGCGCCGGGATCGCCATGTACGGCATCTCCCCGGGGCCCGGAGTGGACCATCTGTGCGACGGGCTGCGTCCCGCGATGGAGCTGCGTGCACGGATCGGTCACGTGAAGCAGGTTCGTGCCGGGTCCCGCGTTTCCTACGGCCTGCGACACCGGTTCGACCGTGACACGACCGTGGCGACGATTCCGATCGGCTACGCGGATGGCGTGCCACGCCGTTTGTCGTCGGTCGGCGGCGAAGTGCTGATCGGCGGCCGCCGTCGACCGATCGTCGGCGTCGTCACCATGGACCAACTCGTCGTCGATTGCGGTGACGACAACGTGCGGGTCGGCGACGACGTCACGTTGATCGGAACGCAGGAGGGACCGGACGGGACCACCGAACGGATCCGTGCCGAGGACTGGGCCGCAGCGCTCGACACGATCGGCTACGAGATCGTGTGTGGGGTGTCGAAACGCATCGGTCGTGTCCCACGCCGTAGCATCGACAACTGATGCCCGAGCACTCGATCGCGCTCCATGCCGGCTCCTTGGCCGACACGCATGCGATCGCGGGCGCGGTCGCCGAGCTCTCACGCCCCGGGGACATCATCGTGCTGGCCGGGGAGATGGGTGCCGGTAAGACGGCGTTCGCCCAGGGGTTCGGTGTCGCCGTCGGTGTGACCGATCGTGTCACCTCACCGACGTTCACGCTCGTCCACAGCTATCCGATCGAGTCGGGTCCTCGGGCGGGGAAGGCGACGCTCCACCACGCCGACCTGTACCGACTCGACCGGACCAGCGAGGTCGCCGACCTGGCGCTCCGCGAACTCGCGGAGTACGGCGGGATCGTGCTGATCGAGTGGGGAGATGTCGTCGATGTGTTCGGTGATCATCTCGTCGTGCGCCTCGAACCGCACCGCAGCGACCCGGCAGACGCCGACGCCGCCGATGACGACAGTGACGTGCTCACGCTCGACGGACAGCGCGACCTCGAAATCGGTGCGGTCGGCACCGGATGGGCCGGTCGCTGGCAGAGTCTGCTCGAGGCAGTGGAGGGATACCGATGCTGATCCTCGGAATCGAGACCGCCACCGAACGTGTGAGCGTGGCGATCGGCGGACACGAAGGCGTGATCGGACTGTTCGAGGTCACGAAGGGCCGTCGTCACGCCGAGACTCTCGTGCCGGCGATCGAGTTCACGTGCCGCCAGGCCGGCATCGACATGGACGAGATCAGTGTCGTGGCGGTCGACGTCGGCCCCGGGTTGTTCACGGGGATGCGCGTCGGGCTCGCGGCGGCGAAGGCGATCGCGCTCGCGCTGCGGATTCCGATGATCGGAATCTCGTCGCTCGACCTCCTCGCATTCCCGTGCCGTCACACCGATCGGGTGGTCGTCCCGGTGATCGACGCACGCAAGGGCGAGGTGTTCTACGCGATGTACAAGCAGGTGCCGGGCGGCATCCAACAGGTCGCAGAACCCCAGGTCGGACCGGTCGACGATGTCGTCGCCGACCTGATGGCGCGCAACGAGGAGGCGCTGTGCGTGGGCGACGGAGCGCGGCGCTACTCGGAGGAGATCCTCGAAGGGTTCCACTGTGAGATCGGCGGCGACGCGTACCCGTCGGCGAGTCCGCTCGTGCAGCTCGCGCATGCGCGAGCGCTGCGTGAGGAGTGGGTCAACCCGCGTGAGATCGAACCGGTGTACCTGCGCGCACCCGACGCACTGATCAACTGGAAGACGCGGGCCGCTCGATGAGCGTCATCGAACGGATGCTCCGACGCGACTCCGCGTCCGGACCGAACGGACTGGTCCTCGCGCCGATGCGCAAACGCGACCTGAAGGACGGCGTGCTCGAGACCGAGAGCCACGCCTACCCCACGCCCTGGTCGCCGCGAGTGTTCCAGAGCGAGATCGAACAGGTCGGGAGCGGATCGCGCTACTACCTCACCGCGAGGCGTCGATCCGATGGGGGACGCGGACGGCCGACCGGCCCGAGCATCGGACACGGGGGTCTGTGGTTCACCGCCGACGAGGCGCACGTGACCAACATCGCGGTACATCCCGACGCCCGTCGCACGGGCGTCGCACGTGCACTCATGATCGCCCTGGCTGACGAGGCGATCCGTCGCGAGTGCGTTGCGTGGACGCTCGAGGTTCGCGTGTCGAGCACCGGAGCGCAGGGGCTGTACCACGAGTTCGGATTCGTCCCGGCTGGGGTCCGCAAGCGGTACTACGACAACGTGGAGGACGCCATCGTGATGTGGTGCCATGACATCCAGGAGGGTGACTACGCGCGTCGCCTCGACCACCTGCGGGGCACGCGATGACGACGCCTGACGCGCTCACCGTGGATGAGTCCACCCTGGTCCTCGGGATCGAGACGAGTTGCGACGAGACCGCGGCCGCGCTCGTCATGGGAGGCAACGATGTCGTCTCGAATGTCGTGTCGACGCAGATCGAACTGCATGCGGATTTCGGTGGGGTGGTTCCCGAGGTTGCGTCCCGCGCGCACCTCGACGCGCTCAACCCGGTGATCTCACGGGCGATCGTCGAAGGCGGCGTCGATGAATCACGCATCGATGCCATCGCATGCACCGTCGGGCCCGGACTGGTCGGAGCGCTCTTGGTGGGCGTGTCCGCTGCGAAATCGCTGGCACTCGCTTGGGGGAAGCCGTTCGTCGGGGTCAACCACATGGAGGCGCACCTCTACGCCGCGTCGCTCGAGGACCCGTCGCTCGAGTTCCCGCTCGTCGTCCTCCTGGTCTCGGGTGGCCACACGATGCTGGTCGAGATGCAGGATCACGGTCGCTATCGACTGCTCGGACAGACGATCGACGACGCGGCGGGCGAAGCGTTCGACAAGGTGGCCCGGTTCCTCGATCTCGGCTATCCCGGTGGACCCGCGATCGACGAGGCCGCCCTGCTCGGCGATCCCGATGCGATCCCGTTCCCGCGGGCGATGCGTGATGCGGGTCTCGACTTCTCGTTCTCCGGGCTCAAGACGTCGGTCATGAACTACGTACGCAAGCATCCCGACGTCGGGGATGCCGACGTGGCGGCGTCGTTCCAGATGGCGGTGGTCGACGTCCTCGTGCACAAGGCGCGGCTCGCCGCGGCGCAGGTCGGTGCGACCGGGATCGTGCTCGGCGGGGGAGTGGCCGCGAACTCGGTGTTGCGCGAGGAACTGCTGTCGGCCTGCGCTGCCGACGGAATCCAGGGGTTCCTTCCGAGTCGAGCGATGTGCACCGACAACGCGGCGATGATCGCGGCTGCCGGGTGGCACCGACTCCGATCCGACGGGCCGTCCACGCTCGACGTCGGCGCGATTCCGAACCTGAAGCTCCCGTTGATCGACTGACGCCGCCGACCTCGTCGCCACACGTCGACCCGGTTTCGGGTGGATTCGGGGTTTGTGTGAGCGAAAGCGACGACGGACGCGGATTCGGTCACACACACCGCTGGTTCGGGGTGGCCGGTGATGTGAGTTTGAAGAGGAGTGCCGCGTTGGGGATCGCGGCGGATGAAAGAATGGGCCGATGTCGAATGACGACGGTTTTGCTCCGCCTCCGCCCGAGGACACGTCCGAATCCGGCCTCGGCGGGCTCGCCGAGGAACCCTCCGCCGACGCCCCCGCGAGTGGCGGTCCGGAGGCGACCGGTTCCGATCCGCTCGATCCCACGCAGGCGATGCCGTCCGAGGGAACGGGTGCCCCAGGGACGCCGCCGCTCGACTCGACGCAGGTGATGCCGACCGAACCGGTCACGCCGCGGTCCAACCCGGTGCAATCGGGTGAGGGCATTCCGCCGATCGTTCCCGGTGCGGCCGCCGGTGCTGCGGGAGCCTCCGCTCGTCCGCCGACCGGAGGGGTGCCGTTGGAGGAGGACTTCCCCGAGGATCCGTGGTACAAGAACCCGCGCGTGGTCGCCGGCATCGTGCTGGGGCTGCTGATCCTGGGGCTGATCATCCTGCTGTTCGTGTTGCTCGGTGGCGACGACGACGAAGGTGCCATCGATGACGCCTCGGACGAGCCGGTGACGCTCGTGGTGATCCGGACCAACTCGGGAGGCGGACCCGTGGCGACCGGATTGAGTGTGACGGTCGCGACCCCGACTCCCTCGCCCGACGACTACCGGTGGGTCGAACCCGCCGACGCCGTCGTCGGTCGCTCGGCGGTGCTCGACACCGACGCCACGGGACGGGTCGAGTTCCGGTGGTCGCCGGTCGAGGAGACCGCGGGCTGGTCGACGACGGTCGACCTCGTCGAGGCGGTCCAACCAGAAGGTGACCAGGCCGTCTCCGGGATCGGGGCCACCTGTGAGCTGACTCGAGACGGATCGAGCGAAACGCTCGTCGTGGCCACCGACGTGGCGCTCGACGAGAGCAACGACTCGCTCGCCGGGGTCGGCACGTACAGCTTCCCGAACCAGACGTTCATTCCCGGCGATCGCATCGCTTGCGCCATGGTCAATCAGCTGGTCACTCCGCCGCCGACGACGATCGCGGAGACGACGACCGTTCCGGAGTCGACCAGCACCGTCGCCGAGACGACGACCACGGTGGCGGAGACGACGACCACGGTCGCACCGACCACCGCAGCCCCGACGACAGCGGCGCCGACCACCGCTGCCCCCACGACCGCAGCGCCGACCACGGCTGCCCCGACCACGGTGGCTCCCGACCCGGGAGTCGCCGATTTCCTCATCGACAACGGGTACGTGCAGTTCCACGATCTGCTCGAGAACGAAGGTGTTCTCGCGGACCTCGAGAACTCGAGTCAGCCGTTCACGCTCTTCGCTGCGTCCGACCAAGCGGTGGCCGATTTCCTCTCGAGCTTCGATCCGACGGGGCAACCGACGCTCGTACAGGTTCTGCAGTCGCACGTCTCGTTCGCGGGTGCGTTGGACCGCAGCGATCTCTCCGCTCGCAGCGACCTTCCCGTGGATTTCGGTGACCCTCAGCCGCTGGACGCGTTCGGGACACAGAGTCCGACCGTGGGCGGTGTCCCGATCATCGACTTCGACAACCCGGTCGAGAACGACGCTCCCGGCTTCGTTCACATCGTCGACGAGATTCTCACGCCGCAGTCTCAGCCGTAGCCCGTCTCGACTGGGGTCAGACCTCAGTGGAGACGCCGATACCGTGGACGGGGCAATGACGTACTCGATCGGCCAGCACGAGCTGGCGGCTCCCGTGGTCCTCGCGCCGATGGCCGGGGTGACGAATGCTCCGTTCCGCGCGCTCTGTCGCCGGTACGCGCCGGGGCTCGTGTACGTCAACGAGATGGTGATGGCCACACCGGTCGTCCAGGGCAATCCGAAGACGCACCGGATGATCACGTTCGGCGACGACGAGCATCCGCGCAGCCAGCAGCTGTACGGGTCCGACCCGGCGATCATGGGCGATGCGGTGCGCCAACTCTGTGACGACGGCCGTGTGGACCACATCGACATCAACTTCGGGTGCCCCGCGGCGAAGGTCACCCGTCGCGGTGGCGGAGCGGCCGTACCCGCTCGTCCTGAACTGCTCCGTGCGATCGTGCGCGCGGCCGTCGCTGCGGCGTCGCCGTACGGCATCCCGGTGACGACCAAGTTCCGGATGGGCTTGTTCGACGACTGGTTGACGTTCAAGCGCACCGGTGAGGTCTGTGCCGACGAGGGGGTCGCGTCGATCGCGATGCACGCGCGCACCGTCGAGCAGCACTACTCGGGCGAAGCGCGCTGGGAAGCGATCGGCGAGTTGAAGGAGCACATGTCGTCGCTCGGCGGGTCGATTCCGGTGCTCGGCAACGGCGACATCTGGGAGGCGTCGGACGCGGTCGCCATGATCGAACAGACCGGATGCGACGGGGTCGTGGTCGGTCGTGGGTGTCTCGGCCGGCCGTGGCTGTTCGGCGACCTGGTCGACGCACTCAACGGCCGCGAGGTTCCACCGAGCCGCCTGCTCGGCGAGGTCGCAGCCGTGATGGCCGACCACGCCGCGCTCCTGGCACAGCACCTCGGTGAGGATCATGCGATGCGAGATTTCCGGAAGCACACCGGGTGGTACATGAGTGGGTACCCCGTCGGCTCGGAGATCCGCCGTCGGTTCTCGATGACCAAGTCGCTGGCCGAACTCGACGACATTCTTGCGACGATGCTCGACAAGGTCGGCGCCGACGCGACGATCGTCGAGGGCGGCGAGCGGATCAAGCGCGGTCACACGAACGGACCGATCAGAGTCGCGATTCCCGAAGGGTGGCTGGACGGCCAGACCCGCCAGTCGCTCGACTCCGACGTGACCGTCCCTGACGACGATCACGTGATGGCCCTCTCCGGCGGATGATCGAGGTTCCCACGCAGCGTTCTCGTGAACAGTTCGCGCACGG
>NZ_BAOL01000163.1 GCF_000350145.1 Ilumatobacter nonamiensis YM16-303 | reverse complement strand
TCTCGTGAACAGTTCGCGCACGGAGCGCTGGAGGAGATCACGAGAACGGGGTCATGCGTAGAGGACGGCGGCGTCGGGTCGGACCCGGACCGTCAACGTGCTGACCGACCCGCGATCTCGGCCGTCGACGGCCACTCGCAGGCCGGACAGCGCCGGGAACTCGACGTGGCGGACCGACCGGGTCGTGATCTGCGGGTGCGGGAGGTGGCTGGCGTTGCGGAGCCGACGGCGCACGGCGAGGCGTTGACGCGCCGACATCGAACCGTCGATCTGGAGGACCTCGGCTCGTCCGTCGTTCGGATGGCCCCGTGGAGCGACGTCGTGCTCGCCCACGAACTCTGCGTTCATCACCGCGACGACCGGCCCCCGCAGCCAGCTGCCGCGCCACCACGGCAGATGGGCGACGACGTGAGCGACCGCATGCACGACGGTGCCGTCGAGATTCACTTCGAGCAGGTCGAGCGGCAGTTCGTTGAGTTCCTCGCGGCCGTCCGTCGACGTGCCCCCGATCGTGCGCCACAGGTCGCCCGATGCGACCGCCGTCGGACGCTGCGTGGCGTCGTTCAACCACTCGGCCAGTTGCACGTCGTCGGCGGCGACTCGCAGATCCGCCGGCCGTGGGACCGCGGACCCCCACGTGGTCCCCTTCGAGATCGTCATCCGGGAGCGGACCCGTCGAGGACGACACCTCGCCGGGCACCGTCGACCGCCGCCGACGCGGCCTCGCGGACCGAGCGTTCGGGCGCGACCGTGGCGACCTGGCGCAGGAGGTCGATCAGTTGCTTCATCGTGCGCACGAAGTCGCCGCCGGTGAGTTCCTCCTCGTCGACGATCTCGGCGAAGCCCTCCCCTGCCACCCAGGCGTGAGCGATCGCGGCGAACGTCGGGTCGGGCTCACGGTGCTCGCCGAGACCGACGGAGCGCTCCTGTCCGCGCAGGTCGGCGCTGAGCGCGTCGAGACGGTTCCAACGCGTCCGCACGTCCTTCGACGAGAACCACGGTGCCGGCGGCGGCTCCGGACTGCGATGTTCGTAGACCACGCAGGACACGATCGCGGCGAGGTCGGCCGATGACAGGTCGTGGAGGAGATCGGCGCGCAGCATCTCGGCGACGAGCAGGTCACACTCGTGGAAGATCCCGGCCAGCATGTCCCCGTCGCTCGTCAACTCCCACGCATCGACGTCGGCATACCCGTAGCGATCGAGCAGGGTGAGCACGCGGTCGAACTCCTGACCGAGCGACTGGTTCTTGTCGGAAACGCGCGACTGGAGTCGGTCGATCTCCTGGACGAGTCGTTCGGCTCGACCGGCGGCCTCGACCCGCCGGCGCAGATCAGGGTCGCGGGCGACATCGAGTTCGTCGGAGCGGATCTGGCGGTCCGCGCCGCGGTCGTTGCGCTGCTGGCGCTTGTCGGATCCGATCTTGGCCGTACGCAGACGCTTTCCGACGTCACGCCGGTAACCCTTCCGCTGGGGGCCGAAGTTCGGCGGAAGCTTGATCGAACCGACGGGCTCGGGCAGATCGACGAGGTCGTCACCGTCGATCTGCATGACCTCCTCGCTCTTCGTGATCACCGTGAGGCGGACCCCTGAACGACGATGTGCGATCGCGACCACGGCCACCGGGCCGCGGAACTCCCCCTTCGAGACGCGGATGATGGCCCCGGGTTTGAGCTTGGCCATCGCGCCACGCATCTGCCCCGCCGATGCCTGACGACGCGCTTGGCGATTGTCGGACTCGCTGCGCCGCAGATTGCGGTATTCGTCGATGTCGCCGTACGGGCTCTCGGCCTCCGCGAGTTTCTCGGCGAGGGTGGCCCGCTTCCGTTCGAGTCGCGCTTCGATCTGCACCACGTCCCGGTCCGCCTGGAACTGGGCGAACGACAGGTTCAACAGACGGTGTGCTTCCGGAGCGGTGTGCGTGCGGATGAGGTTGGCGGCCATGTTGTAGGTGGGGCGGAACACCGAACGAAGGTGGAATGACGAACTCGACGCCAGCTGTGCGGCTTCGTCGAAACGCACCCACGGCGTCCACATCACGATCGCATCGCCGGTCTCGTCGAGACCACGTCGGCCGGCGCGACCGGTGAGCTGGGTGTACTGACCGGGCGTCAGCTGCTCGTGGTGGTCACCGGTGAACTTGGTCAACTTCTCGATGACCACCGAACGCGCCGGCATGTTGATCCCCACCGCGAGTGTCTCGGTCGCGAAGACGACCTTCACCAACCCGGCGATGAAGCACGCTTCGACCACTTCCTTCATCGCCGGCACCATCCCGGCGTGGTGCGCGGCGAGACCGGCTTCGAGCTGTCGGACGAATCGGTCGTACCCGAGCACGTCGAGATCGTCGGGATCGAGCCCCGCCAACCGTTCCTCGACGATCGCCCGGACCTGCGCTCGTTCGGCATCCGAGGAGAGCACGATCCCGGCGTCGAGGCACGTCTTGGCGGCCTCGTCGCACTGGGCACGACTGAAGATGAAGAAGATCGCCGGCAGGAGTCCCCGCTCGTCGAGCAACTCCACGGTCTCGATGCGTCCGGGTGTGGCCAGTCGTCGCCCGCCTCCCGGCGCTCCGCGGCGATCCCGGCCTCGACGTTCGTCGCGACGCGGGCGGCGCCGCGCCGCAGACTCGTCGAGGCGCAATGCGTCACGGTTGATCCCACCGCCGACGAACATCTCGAGCAGGTGCAATCGGTTCTCGTCCCGGTCGGCGACGAGGTACTTGTTCGACAGTTCGACCGGACGCTGGCGTTCGACGACCGATTCGGTCGGGCCGCGGACCGTGCCGATCCAGTCGGCGAGTTCGGCGACGTTGCTCACCGTGGCCGACAGGGCGATCAACCGGACATGCTGTGGCAGGTGGATGATCACCTCCTCCCACACGGGACCGCGGTACGTGTCCTGGAGGAAGTGGACTTCGTCGACGACCACCGTGCCCAGCGCGCTCAGGTCGCGTCCGGCGTAGATCATGTTGCGGAGGACCTCGGTCGTCATCACGACGATCGGCGCATCGCCGTTGATCGAGTTGTCGCCGGTCAGCAGACCGACGGCGTCCTCGCCGTGGATCTCGACGAGGTCGCGGTACTTCTGATTCGAGAGGGCCTTGATCGGCGCGGTGTAGAACGATCGACGACCATCGATGCGGTCGGCGGCGATGCCGTACTCGGCGACGACGGTCTTGCCGCTCCCGGTCGGTGCGGCCACGACGACGTGTCGACCCGCATCGAGGGCGTCGAACGCGTCGACCTGGAAGCGGTCGGGTGCGAAGGGCAGGGTCGCGATCAGATCGCTGCGGTCAGGCCGGACGGTCATCGCTCAGCTCAGGCGTTCGCGCTCGCTCGCCGACGTCCGACGAGGTAGCCGATCAGGACGGCGACGAAGTACAGCGCGATCATCGGGACGGCGAGCATCATCAGGGTCACCGGGTCGCCCGACGGCGTGATCACGGCGGCCAGCACGAACACGCCGACGATTGCGTAGCGCCATCCGCCGAGCAGCGCTCGCGGCGACACCACCTTCACGAGCTGGAGGAACACGAGCAGGACGGGGAGCAGGAACCCCACGCCGAACGCGAAGATCATCAGACCGACGAGGCTGATGTACTTCTCGATGCCGAACACCTGGTTGACGCTCTCGCCCGACCACGAGATGAGGAACTCGAGTGCACGCCCGACCGTGATGTAGGCCATCGTGGCGCCGGCACCGAACAACACGACCGACGACACGACGAAGGGGATGGCGTACTTCTTCTCCTTCGCCTCCAACGCGGGAACCACGAATCGCCAGACCTGCCACAGGATCACCGGAAGCGCGACGATGATGCCCCCGTACATTCCGATGCGCATGCGAGCGGCGAAGCCCTCCGTGGGGCTGAACGCGTTCAGCCGCTGGTCGGCGGGCGGACAGAACGAGGTCGGTTTCGAGTCGCAGAGGTCGTTGTACGGCTGTGCGAGGAACGTCAGCACGGGCTCGTAGAACGCGATGATCAGCACCGCCCCGATGACGACTGCGAGTGCAGATCGAATGATCCGGGTGCGCAATTCCGCCAGGTGCTCGGTGAGCGTCATCGTGTCCGACGGCGGGGAGGCCGTCGCGGTCATGCGCTCTCCTCGTACGGATCCTCGGTCGGGTCATCGAACGGATCGGCCGGACGCGGCTCGACGGACCGGTCGGGATCTGCGACGGAATCCGCATCGAGCGTCCGTTCGGCCGCTGCCTCGGCGGCCAGTTTCTCGTCGGCGCGGTCGGCTGCGGCCGCAGCGGCTGCGGCCCGTTCGGCTTCTTCTGCGACCCGTTTGGGGTCGGCCTGGTCCTTGATGAGATCGGCAGTGGCGCGCATTTCGCGCATCGGCTCATCGATCGCCGATTTGAACTCGTTCTGGAAGCCGCTCGACATCTTGCGCAGTTCGTTGTAGGTCTGCGTCGCACGTTTGATCGCACCGGGAAGCTTCTCCGGGCCGAGCACCACGAGAGCGAGCAGCAAGATGAAGATGATCTCGCTGCCCTGCAGATTGAACACGGGTCGAGTCTACGACCATGACATCATGATCTGGAATGCAACAACGCCTCCCCTCCCGCCTCGATCCCCCCGTCGCATTCGCCCATCGGGGCGCTCGCGTGCACGCTCCGGAGAACACCCTCGAGGCCTTTGAGCTGGCGCTACGGCTCGGCGCGACGGGGCTCGAGAGTGACGTCTGGGTGACCGCCGACGGCGTCGCCGTGCTCGACCACGACGGTGTCGTTCGGCGGGGGGTGCGGCGGATTCCGATCGCACGCATCGATGCGGTGGACCTTCCCGGGCACATCCCGAGCCTGCGCGGACTGTACGAGACGTGCGGAGCGGAGTACCACCTCTCGCTCGACATCAAGTCGCCAGACGCCTATGCGAGTGTCGCCGAGGTCGTCCGGAGCCAGGGAGATGACGTCGCCGGGAGGACCTGGCTGTGTGATCCGGACTTCGATCGACTGACGCAGCAACGGTCCGGCCTCGCCGATTTCCGGCTGGTCCATTCCACCCGGCTCGCGAAGCTCACTGCGGGTCCGGAGCTCCACGCCGCGCGACTCGCCGAGGCGGGGATCGAGGTGATGAACATGCACCACACGGACTGGAACGGCGGTCTCGTGGTTCTGTTCCACCGCTTCGACCTGCTGGCGTTCAGTTGGGATCTGCAGTTCGAGCACCAGCTCGAGACGGCCGTCCGCATGGGCGTCGATGCGATCTACAGCGACCACACCGACAGGATGATGGACGTGATGACCCGCGAGGTCGGCACGCCCTGACGGGCTGCTACAGCCAGGTCCAGTTCGACCGGGGCCAGAACACCACGAACGCCCGACCGACGAGATCATCCTCGGAGATCGGACCGAGGGCACGGCTGTCCTGCGATCCGCTGCGATTGTCACCCATCACGAAGACGTGATCGTCGGGGACGGACACCGCGTCGAAGTCTCCACCACAGCCGGGAGCGATGACCTCCGGGTCGAGATACGGCTCGGACAGCACCCGCGAGGTCCCCGAATCGTCGTCGGTGATGCGTACTTCGCAGTTGGTCATCTCGATCGACTCACCCGGCAAGGCGATGACGCGCTTGATCAGGTCCCGCTCGGAAGCACCGTCGATCTGGTGGAGCACGACGACATCGCCCCGATTCGGGTCGTGAAGTCGGTACGACAACTTGTTGACGAACACCCGGTCGCCGGTTTCGAGCGTCGAGTCCATCGACGACCCTTCGACGATGAAGTGCGCCAGGACGAACCCGCGTACGAGAAATGCAACGGTCAGCGCGACGACGATGACGACGATCCAGTCGAAGA
Organism: Ilumatobacter nonamiensis YM16-303; assembly: GCF_000350145.1. GTDB lineage: Bacteria > Actinomycetota > Acidimicrobiia > Acidimicrobiales > Ilumatobacteraceae > Ilumatobacter_A > Ilumatobacter_A nonamiensis. Next base: position 28,901 of record NZ_BAOL01000163.1, on the reverse strand, counting down.
ACGCCCGCGCCCGAGGCCCCGGATCGTTGTCGTCGTCGAAGTCGATGTCGTCGGGGACGTCGATGTCGGAAGCGGAACTCACGAAACCACTACGGTACCCGGTCCCCTCGCCAGCCGATCGCCGCTCTCAGAGGGTTTCGATCAGCCGTTCGACACGTTCGTCACGACTCTTCAACGGGTCCTTGCACAGGACGGTGCGCTGCGCCTGGTCGTTCAGCTTCAGGTGCACCCAGTCGACGGTGTAGTCACGCTTGCGTTCCTTGGCCCGCTTGACGAACTCGCCGCGCAGTCGAGCCCGGGTGGTCTGTGGCGGCGTCTCGATGGCGGTCACGATGTCGTCGTCGGTGCAGATCCGCTCGATCATGCCCCGGTCCTGCAGCTTGTAGAACGGGCTGCGTTGGCGGCTGACGTCGTGGTACTGCAGATCGAGCAACTGCACCCGCGGGTCGCCGAGCGCCAAGCCGTGACGCTCGCGGAAGGCTTCGAGGAGCTTGTACTTGATGACCCAGTCGACTTCACGGTCGAGTTTCAGTGGGTCGTTCTCGATCGTCTCGATGCAGTGCTGCCACATCTCCAGCGCCCGCTGTTCCATCGGCGGGAAGCCTTGCGAGTCGGCGTAACGCAGCGCCCGGTCCAGATACTCACGCTGGATGTCGAGCGCACTGACCTCTCGCCCGTTTGCGAGGCGCACCGTGCGCCGGCACGTGATGTCGTGGCTGATCTCGCGGATCGCGCGGATCGGGTTCTCGAGGGTCATGTCCCGCAACACGACCTGCGGATCCTCGAGCATTCGCAACATGCACGCTGCGGCTCCCACCTTGACGAACGAGGTGTACTCGCTCATGTTCGAATCGCCGACGATCACGTGCAGTCGTCGGTAGCGCTCGGCATCGGCGTGCGGCTCGTCGCGCGTGTTGATGATCGGCCGACTCCGCGTGGTCGCCGACGACACGCCCTCCCAGATGTGTTCGGCGCGCTGGGCGATCGAGTAGCTCGCGCCACGCGCCGTCTGCAGCACCTTGCCGGCACCGGTGTAGATCTGCCGGCTGACGAAGAACGGAATCAAGACCTCGGCGTAGGTTCCCAGGTCGTCGTCGCGACGGGTCATGTAGTTCTCGTGGCAGCCGTACGAGTTGCCCGCCGAGTCGGTGTTGTTCTTGAACAGGTAGATGGTCCCGCGGATCGACTCCTCGGCGAGGCGTTCTTCGGCGGACTCGACGAGTTCCTCCAGGATCCGCTCCCCCGCCTTGTCGTGGACGACCACGTCGTAGATCGAGTCACACTCCGGCGTGGCGTACTCGGGATGGGAGCCGACATCGAGGTAGAGGCGTGCTCCGTTCTGCAGGAACACATTCGAGCTCCGCCCCCACGACACGACCCGCCGGAACAGGTAGCGCGCGACTTCGTCAGGGCTCAGCCGTCGTTGACCGCGCAGGGTGCAGGTGACGCCGTACTCGTTCTCGAGCCCGTAGATCCGTCGCTCCACCGCCGCAACCTAACCCAGCCCCACGTCGGGTGCCCGGTCAGGACTCACGCTCAGGAGCCGGCGAGCAGGTCGTCGACCTCGCTGCCGGGAACCCGCTGGAAGCAGCGCCGCCCATTGCCACGCGAAAGCGTCGCGACCTCGAGGTCGCCCGACGGGATCTCACGATCCGCCCCGCCGAGGACCGACACACCCGTGCGGACGGCCGAAGCCAGATCCATCGAGTCCGACCACTGCTCCTGGAGACGCTCGCGGATCGTCTCGGCGTCGCCGCCGATCGCCGCGTAGTTCCGCTCGTCGACGACCGTCCCGTCGTACAGGATGTGGAACATCTGATCGCCGGCGCCGTCGAGGCCGACCTCGGCGACGAGGATCTCGACCTCCATCGGCTTCATCTCGTGGGTGAAGATGTTGCCGAGCATCTGGGCGTAGCTGTTCGCCAGGCTGCGGGCGTCGACGTCGTCGCGCGAGTACTGGAACCCCTTGAGGTCGGCCGCACGAATTCCGGCGACGCGCAGTTGGTCGAACTCGTTGTACTTGCCGACGCCGGCGAAGGCGATGCGGTCGTAGATCTCGCTGACCTTGCGGAGCGTCTCGGAGGCGTTCTCCGCGACGATCGCGACCCCGTCCGTGTAGCGCATCGCGACCAGCGCTCGGCCGCGAGCGATGCCCTTCCGCGCGTAGTCGGCACGGTCCTTCATCATCTGCTCGGGGGCGACGTAGAACGGCATGCTCATTGCGTTTCGTTCCTTCCGTCGACCTCGGCGATGATCCGGGCGTAGCGCTCGGCGAGTTCATCGTCGCCGATGCGGTTCCAGCCGTCCTCGTCGATCGTCGCCACCACCGGATAGATGCCGCGCAACGCATCCGGTCCGCCGGTCGCGGAGTCGGCATCGGCCGCCTCCCACAGCGCCCGTGCCGCCAGATCGAGTGCATCGTCACGGCCGATGTCGCTGCGGAAACCGACCTTCACGACGGTTCCTGCGTGCAGGCTTCCGGAACCGGTGGCCACGTAGTCGCGTTCTTCGTAGCGGCCGCCGGTGGCATCGAAGTCCCAGAGCCGGCCCGTCGACCGGAGCAGGTCGTACCCGGCGAAGATCGGTACGACGACGAGGCCCATCATCGCGGCCTGCAGATTGCTGCGGACCATCGCGGAGAGTTGGTTCGCCTTGCCCTCCAGGCTGAGCGCCGAGCCCTCGACCTTCTCGTAGTGCTCGAGCTGCAGCTGGAACAACCGGACCATCTCCATCGCAGGACCAGCCGACCCGGCGATGGCCACGCCGCTGTGGCGGTCCGCCTGGACCACCTTCTCCATCGTTCGGTGCGAGATCAGGTTGCCGGAGGTGGCCCGCCGGTCTCCCGCCATGACGACACCGCCGTCGTATCGCAGCGCGACGCAGGTCGTGGCGTGCGGAACGCCGAGCGCTGTTGCGTCGAGCGTGCCGGCGGGTACGGCGCTTCCGTGACCGATGCGGCGGAGCAGGTCGGGAAAGTTGGCCCCGGGATCGTCACCTGGAGCGAAGAACGGCATCGCCACCGTTCACTCTCCGCCCTTCTGGACGTACGACTTCACGAAGTCCTCGGCGTTGGTCTCGAGGACGCCGTCGATCTCGTCGAGGAGGTCATCGAGTTCGGCCTTCAGCTTCTCGCCGCTCTCGGTCACGGGCGGCGCGGATTCCTCGACGGTTTCGCTGTCTCGACTCGTGGTCGGTTTCGACTTCTGCTGACGCTCTGCCATGGGCTCCCTCAGTTCGATTCTCCGAGACGGTCGAGCAGGACCCGAGCCGTCTCGCTTTGGTCGATCAACGTACCAACGTGGTCGGCGGTCCCGCGCAGCGGTTCCATCATCGGCACCCGACGCAGCGGATCCCGACCGATGTCGAAGACGAGCGAGTCCCAGTTCGCCGCCACGATGTCGTCGGCGAACTTCGCGAGACAGCGCCCGCGGAAGTACGCCCGTGTGGACGATGGCGGCTCCACCATCGCTCTGCGGGCTTCGTCGTCGCCGACCATCGTCTGCATCCCGACGCGGGTGGCGAGGCACCGTTCGGGCCGCAGGTCGTGGTACTGCAGGTCGATCGCCTTGAGCCTGGGCGACGCCGGTTCGAGGCCGTGCCGCTCCTGGATGCCCCGGACGAGTCGGCGCTTGGCCACCCAGTCGACGCGGTCGGCCACCGAGTCGGGGTCGCTCTCGAGACCGCTCAATACCGATTCCCAGCGATCGAGCACGTCGGCTCCGACGCCGATGCCGACCGACTCGAGGCCGTGGACCTGCTCGTACTTCCGCGCCCGCTCGAACAGATCCCACTGGATCTCGAGTGCCGTCGCGCGTTGCCCGTTCGCCAACTGCACGGTCTGGCGCAGGCTGGGGTCGTGACTGACCTGGCGCATTGCGGGAACCGGGTGGGCGAGCGTCAGATCATCTCCCAACTCGTCGTCCTCGATCATGGCGAGCACGATCGCCGTGGTACCGACCTTGAGGTAGGTGGCGACCTCGCTCATGTTCGCATCGCCGACGATCACGTGCAGTCGGCGATACTTCTGGGCATCGGCGTGGGGTTCGTCGCGGGTGTTCACGATCGGGCGCTTCAGCGTCGTTTCGAGACCGACCTCCTCCTCGAAGAAGTCGGCCCGCTGGCTCAGCTGGTAGCCGATGTCGTCGTGCGGTCGTCCCGGGAGTTCGCAGCCGACCTTGCCGGCGCCGGCGAACACCTGACGCGTCACGAAGTGCGGCGTGATCTGGCGCGTCAAGCGACCGAACGGGAGCTCCCGGGCCAGGAGGTAGTTCTCGTGGCAGCCGTAGCTGTTGCCCTTGCCGTCGGAGTTGTTCTTGTGGACGATGATCTCGGCGGCGTCGGGCAGCATCGAGCGCGCGGCGGTCATCGCGCGACGCACGATCTCGTCGGCAGCTCGGTCCCACACGACGGCTTCGCGGGCGTCACGAACCTCGGGCGAGGAGATCTCGGGGTGGGCGTGGTCGACGTAGAAGCGGGCGCCGTTGGTGAGCACCGCGTTCACGAGTGTCGTTTCGACCTCGGGTGCGAGCGCCGGGTCGAGCGAGTACCCACGGGCGTCGTTGGTCGGCTGCTCGTCGTCGAAGTCCCAGTCGACGCGCTGGGGCGCGGCCTGATCCCGATCGCCGGCCACCGCCGCGAGGTACGCGTTGATCAGCAGTGACGACGCGGAGACCGGGTTGTTGTCGCCCCCGCGCACGACGATTCCGTACTCGGTCTCGATCCCGCAGACCTTCGCCAGTGCCATACCCGAACGCTACTCCCCCGACTCGTCCCACCCGAGGCGCATCGCACGGATCACCCCGCCCCGCCTTCGCGCGCGATTCCCCGCCGCATCCCACGCCACCCCAGGCATCTCGTCGCGATTCGCCCCGGTCGGCGGGTTGATCCGCGACGAGAACGGAGGATTCGGGTGGAACGGTCGGGCGCGAGGTGCGGTGACGACGCTCAGGTGATGTCGAAGGTGAGGCCGGAGTGTTCGACGAGGGCATCGATGTAGGCGTCGCCGAGCGCCGTGGCCGGGGTCCAGAAGCCTCCTGCGGCGTCGCTGTCGGCGAGGGTGGTGGCGGCCTCGGCCAGCATCTTGGCCGTGGAGGCGTACCCGGGATCGCGGTCACCGGTGACCGTGGCGGTGAGCTCGTCTCCCGACGCGGTCGTCCCGTGGAAGCGGATGTCGAAGAAGCCGGCCTCCTGCTTCTCGGGCGACGGTCCCTCGCCCGGTTCGGGCAACACCTTGCCCATGACCGAACGGATCGGGCCGAACGCGACCGCACCCATCGCCGAGGCCAAGGCGGCACTCGTCGCCATCGCCTTCGCCCGCCCGGACCAGCCGTCGCCGGTCATCATCGCTTCGCCGTAGGTGAAGTCATCGCCCCACGGATGTCCGAGCAGCGAGTGGGTGCGGAAGACGACGCGAGTGTTCGTGGCGGCCATCACGAAGGGTGCCAACCACGACTCGTGTCCGTCGTCGTACACGGGCAGCGTGACGTTCGGCTGATCGACACCCGAACGGTCACCGGTCTCCGCCAACGCATACGGGTTCGCGAGGATCTCGCGCAGGCTGGGATCGGCGGACGCCTCCTCCATCATGTTCATCATCGAGGCGATCGTGCCGCCGCTCGCGCCACCCTTCGCCGCCTTGACCGCCATGCTGATCGACGAACACGGTTCGCCGAAGCGCTCCTGGGCTTCCCGCTGCACGAACCACACGCCCATGTCGGACGGGACGGAGTCGAATCCGCATGAATGGACGATGCGAGCACCGGTTTCGACCGCTCGGTCCTGATACCGATCGATCATGCGCTGCATCCAGTGCGGTTCGCCCGTGAGGTCGACGTAGTCGATCCCGGCTTCCGCCACCGCGGCGACCAGCTTCGAGCCGTAGAGCGCATACGGTCCGACGGTCGAGATGACGCAGTTGGTGTGCGCACACATCTCGGCGAGACCGGCGGCGTCGTCGGCATCGACCACGATGCGATCGACCGCGGCGCCGGTGTTCGCGGCGACCTCAGCCAGCTTCTCACCGTTCCGACCGGCAATCGCCCACGAGACATCGCCGTCGCTTCCATGGCGGCGGACCATGTATTGCGTGAGGATCTGACCGACGAAACTGGTGGCTCCGAACAGGACGACGTCGTGGGTGCGGGCGCTGCGTGGCATGAAAAGACCGTACCCGGAATATCCGGGGACATGGGTGGGCTGACCTGCCCATGCGTCAACGGCTCGCGCCCGAGCACCGCGAACTCACGACCTTGGCGTTGGCGCTGGTCTTCGCGATGTCGACATGGTTCTCGACGGCCGCCGTACTCGGACAACTGCGCGTCGCCTGGGACCTGTCCGACAGCCAGGCCAGCTGGCTGACGATCGCGGTTCAACTCGGGTTCGTCGTCGGGGCGGTCGTGTCCTCGTCGACCAACCTCGCGGACCGGGTCACCCCGCTCCGCCTGATCCTGATCGGGTCGATCGGCGCGGCGGCAGCGAACGCGCTCGTGGTCGTCGCCGACGCGTATCCGGGCGCCGTCGCACTGCGCTTCGTCACGGGAGGTTTCCTCGCTCTCGTGTACCCGCCGGCCCTGAAGGCGATCGCGGCGTGGTTCGTTCGATCCCGGGGTCTCGCGATGGGGGTGATGATCGGAGCGCTCACCGTCGGCTCGGCGCTCCCCCACCTCATCAATGCGCTGGGCGGGCTGTCCTGGCAGGCGACGCTGATCGCCGCATCGGTGGTCACCCTCGTCGGGGGAACGATCGCCGATCGGGCCTGCCGACCGGGTCCACACGCTCGCCCGTCTGCAGCGTTCGATCCCGGACAGCTGGCGGCGATCGTCCGCAACCGCGAGTTCCGACTCGCCAGCGCCGGCTACTTCGGTCACCAATGGGAGCTGTATGCGATGTGGGCGTGGATCGCGGCGTTCTACGGCGATGTCTTCTCGTCGACTCGCGTCGCGAGCTTCGCCGCATTTCTCGCCATCGGCGTGGGTGCGGCGGGATCGGTGTACGCCGGCCTGATGAGCGATCGCCGCTCGCGTCCCCGAGCGGCGGCTCTCGCGATGAAGTGGTCCGCGGCGGCGGCGCTGGTGACCGGATTCCTGGTCGACGTGCCCCCCATCGTTCCGTTGACCGCGGGCATCGTGTGGGGCTTCTGGGTGATCGCCGACAGCGCACAGTTCTCGGCGATCGTCTCGGAGACCTGCGACCAACGGTTCGTCGGCACGGCGCTGACGCTGCAGCTGGCCGCCGGATTCATCCTGACCGTGTTCACGATCTTCCTGGTTCCCGTCGTGCAGAGTGCGTTCGGCTGGGGGTGGGCGTTCGCGATGCTCGCTCCGGGCCCGCTGCTCGGAACGTGGGCGATGCGCCGCCTCGAGCAGCCCGAGCCGACGCCTGCCTACAGGTACTGACCGGTCGCGACCCGCTCGATCGCCTTGCCGCCGGCGACGTCCTCGTCGGCGTGCTCGGACACGAGGGTGCGGATGAAGACGATCCGCTCGCCCTTCTTTCCGGAGATCTTCGCCCAGTCGTCGGGGTTCGTGGTGTTCGGCAGGTCCTCGTGTTCCTTGTATTCCTGCTTGATCGAGTCGAGCAGGTCCTGCGTGATCACGCCGCGCGCTCCCCCGCCGATCACCCGCTTGATCGCCAACTTCTTCGCCCGTCGCACGATGTTCTCGATCATCGCTCCCGATGCGAAGTCCTTGTAGTAGAGGACCTCCTTGTCACCGTTCTGATACGTGACCTCGAGGAACCGGTTCGCCTCGTCGTCGCGGTACATCTCCGCGACGGTCTGGTCGATCATGTCGGCGACGTCGTAGCCCTCTCCGATCGGGATCTCGTCGCTCAGGTAGTTCGCGAAGATCGACGAGGCAGCGGCCTCGTTCGGGCGTTCGATCTTGATCTTCACATCGAGTCGACCAGGACGCAGGATCGCGGGGTCGATCAGGTCTTCGCGGTTCGTCGCGCCGATCACGATCACGTTCGTGAGGCCTTCGACGCCGTCGATCTCGGCGAGCAACTGCGGAACGATCGTCGACTCCATGTCGGAGCTGATGCCCGAGCCGCGGGTGCGGAACATCGAGTCCATCTCGTCGAAGAACACGATGACCGGCCAGCCTTCGTCACTCTTCTCCCGGGCTCGCTGGAAGACGAGACGGATCTGCCGTTCGGTCTCGCCGACGTACTTGTTCAACAGTTCGGGACCCTTGATGTTGATGAAGTAGCTCCGACCCTTGCCTTCACCGACCTTCTCGGCGACCTTGTTGGCCAAACTGTTCGCGACGGCCTTCGCGATCAGTGTCTTGCCGCAGCCGGGTGGGCCGTAGAGCAGGATTCCCTTCGGCGCCGGGAGACGGTGCTCGGCGAACAGGTCCTGGTGCAGGAACGGCAACTCCACCGCGTCGGCGATCATCTCGATCTGGTCGTCGAGTCCGCCGATGTCGGTGTAGGAGATGTCGGGCACCTCCTCGAGCAGCAGGTCCTCGACCTCGGGACGGGCGAGTTTCTCGAGCAGCAGGTTCGAGCGCACGTCGAGACGGAGGTGGTCGCCGGTGCGGATGATCGTGCCGCGCAGTGAGTCGGCGAGCTCGCAGACCCGTTCCTCGTCGGCGCGCCCGACCACCAGGGCACGCACACCGTCCTCCATCACCTGCCGCACGGTGACGACCTCGCCGGTGACGTCGGGGTTGCGCGCCAGCACGACGTTGAGGCTCTCGTTCAGGACGACCTCGGCACCGCGATCGAGCAACTCGTGATCGATGTCGGGATGCAGCGTGACGCGCATCTTCCGACCCGAGGTCAAGACGTCGACGGTGTGGTCGTCGTTCTTGCCGACCACCACGCCATAGGCGGACGGTGGCTGACTGAGCTTGTCGACCTCGTCGCGCAGCGTCGAGATGTGCTCACGGGACTCGCGCAGCGTGTACGACAGCTTCTCGTTCTGCGCCACCGCCTTCGCGAGTTGGCCCTTGGTCTCCAGCAGCCGCTCCTCGAGGGACCGGACCCGACGCGGTGCGTCGGCGAGACGCGCGCGCAGATGGTCGATCTCCTCGGTCAGCGCCTCGACCTGTTGCGTGAGTTCTGCATCGGTCGCCATCGCCTCAAGGTACACCGGCGACAGGTGATCATGTTTGCACGTGCTTGGCCGTGTAAACTCTTCACAGGGAGGAAACCTCCACCCACATCCCAACCCGAGAATTCGCAGGAATTCCCCACAAGGAGCCCCACTGACATGAAGGTCTGGATCGATCAGGATCTGTGCACCGGCGACGGTCTCTGTGAAGAGATCGCCCCCGACGTCTTCACGCTGCTCGACGACGGACTTGCCTACGTCGTCGAGGGTGACAAGGTTTTCGCCGAAGCCAAGGGCAACCCGCAGGGTGCCGACGGTCTCGCCGAATTCCCCGACAACCAGCTCGACGCCGTCGTCGAGTCGGCCGAGGAATGCCCCGGCGAGTGCATCTACATCGAGCCCTGAGGTATCGACCGGGGTCAGATTCCCGCTGACACATCCTCGCTCGGCGACCCGACCACGAGTCCGGGTTCGTCGGGCGGGTCACCCTCGCTGAGGCCGATCCGATCGTGGAGGCGGCGGAGGGGTCCGGGTGCCCACCAATTCCAGTCTCCCGCGAGTTTCATCAGTGCCGGCACCAGCGTGGAGCGGACGATGAACGCGTCGACCAGCACGGCGATCGCCAGTCCCAGGCCGAACAGCTTGATGAACGTGACGCCTGACGTCGCGAAGGCGAAGAACGTGATCGACAGCAGCAACGCCGCGGCGGTGACCAAGCGACCGGTTCGTTCCAGTCCCGTTGCGACGGCGAGATCGTTGTCACCGGTCCGGTCGTACTCCTCCTTCATCCGGGAGAGCAGGAACACCTCGTAGTCCATGCTCAGCCCGAAGGCGACACAGAACATCAGAATCGGCATCGCGGTGTCGGTGAGCCCCGTCGGGGTGAAGCCCAGCAGGTCCGCGCCATTCCCGTCCTGGAACACCCAGACGGTGAACCCGAACACGGCGGTCAGGCTGAGGGTGTTCAGCACGATCGCCTTGAGCGGCACCAGCAGCGAGCCGAACATCAGGAACAGCAGCACGAACGTCGACACGACGATCAGGCCGGCGGCGAGCGGAACCCGGGAGAAGATCGCCTCGTTCGAGTCGACGAAGCTCGCCGACGCCCCGCCGACCGCGACCAGCTCGAACGGCGAGTCGACATCTCGCACCTCCGCGATCATCGCCTCCGCCTCGGTGGAGATCGGTTCGACCGACGGGACCACGTTGAACCACGTCACGTCGCCGTCCGCCGAGGATTCGGGTGCGAACCGGGCGAGCGACGGGTCGACAGGGGCAACCATCGCGCCGTCGGCGAACCGGCCGACGGCACTGTCGACCCGACCGACGCCGTCGACGGTCGACACCTCGGCGGCGTAGGCGGCGATCGCCGCATCGTCCACCGCTCCGATCGCGACGATCGGGTAGGCATCGCCCTCGGCGGAGGTGAATTCGGTCCGCAGCATCTCCGATGCCTCACGAACCGGCGCCGACTCCGGGAGCACCCGGTCGTCGGGCGTCCCCCACCGCACGCCGAGGAATGGCAAGCCGAGAGCGACCAGCAGCGTCACCCCGGCCACCGCGACCGGGATCGGCCGGCGCATCACGGTCACTGCGAGGCGATGCCAGACGCCGTCGCCGACCCGTGGCACCCGCCGCCGGATGATCCGCCCGGCATCGACCTTCGGCCCCAGCACCGCGAGCAACGCCGGAAGGACCACGACCGAGATCAGCATCGCGACGAGGATCACGCCGATCCCGCCGTAGGCGAACGAACGAAGGAAGTAGAGCGGGAAGATCAGCAGCGCGCTCAGGGAGATCGCCACGGTCGTGGCGCTGAACGCAACGGTTCGTCCGGCGGTCTCGACGGTGCGGACCACCGCATCCTCGACGGTGCGTCCACGCTCGCGTTCTTCACGGAATCGGCTGACGATGAACAACGAGTAGTCGATCGCCAAGCCGAGCCCGAGCGCCGTCACGAGGTTGATCGAGAAGATCGACACCTCGGTGAACAGCGTGATCAGGTACAGGACGAAGAACGCTCCGAACACCGAGATCATGCCGACGAGCACGGGAAGCCCGGCGGCGACCGCGCTCCCGAACACGACGAGCAGCAGCAGGAGGGTGAGGGGAACCGCGATCGCCTCCGCCCGGGCCAGATCGCCCTCGATCGTCTCGCCGATCGCCGTGAACACGGCTTCACCTCCGGCCAGATCGACCCGCACATCGTCCCGCTCCAGCCCGTCGTAGGTCGCCAGGACGGCTTCGACGTGTTCGGTTCGCTCGGCGTCGTCGTCCGCCCCCGGGAATCGCAGCAGGACCAGCGCCCGAGTGGCGTCGTCGGAGCGCAGCGCCTCGGGCGAACCGAGCGACCAGTACGACGTGACCTCGTCGGTTCCCGTCTCGGCCGCGAGGTCGGCGGTCAACTGGCCACCCGCGAGCGCGATGTCGGGATCGTCGACCGTCCCGGAGGTGGCTGTCACGATCGCGACGAGGTCCGCTCCCCCGGTCCCGAACTCCGCGGCGAGGAGATCGGTCGCTCGACTGGACTCCGATGCCGGGTCGGCGAATCCCCCGGTGGACAGGCGCCCGAATACGCCGACGCCGACCGTGATCGCAACGAGCAGGCCGACCAGCGAGATCGCGATGACCGCTCGGCGGCGCCGGACGACGAGGTGACCGAGTGCAGTGAACATGACGTGTTCCGTTCGACTCGTGGTGTGTGGCCCGATGCCCACACCGGTTTAGGTGTACATCTGTTACCTAACAGGTGTACACCTACGGATGTCAAGCGCTAGGATGGTGACCATGGCCACACGGAGCAGCACGCCGACCGATGCGACGCGACGTCGCAACGCCCGCGGCGAGGGCGACCGGTTGCGCGTGGACCTGCTCGACGCCGCCGCCGAACTCATGGCCGAACACGGAACGATCGAGGGAATCTCCCTGCGCGCGGTGGCCCGACAGGCCGGCGTGTCCCCGACCGCGGTGTACCGCCACTTCGACGATCACCTCGACCTGCTGCGCGAATCGGTGGCCCGGTGCTGGAGGAACTTCTACGACGTCATGGTCGAGGCCCGTGACAGCACCGACGACCCGTACGACGCGTTCCGGGCGGCGGGCGATGCGTATGTTCGTTTCGCCATGGAGAAACAGGGCCAGTACCGAGTCCTCTTCTCGAACCGCATCCACCTCGACGTGAGCGATGTCGACTTCCCCGCCTCGATGGAATCGCCCGACGACTCGCTCGACGCCGGTTTCTCGGCATTCCAGGTTCTGGTCGACCTCGTGACGGCGATCCTCGAACGCAACGGTGACGATCGGGACGCCGACTTCGTCGCCTTCCAGGTGCACGCCTGGATCCACGGCATCGTCGACCTCGTCGGCTGCCACCCGAACGTTCCGTGGCCGAGCACGGACACGATGCTCGACGGGCTCGCGACGGCGCTTCGTCTCGATCGCCCCTGATCAGTCGGCGGAAGGTTTGCCGAGGAACCGGGCGACACTGAGGAAGCCCGTGTGGGCGACCATCCGATGGTCGGGACGGACCGCTTGGCCGTCGATGTGCCAGCCACGATGCAACACCTCGATCGTGCGACCGTCGATCCACTTGCCCTTGAGCGCCTCGCGCACCTGGGCGGCCTGGGTGATCGACGGCGTGTAGGCGAGCAGGATGCCTCCCGCCCGGAGCACGTGCTCGGCATGCGGCACGACCTGCCACGGCTCGGGAAGATCGAGCACGACCCGGTCGAACGTGCCATGGGCGAGATCGATCCCGTCGTAGCTGCTGGCGATGTGGACCTCGTACCGGTCGAGCGCCTCGGCCCCGAGGAACCCACGAACGTTCGTCTTCGCCCGGTTCGCAAAATCCTCGCGGATCTCGTAGCCGACGATCTCGGCCCCGTAGCGCAACATCGTGGTCGACAGAGCGCCCGAACCGATCCCGCTCTCGAACACCCGCATCCCCGGGCCGATGTCGGCGAGCATGCAGATCGGTGCGAGGTCCTTCGGATAGATCACCTGCGCGCCGCGCGGCATCTCGATCACGAAGTCCTCGAGCGTCGGGCGGAGCACGACGTACTCGCCGTTCTTCGTCGACCGCACCCGACATCCCTCGGCCTGACCGATGATGTCGCTGTGGCGGACGAACCCGGCGTGGCTGTGGAACTCGCCGTCGTCGGCGAGATCGATCAGGTATCGCCGCTTCTTCGAGTCGAGCAGCACCGCCTTGTCGTCGGCCGTGAACAGGGTGGTCATCGTCGTCCTCGTTTCCCGAGTACCAGTTCGACCGGTACCGGATCGTGTGCGCTGGCGGTGTCGACGAGTCGACAGAATGCGCAGGTCTCGCCTGTGGTCGGGGCTCCGCAACGGACGCAACGGCGGAGATCGCCGCTCGCCGCCGCCGACTGCTCGGCCAGGAGTGGTGCCATGTTGTCGATGAAGTTGAGGTAGAACGCCGACTTCGTGCTCGGCGATTCGCGCTCGATCGCGTTGAGCACGTCCTTGTGATGGAGGTGGCGATTCCCGGCGGCGATCGGGCACTCCTCCACCAGATAGTCGATCCCGCGGAGCAGGCACCATGCGGCCGTCTCACGCTCCGTCAACCGGACGAGCGGCTTCGCTTTGCGCGGGAACCCGTGCTGCGCCGGGAGCACCGGCAATTGACGCGCGAGATACTCGATGTCCCAGTGCAGAACGTTGCCGAGCAACACGGCCGCCTCGTCGTCCAGGTTGTGACCGGTCACGACGACGTCGTAGCCGCCGTCGATCGCCGCCTGGTCGAACAGGTGCCGCTTCGACATTCCGCACGCCGAACACGGCGCACGCTTTGTCGCCCGCGCTGCGGTCGGGATGTCGTACCCGAAGGTGTCGCGCAGATCGACCGTGATCAGGTGCAGCCCGCGGTCCGCTGCGAACGCGGTGACGTGCTCCGTGGACTCATCGGAGTAGTCGCCGATTCCGAGGCCGACGTACAGGCCGTCGGCGCGGTAGCCGGCCTCGATCAGCATGTCCCACACCGCGAGCGAGTCCTTGCCGCCGCTGACGGCGACGAGGATGCGGTCGTCGGGTCCGAACATGTCGTAGTCGTCGATCGCCTTGGACATCTGACGCCGACACAACTGCAGCAGATGCTCGGCACAGAAGTTGGCGTTGTGGCGCGGGAGGTCGATCACCGCAGGGGCTTTGCACGAACGACATTTCGATCCCGATGCGACCACTCAGGCTCCCCCGGAGATGACGGGGCGGATCTCGACGGTGTCGTCGTGTGCGAGTCGGGCATCGCCGGGAACGAGGGTGCCGTTGCAGATCACGAGATGGGACTCGCGGACCAGGTCGAGCGCGTCGAGCAGGTGATTGACCGTCCGGTCGCCATCGACCTCGATCTCCCGCTTCGGGTTGCGCATCTTCACCAACATCGACCGACAGGCTACGGCCAGTCGGTGCCGCGCTCCGTCGTCTCGACGACGAACTACTTCGTCTTGACGACGATCCGGGCGTCCGGATGCTTTGCCTGTGCCGCTGCGACCGCTTCGGCGATGACGCTGGCCCGCTTGGCCTTCTTGTTCGTGCCGGCACGCTTGAGCTGCCTGCGGGACTGCGGCTTGATGTTCGTGACGCGGATGAAGTCGTTCGACTTGACCCGGAACCTGCCGATCGGTTCGGGCTTCTTGCGGAACATCCCTCGGAGATCCTGGCTGAGGATGAGCGCGACACCCACCACCTGCCACGTTCGGTTCCCACTCAGGAACCCACGGCGGATGGCGTTCGTGCGGACCAGGGTCGGCCCGCCCACGAAGTACAACGCGAGTGCACGCCACATCACGCTTCCGCCGTCGACACCACGCTTGACCGCGGTCTTGCGGATGACGGCGCGTGGACGCAGCGCGTACGGCAGGATCGACATCAGACCCGGCGGATCTCGACGATCGCGCTCTTCTTCTTGCCCGCGCGCTTGCCGAGCAGGAACATGACGATCAGTAGCACCATGCCGACGCCGCCGGCGACCGTTGCGATCGACATCTTCTGGTCATCGACCTTGCCCTGGACATCGCCCTGGAACGCCTGCAGCTTCTCGCGCAGGTCCTCCGGCGTGATCTTCGTGGGGGTCTCTGGTTCCGTGGTGGCCATTTCGATGCTCCCCGTCACTTGGGTTCTTTGTTGAGGGTCGACTTCTTCACTCGTTGCAGCGTGATCGCCAGGAGGATGATCGTGATCACCAGCGTGATCGCGTAGGCAGCCCACGAGAGCGAACCCGTCGAGAGCCGGTCGACCTCGGTCTGCAGGACACGCAGGATGCCGAACAGGATCAGGACCAGTCCCAGCCCCATCGCGAGTGCTGCTCCGGCGCCGTAGCCGAGCCAGCGACCGGCCCCCTTGAGCGGGCCGACGGTCTCCTGCTTCGCGTACGACTTGACGAACTCGATCACCTCGCCGAGCGAGGCGTCGTCCGGCTTCTTGGTCCCGACCGTACGGGTCTGATCGCTGGTGTCTGGCACGAGACGTTTCTATCAGATGATCACGACAGGCGGAACTTCAGGGCGGCCTCGACATCGTCGAGAACCTCGTCGAGCACCGCGAGCCGAGCGCTCGGACCACTCGCTGCGAGCAGTCGATACCGATCGGCAGGCCCGATCGGAGCGAGTGAGGCGAGGTGGTAGGTGGCGACGAGTGGGTCATCGGCGATCTCGGTTTCCTCGAGGTCGACCTGCACGTCACCCAGTTCCATCGCCATCGCGAGTGCCGCACGCACACGCCCATGCGTCGCGGCGACCTCGACGGCGAGATTCGGCGGATCTGGATCGACGTCGGGGAAGTCGTCGACGTCGGCGAGTGGATACGGGTCGTCGGGGAGCCACGCGTTGACCCTGATCCGTCGGACCCCCACCGCCACGATCGCGTACCGCTCCGTGTCGAGTGCTTCGATCTGGATCATCTGGGCCACGGTTCCGATCATCGCTCGTTCGTCGCCGCCGCCCGCCTCGTGACCATGGGTGATCAGCGTCTGACCGAACTCAGGCGTGTTCTCGGCCTGCAGGCAGTCGATCACCATCTGGCGGTACCGCGGCTCGAAGACGTGCAGCGGGAGCACGCCACCGGGGAGCAGCACCGATCCGAGCGGGAACATCGGCATGACGGCCATCGGCCGACCGTACGCCTCGAGCAACCCGGGCGCTCAGCGGGGACCGAGCGAATCTGTGGTCGGGCCGGCCGGGTACGTGGCGAGCCGCTCCCCCAACACGCTCCAGAGCCCGCGGTAGGTCTCGACGTCGGTGACGTCCGGAGAGTTCGCGATGAGCACGAACTGGATCGTGCCGGGGCCGGGTCCCGCAACCGGATCGACGTAACCGGCGAGTGCCTTCACCGCCGGTGGATCCTCCTCGACGGGCGGATTGTCGAGGGTGCCGGTCTTGGCCCGGAGGCGTCCGAGCATCGGGCTGTCCTGGAACTCGTCGCTCAGCGTTCCCGTCACACCTGCGATCGGGAGACCGGCGTCGATGGGACCACCCTGACCTGCCTGGAGCACCTCGAGGACCGCAGCGCAGGTGACCCGATTCGCCGCGCTCAACCCCGATCCGTCGCGGAGGACGACGCCGTCCAGCGGGACGCCCTGGGCTTCGAGACTGCGGACCATCGCGTCGAGGCCGGCACCACGGGTTCCGGTGGCCGAGTCCGCGACACCGATCTCCTTCACCAGCATCTCGGCGGTGTTGTTGTCACTGTTGAGCAGCATTTCGATCACGACGTCCGACAGCGGCGCCGAGGTGATGGTCGCCACCACGGGGACGTCGGGACCCGCGGCGCCGCTCGTCCAGCCGTTGTCGACCTGGATGCCCCGGTCGTCGAGCAACCGGACGAACTCCTGGGCGGCTGCCTCGTTCGGATCGCTCTCACCTCCGTCGTTTCCCGCGACCCGGGAGTCGTTCACCATGAGGGCGTCGTACGGACCGGCATCGTTGTAGGCGATCCCTTCGGCCCAGCCCGGCACGACGAACTCGTCGTCGTAGCGGGTTCCGTCACCCACGACCGCGCCCCGGACCCGGGTGACGCCGGCCGCGACCAGGTCGTCAGCCAGCGACTCGAACGGTGTCGGGGTCGTGACGGGCAACGAGTCGAACTCGGCGACCGGGTAGTCGCTGCTCGTGAGCAGCGGGTCGCCTCCACCGATCAGATAGATGTCGCCCTCGATCTCGCCGTCACTCGGTGGTGGTGCGTTGACCGTCGTCGTGAACGTGTGATCGGCCCCCAACACATCGAGTGCCGCGAGCGCCACGAGGAGCTTCTGGTTGCTCGCCGGGATGACCGGAAGGTTCGGATTCGACGACGTTGCCACCACGCCGTCGACCGCCACCGACGCACAGGACTCGGGACCGATGAAACCCAGGAGCGGGTCGACGGCTCGTCCGAGCTCGGCAGCGCTCGCTTCGGCGGCGATCGGAGCGGGAGTCCTGCGATAGTCGAGCACGCCCGTCGCCAAGACGGGAGCGGTTCCAGAACCGGTGTCGTCCTCGGCTCCGACGGGGTCGTCCCCGGGCACCGTGCTCTCCGGCACGACCGCACCGCGGAGGTCGGCCTCGAGCACGGACGCATTCCCGCTCGCCTCGTACTCGTCGGCGGTCTCGTCTGCCCAGCGGTTGAGCACGAGCAATCCGATCGTCGGAACGATCGCGATCAGGACCAACGCGATGAGCGGCCCGCGTGCGTAGCGAAGCGGCTCCGCGACGATGTCGATGCGGTCGTCGGACCACAGTGCGTCGTCGTCGGGATCGGTTCGCAGGTCGTCGCTCACCCGATGATCCCCAGGTCGGCCGGCGACGGACCGGACGGGTAGGTGTCGAGCACGTCGGCAAAAGAGTCCCAGACGGGCCGATATTCGCTCTGGTCGGAGATCGTCGGTCCGTTCAGCACCAACGCGTACTCGACCGCTCCTCCGCCGTCGATCGGCAGGTAGCCGGCGAGCGCCTTGACCGCCGGGGGATCCGCATTGAACGGCGGGTTGTTCAGGGTTCCGGTCTTGCCCAGCAGCCGACCGGCGACGGCATGATCGATGAACACGTCGGACAGCGTGCCCGACTCACCGGCGACCGGGAGCGCGGCGCCGATCGTGTCGTCGGGTCCCGACCGTTGGAGAACCGTCAGCAACGCGGCGCACGTGAGGCGGTTCTCCATGCTCAGGCCCGATCCATCACTGAGCACGATGTTGGTCATGTCGATGTCCCACTCGGCAAGCAGCTCCGCGATCGCATCGAGCCCTGCTTGGCGGGTGCCACCGGCGTCCGGCGACACTTCGACCCCGATCTCCTTCACGAGCAGCTCGGCGGTGTTGTTGTCGCTGTTGGTGAGCATTTCCTCGACGATGGCAGTGAGCGGGGCGGAGTCGATCATCGCGATGTCCGTCTGGCTGTCGAGCGACGAAGCGCTCCCGGCGAGCCCCTCCCCACTGACCACGATGCCACGATCGCGCAGCAACCGGGTGAACTCGCGGGCCGCAGCACTGTTCGGCTCGTCGGCGCGTCGATCCTCGCCGAGCACGCGTGCGTCGTTGACCAGCACCGCGTCGTACGGACCTCCTTCCAGGCCGGCGACACCATTGCCCCAACCAGGAGCGAAGAACTCGTCGTCGTAGCGGCCGCCGTCGCCGACGACCGATCCGTTGATCTGGGTGATTCCGGCTTCGCTCACACGGTCGGCGAGCGTGTCGAGCGAGGTCTGGTTGAACACCGGACGTCGTTCGAGGTTCGAGGTCGGATACCAGTCCGACGACAGCACAGGATCGCCGCCACCGACGAGGACCAGGTTCCCGTTGACCACGCCGTTGACCGGCGCGGCGGGCGCGACCACGCGGGTCGTGTACGTGTGGTCGTCGCCGAGCAGTTCGAGCGCTGCGGCGGCGACGATGATCTTCTGGGTGCTCGCAGGGATCACCGCGATGTCCGGGTTCTGCGCTCCGACTTGCTGGCCGTCGACGCTGACGGCGACGCAGCTGCGCTCATTGAGTTCCGGCGTGAACCCGGCGACCGCGGAGACGAACTCGTCGACGTTCGCGTCGCGTGAGATGACCGCCGGCATGCGACGAAAGCTGAGCATGCCGTTGGCGAGCGGCTCCTCGGGCAACGGTGGATCGACGATGGTCGACGGAGGCGGTGGCGCCGCCATGTTGTCGTCGTCGCGACCGTCGGCGAAGGCGAAGACGCCGTACAGCACGAGCGCCGGCACGAGCGCGAACAGACATAGCACGATGAACGGGCCGGGGCCCGTTCGCCTCGAACCTCGTGACGGCTCGCGCGCCTCGAGACGATCCATGGCCGGACGGTTCACGATGAGCGCGCGCGTTGGAACTCGACGCGCCGGAGCAGGTGACCGAGCGCCGCCACGGCACGCTCACCGCTCGGGTAGCAGAGACGGCCCGACGCGCGTACGGCGACCGGGCCCGCGTTCGTGGGGTCGGCGACGGCGAGTTCGGTGGCGGTGAGGATCGGCTTGCCGGTCCGGACGCTGAGTTCGTGCGCGGCTTCGGCGAAACGCGTGTCCTGACGCTCGTGGTACTCCACGATGCGCTCGAGACCGTGGTCGGGGTAGAAGCGGCCGTGGCGCATCATCTGCGCTTGGTTCGACTGGATGCCGAGTCCGAGGTAGATGATCGAGTGCACGTCGGGATGGGTCGCCACGAGCTCCATCACCTCGGGAATCGTGTCCCGGGTCTCACCTCCGGCACAGTCGATCGGATTGTTCCGACTCCACCGCGGCGGCAGCTTCTGATCGACCGCAGCGAGCAGGTCGTCGGGAAGCTCGAGCAGGTGCAGATCCGGATCGCGCGTGATCGCGTCGGCGGTGACGACACCCCAGCCACCCACCGTGGTGAGCACGACCGTGTTGGGACCGGCGGGCAGCGGCTGCGTCGCGAAGGTCGCCGCGGCCTCGAAGGCCGATTCGATGCTGTCGGCCCGGGTGAGCCCGGCGGCCCGGCATGCGCCGTCGAACACCTTGTCGTCCGCTGCGAGCGCTCCCGTGTGGCTCGCCGCCGCCTGGGCTCCGCCTTCCGTTGCGCCGCCCTTGACGACGACCAGCGGTTTGCGTGCGGCGGCATCGGCGAGTCGGCTCATCAGCCCGCGTCCATCGGTGATCCCTTCCACGTAGGCGAGTCCGACCGCGGTGGCATCGTCATCGGCGTAGAAGTCGAGGTAGTCGGCGACGCCGACGGCAGCGGCGTTGCCGGCGGAAACGGCGCGGCTGATGCCGACACCCGTCGAGCGTGCATGGTTCAGGAAGCTCGACACGAAGTTGCCGGACTGGCTCGCAACGCCGATCGCACCCCTCGGGGGATACGGCGCCACGATCTGCACGCACATGTCGACGGGCGTGCTGACGACTCCCTGACCGTTGGGTCCTGCCAGCAGGATGCCGAGGTCGTCCGCCAACGCGACCAGGTCGGCCTGCGCGCGCTGGCCCTCCTCCCCCGCCTCGCCGTAGCCGGCCGACGTGAGGAATGCCGCGCGGATGCCCTTCGCGGCGCACGCGCGGAGAAGATCCGGGTTCGCAGCCGCCGGCGTGCAGACGAAGACCAGGTCGATCTCACCGTCGGGAAGTGCGTCGATGTCGGCGACGGTTTCGACGCCGAGCACGGTTTCGCCCTTGAGGTTCGTTCCGAACACCTTGCCCGAGTATCCGTTCGACAGCAGGTTGTGCAGCGAGACGAAACCGAACTTGCCGGGATGAGTCGATGCCCCGGTCACCAACACGCCCCGCGGTTCGAACAGCGCCCGGAACTGCTCGTCGGTCGGGCGGGGCCGCAGCGCGGGGTGGCCGGGCTGCGGTTCCCCGATCTCGACGAGTCCGTCGACGGCGACCAGTCGGCCTGACGGCTCGACGATCAGCGGGTTGATGTCGACACTGAGCACGTCATCGCGTGCGTCGGCCAGTGCTCCGAGGCCGACCAGCAACTCGATCAGCTGGTCGCGATCGACCGCCTGCTCACCGCGGAATTCTCCGAGCAGACGTTGAGTGGCGAGACCGTCGATCATGTCGGCGGCGGTCGGCGTGTCGAGCGGCGCGGGCCGGAAGACCACGTCGGCGACCGCTTCGGCGAGGATTCCACCGACGCCGAGCATCACCATCGCGCCGAACTGCGGGTCGCGTACGACGCCGGCGATCAATTCGCGATTGCCCGAGATCATCGGGGCCACGAGGACGTCGACATCGCCATCGTCGGGCGTCGCTGCGGCCAGGAGGTCCTCCGCAGCCTGTTCGACCGCGGCGCGATCGCCGAGGCGGAGTCGGACGAGGCCGCGCTCGGTCTTGTGCGCGATCGCGTCGCCGTTCAGCTTGGCGACGACCGGGTAGCCGATCTCGTCCGCTGCTGCTCCCGCTCCTCCGGGTGAGGTGACGAAGCGCTCAGGCGCGATCGGGACGCCGTGCTCGGCGAGGAGTGCCTTCGAGGCGCGTTCGGACAAGGTCGTGGAGCCAGCCATCGCCGTTCACCGTACTTTCGCCGGACCCTCGCACCCCGGCATCACCCCCACGAAATGTCCGTGGGTGCCCGGTCGGACGGACCTTCAGGTACGCGGGGGTGAGATCGCGTAGGTGAGGACGCTCTTGGCGAGCAGGTCGCCGGTGGTCGCGCCGTAGGCCTCGGCCTCGCAGAACACCGTCCGGCGACCGCGTCGCGTGATCCAGCCCTCGGCGATCGCGTCCTGGGCTTTGTCGCCGCCCACGATGCCGCGGATGTACTGAACGTGCATGTCGACGGTGGAGTAGTTGGTTCCCGGTTCGAGGATCGCTCCGACCGCCGGCACCATGACGTGGTCGAGGAGCGAGGCGAATGCTCCGCCGTGCATGAATCCGGCCGCCTGCAGCAATTCGTCGCGGAACGGCAGCCGCATGCGGCAGTAGTCGCGACGGATGTCTTCGACGATGAGACCGAGCAGCATCGGATACGTGGTGGTACCGCTGCTGCCGAAGCGCATCCACCGCTGGGTGGTCTCCTCGTCGAGTGGTTCGTAGCGGTCGGCGCGTTCGGGGGTGAAACTCACGACGGCTGTTCTAGCGCGGACCGGAAGAAGTCCATGATGTGTGCCCGACGTCGGGCCAATGCTGCTTCGGTCATCGGGTCCTCGTCGAGCAGACCTTCGAGGAACGGAGCGTCGGAGAAGTAGCTGAGCAACGCGCCGTAGCCGGTGAGCAGGAGTTGTGCCGCGTCCTGGTCGCGGAACACACCGGCGGCCATCTCACGTTGGAAGTAGCGGACGGCCTCGTCGAACATCGGCCGCAAGGTGGCAGCGAGGTCGATCGCGAGGTGGCTGCCGCCGTCGATCGCCTCGCGCCGCATCAGGGTGACGTACGACGGGTTGTCGGCGAAGAAGCGGAATCCGGCGTCGAGAACCTGGTCGACCTTCTCCAGGCCCTTCGAGGGAGCGCTGATCGATTCGGCGAGCCGCTCGAACCAATCCGAGAGGAGCTGTTCGAACACCTCGTCGTACAGCGCTTCCTTCGACGGGAAGTGATGCAGCAGGCTCTGGCGCCGAATGCCGACCTCGGCGGCGATGTCGTTCAGCGACGTGCCGCTGTAGCCGGCATGGGCGAAACACTCACGCGACGCATCGAGAATCTGCTCGCGCGTCGTCCGACCGCCCGTTGCACTCTCGTCCGACATGGATCGACCACGCTATCCCCCGGTCCCGGTGAGCATTCACACGTCGTCGTGATGCGTGACGCCCCGGTTCAGGTCGGGGCCGAAAATCGACGAAACCGCCGACCCGGCGGGATCGGCGGTTTCGTACGCGGCTCGTGGAGAGCGACGGAATGTGTCAGCTGGGCGGGTAGACGCCCATGTCCTTGGCCTTGTCGGTCTGC
The DNA here is from genome assembly GCF_000350145.1 of Ilumatobacter nonamiensis YM16-303. Classification (GTDB taxonomy): domain Bacteria; phylum Actinomycetota; class Acidimicrobiia; order Acidimicrobiales; family Ilumatobacteraceae; genus Ilumatobacter_A; species Ilumatobacter_A nonamiensis. The sequence continues at coordinate 6,019 of NZ_BAOL01000163.1, read as the reverse complement.
CAGAAGATGCCGGCGATCTCGTCGATGTAGGCCACGAGCTGCTCACCCACGGCGGGATCCATCGACTTCTTGGCTTCACCGGCTTGGTGGATGGCCTTCCAGAACAGTTCGTGCAGCTGCGGGAACTCCTCGAAGTGCGCGGGAGCGAAGAAGTCGGCCCACAGCACCATCAGGTGATGCTTGGTCTCCTCGGCGCGCTCCTCTTTGATCGAGATGCAACGGGCGCGGAAGACCTCGTCGTCGGAGTCCGCGTACTTCTTGGCGGTCTTGACGACCGAGAGGGCCTCGATCTTGGCCTGCGCCGGGTCGTACACCCCGCAGTAGAGGTCGCAGTGTGCGTGAGCAACGGTGGCCGAAGCGAAGAGCTTGCCGATCATGTGTTTCTCCTTGGGGGAAATCGAGGATGGGACGCCGCGGAGCGTTCCCGATGGGTCTCCCTCGAAACCTACACTCCCGGCGTGACCCGACGCTCACCTGGTCGATCCTCGTCGGCACATCGTTGGCCGTTTCGCCGCTTCGTCGTCGCCGACCGCTCGATGGAGCCCACGCTGCACGCGGGTCAAGGGCTGATCGGGTTCCGCAACCGACGGGTGTCGGTGGGACAACTGCGATGCTTCGAGCACCCGCATCAGCCGTCGTTCTGGATGGTGAAACGGGTGGTCGACCACGACGGGACCACGATGCGCGTCGAGTCCGACAACCGATCCGTTCCGACGGTCGATTCACGCCGGTTCGGAGCCGTTCCGATCGCCGACTCCTACCGCGTGGTCGTACGCATCCCGACGCGCTGGATGTGACCGACGCGGCCGTCACACCTACTGTTCGCCCGATGGCCGTCTATCTCTGTCACGAACAGCCCGATCTGTACGAGCACGATGCCCACGTGATCGACGCTCGTCCCGGAGCCGTCGTCCTGTCACGCTCGGCGTTTCACCCGGGAGGCGGCGGCCAGGTCAGCGACATCGGCACGATCGAAACCGCTGATGGTGCCATTGAGGTGACCCACATCGAACCGGACGGCGACACGTGGTGGCACGTGTTGTCCGACGCCGACGCGACCATCGAGGGTGACGTGCACGTGGCGATCGATGCCGACCACCGGCTGCGGGTCGCCTCGCTGCACACGATGAGCCACGTCCTCAACGCCTTGGTGTTCGACGAGTTCGAGGGCTCGCTCGTCACCGGAGCGCAGATCAACGGCGACGGCACCGGCCGGATGGACTTCGACCTGTCGGCGATCGACAACGACCGCCTTCGAGCGCTCGCCGAGCCGGTCAACGACGTGATCGCCCGCGGGCTGGAGGTTCGCGCCGTCTACGTCGACGCCGACGAAGCGGCCGCGACCCCGGGCCTGGTTCGATCGATGTCGGTCGCCCCTCCCCCGACGCCGGATGGTCGCCTCCGGCTGATCGACGTCGACGGTCTCGACCGCCAGGCGTGCGGGGGAACGCATCTCACCAACACCGGGCAATCGCGACGATTCGAGATCGGCAAGATCGAGAACAAGGGCAAGCACAACCGGCGGGTCCGGTTCCGACTCGGCGACTGAAGTCGCTCGGGCCGCCGGCCTGCGGCCGATCGCTGTTTCGTGAACCGTTCGTCGCCGTTGGCCTCCTGGTCCGAGCCGCGCTGCGAGACTCGGTGCCATGGATCGTCGCCGCGTCGCCGCACTCGTGTCGCTCCTGCTCGTCGGTTCGGTGGTGGCGGGTCTCCTCGCGACCGCGGGTGGCGACGATGCAGACGGAACGGCGGCGGCAACCACGGCTGCTCCGGAGTCTTCGCCGGCGACCACCACCACTCCCCCGCCCGTCGACGACTCGTCATCGGCTGCGTCGCCTCCGCCCGAATCATCGACGACGGCTCCGTCCACCACGCCGGCCACCACGGTCGACGCCGATACCCCCGAACTCCCGAACCGCGGGCCGCATCCGGAGTTCCTGCCGGTACAGGAATGGCTCCAGACCGATGCCACGTCGTTCGACGACTTCGACGGCACGGTGGTCGCGGTCCAGTTCTGGACGTTCGGTTGCAGCAACTGCCAGGCGACGTATCCGCACATGCGGGATCTCCACGCCAAGTACAGCGGCGACGACTTCGAGATCGTCGGCGTCCACGCCCCCGAGTTCGACCACGAACGTGACGTCGACGCGATCGCGCAGGCCGCGTCGGACAACGGACTCACCTGGCCGATCGCTGTCGACAACGAGAAACTCAACTTCCGGTCATGGCAGGACCGTCGGTTCTGGCCCCGGATCTTCTTGATCGACGCGGACGGAAACGTGCGCTACGACCACATCGGCGAGGGGGCGTACGACGAGATCGACGCGGCCGTCGGTGCGTTGATCGCCGAGAGCAAGGCCTGAGCGAGCGGGCGACGTCCCGTCCGGTGTCCGATGATCGACGCATTCGTCGAAGGCGTTCGCTCGATCACGCAGGTGTGTCACCTCGTGATCCTGGCCCCCGTCGGGCTGATGGTCGTTGCCGCCCGCGGCCGTTGGACAGCGGTCGCCGGCGCAATCGCCGGGGTCGTCCTCGGGGGATGGATCTTCGCGGCCAACTGGTTCGGACCGATCACGGATTCGGAACTGCGGGTCTCGGCGGTGTTCGTGATCGTCGATGGCGTGGTGCTCGGCGTCCCACGGCTGCTCGGTCGGAACCGATCGACGTGGCGGGGCAGGATCGGGAGCACGCTGCAGTCCGGCGGCGGCACGGCAAGCGTGTGCGGTCTCGTCGGTGTCGTCGTGGTCCAGTGGTGGCGACCGTGCGTGGGGACCGAACTCGGTTCGATCCTCACCGCTGCGCCCGGCGACCCGTGGGGTGAACTGCTCCCCACGATGGGCTTCATGCTGGGCATCTCCACGCCGTTGATGGTGCTGGGATCGATCTATGCGGTGTGGTCGCCGAGTACACCGGTGGCGCGACGGCTCGGGTGGGTGGGTGCAGCCGGTGTGTGCGTGCTCGCCGTCTCCGTGGTTGCCGGCCAACACGGTGAGATCGTGTCCCGCCTGTTCGAATGGAGTCAGTAGCTACCCTCCGACGCATGCAGATCGTTTCCGCACTCTTCGTCGAGAACTTCGAGATGCGCGAGGCCGCCGGGCCGTCGACCCGCATCGACATGACGGGCGTGATGTTCTCCCAGGCCAGCCCGTCACCGGTCCCCGTGACGTTGAGCCCGCATCTCGTGGCGCTGATCTTCTGCCCCGAGGGCCAGTCCGGCAGCGGTGTGTTCGAGGTCGTGTTCCGGCGCGGTCTCGACGAGGACAGCGAGCAGATCGCGCGCAACGTCAGCCCGTTCACGGTCGAGCCCGGCAAGTTCACGTATCGACTGGTGAAGGGGGAACTCGACTTTGCCGAGTACGGGCAGATCTTCGCCCACTGCCGGGTCGACAAGGACCCCTGGCACATCGTCCCGTTCACGCTGCTGCCACCGGCCTGACGCGTCCGTGCCTCGCGTCGAAGCCACCCGCACCGTTCCGGTTCCGCTCGAGATCGCGTTCGCCGTGTCGCAGACGCACGGCCCGATCCGCCTGGAGTGGGACCCGTTCGTGCGCAGCCAGCACCTCATCGACGCCGACGAGCCGGCCAAGGGTGTGCGTACCCGAACGGTCTCTCGACACCGCTTGAAGATGACCTCCGAATACGTGTCGTATCGCCCGCCGACGCAGGTCGGGATGAAGATGGTCGAGGGTCCCTGGTTCTTCTCGAGCTTCGGTGGTGGCTGGACGTTCGCAGCCGGGGCATCCGACCAGGAGACCCTCGCGACCTGGCGCTACACCTTCCGTGCGCGACCGACCTGGTTGGCACCGATCGCCGATCGTGTGGGCGTCTGGCTCCTCGGACGAGACATCGAGAAGCGGCTGGAGGCATACGCGGCGGCGTGCCGCAACCCGAGCGTCCTCGCGGCCGTCCACGGCTGACCGATTCGACGCAGGAATCCGACGCTTTCTGAAGGCCCGGTCGGACTCTCCACTATCGTCACGCGCGTGTCGTTGACCGAACAGCAGGATTCACAAGCCGTCTCGCTCATCCGTGGGATCTCGATGGACGGGCCGCTCGCAGCGAACAGCGGCCACCAGGGCACCGGTATGGCGCTCGCTCCTCTCGCCCATGTGCTGTACAGCCGGGTGATGAAGCACGATCCCGCCGATCCCCACTGGCCCGACCGGGACCGATTCGTCTTGTCGAACGGCCACGCGTCGATCATGCAGTACGCGATGTTGTTCCTGTCCGGCTACGGGCTCGAACTCGACGATCTGAAGAACTTCCGCCAGTGGGAGTCGGCCACGCCGGGTCATCCGGAGGTGAACCACACCGCCGGCGTCGAGGTCACGACCGGTCCGCTCGGCCAGGGTTTCGCGAATGCGGTCGGCATGGCGGTCGCCGAGGCGAACCAGCGGGCGCGTTTCGGGTCCGACGCCGTCGATCACCACACCTTCGTGATCGCCGGCGACGGCTGCATGATGGAAGGGATCAGCCACGAGGCGGCCGACCTCGCCGGTCACCTCGGGCTCGGTCATCTGATCTGCATCTTCGACGACAACAAGATCACCATCGACGGTGCAACCGACCTGGCCACCGACGTCGACATGGCCGAGCGATTCCGGGCGTACGGATGGGACGTCGTCGAACTCGGCGACATCGCGAACGACCTGGATGCGTTGGAGGCCGCCCTCGAGGCGGCGAAGTCGACCGACAAGCCGTCGTTCCTGATTCTCCGCACGCACGTCGCGCATCCGTCACCGAAGTGGGAGGACGATCACAGCGCCCACGGAAACCCGTTCTCCGCCGAGGACGTCACCGAGACCAAGCAGGTGATGGGCATCCCGGACGAACCGTTCTGGGCACCGGACGAACTCGTGAGCGCCTACCGCACCCATGTCGGCGAGCGTGGCGCAACCGCACACGCCGCATGGACGGCGCCGGACTCCGCCGACTGGGCTGCCGCCCACGGCGCGACGGGACTCGAGGGTTGGGATGCCGACCTTCCGGCGTACGAGCAGGGCGAGTCACTCGCCACGCGCAAGGCGATCCAGAAGGCGCTCGACGAGACCTACGCCGGCCTCCCCGGCCTCATGAGCGGCTCGGCCGACCTGAAGGGAAGCAACGGGGTGGCGCTCGGCGAGTCCCATCCGTTCTCCAGCAAGGCGCCCGACGGCCGGTACCTCCACTTCGGAATCCGCGAGCACGCGATGGGAGCAATGGCCGTCGGGATGGCGCTGCACGGCGGAGTCCTTCCGGTCACCGCGACGTTCTTCGTGTTCGCCGACTACATGCGCCCACCGATCCGTCTCGCCGCGATCTCCGACGCGAAGGTGTGTTTCGTGTTCACCCACGATTCGGTCGGCGTCGGTGAGGACGGCCCGACGCACCAGCCGGTCGAGCAACTCGCCAGCCTCCGCGCGATCCCGAATCTGCACGTGATCCGCCCTGCCGACGGCAACGAGACGATCCACGCCTGGGCCGATGCGGTACGCCACGACGGGCCGAGCGTGCTCGTGCTGAGTCGTCAGGACATCGAGGTCACGACCGACGGATCCGCCGTTGCGCGTGGCGCCGGGATCGTGCGCCGGACCGACGGCGATCCGGCCGTGGTCCTCGTCGGCACGGGCAGTGAAGTCGCGGTGTGCGTCGAGGCCGCTTCCACGCTCGCGGAGAACGGCATCGCCGCTCAGGTCGTGTCGCTTCCCAGCATGGACCGGTTCCAGGAGCAGGACGTTGCGTTCCGCTCCGAGATCTTCCCGGACGGGGTGCCCGTGCTGTCCGTCGAGGCCGGCGTCACCTTCGGGTGGGCTGCGTACGCCGATGATTCGATCGGCATCGACCGTTTCGGTGCCAGCGCACCGGGCAATCTCGTCTTGGACAAGCTCGGCATCAACGTCGGCCACGTCGTCGAGCGGGCAACCGCCCTCGTCAACTGAACATGCCACGGTGAGATGTGAGACCGACACTCGGTCCTCGAACTCACCGCAGCGAACATCAACCCCGCTCCGGTGAGATGTGAGACCGACAGGTGGTCTCA
>NZ_BAOL01000164.1 GCF_000350145.1 Ilumatobacter nonamiensis YM16-303 | reverse complement strand
GGATGATCGCGTAGACGCCGACCTTGGTGAGCAGGCCGGCGAAGATCGCGGTGACCGGGCCCGGCGCGGTCGGGTAGCTGTCGGGCAACCAGAAGAACAAGGGGAACAGCCCCGCCTTGATCCCGAACACCAGGATCAGCATCAGCGAGAAACCGGTTCGCACATTCGGCGACAACTCCGGGATGCGCTCGGCCAGGTCGGCCATGTTGACCGTGCCGGTCGAGGCATACAGCAACGCGAGTGCCGTGATGAACAGCGCCGAGGCGACCAGGCTGATCACGACGTAGGTCATCCCGCTGCGGACTTGATCGGCGCGGCCGCCGAGGGTCAGCAGCACGTAGCTCGCGGCGAGCATCATCTCGAACGCGACGAACAGGTTGAACATGTCGCCGGTGATGAAACTCGCGGACACGCCCGCGGCGAGCACGAGATAGATCGGTTCGAATCCGACGTGATGGTCCTCCACACCGTGCTGTCCGATCGCGTAGATCAAGACGATCAGCAGCATCAGCGACGAGGTCACGAGCATGATCGCCGAGAGTCGATCGACGACGTACGTGATGCCGAGCGGTGCGGCCCAACCGCCCGCATCCATCTTGACGACGCCGTGCTCGTCTGCCTCGATCAACAACGCGACCGAGACGCCGACCGTGGCAGACAGCGCAGACAGCGCGATCACCCGTTGGGCGATCAGGAACCGCCCGAAGATGATCGTCAGCGCCGCCGCGAACAGCGGAATCACGATCGGCAGGGGAACCAACTCGCTGTTCACGATTCGTCGTCCCCGGCCGAGTCGGTCGCATGCGCTCGATCGGCGGCCTCGACGTCGGCGACATCGCTGTCCTGCCGACGCTTCGACGCGATCAAGCGGTCCTCGAGATCATCGGCGACGACGTCGTCGTGCGTCAGCTGCCAGCTGCGATAGGCCATCGCCAACAGGAACGCCGTGACGCCGAAGGTGATCACGATCGCCGTCAGCGCGAGCGCCTGTGGAAGCGGATCCGCGAAGTTCTCCGGGTCGCCCTTGCCGATGACGGGCGGGATCCCGCCGCCTCCGCCCGACGTGATCAGCAGGATGTTCGTCCCGTGGCCGATCAATCCGATGCCGATGATGATCCGAGTGAGTCGTCGCTGCAGGAGCAGCCACGTCCCGAGGCCGAACAGCACTGCGGCAGTGAACGCGAGGAGCACGCTCATGTCGCGCCCTCGTCATCGGGTAGCCAGAACCTCGCTGGGGAGTGTTGCGACAACGGGCGGTACTCCTCGCCGATCGACATCGCCGGCTCGGTCGGTGCCTCGATCATCTCCATCTCGTGCTCACGGTCGTCACCGAACGCCTCGAAGATCATCAACACGAGGCCGATGACCACGAGGTAGACGCCGATGTCGAAGGCGAGTGCCGACGTGACCTTGACGTCGTGCAGCAGGGGCGGGTGCAGCTTGAGGGTGCCGTGTTCGAGGATGTCTCCGCCGAGCAGCATCGGGAAGATCGCGGTCCCGACCGCGATCGCCAGCCCCAGACCGAGGATCGTCCACGGCTCCAGGCGGAACGACCGGCGGACGGCATCGACTCCGCTGGTGACGTAGCGCAGGGAGATTCCCGCCGACGCGGCGAGTCCACCGACGAACCCACCACCCGGCTGATTGTGTCCGGAGAACAGGAAGTACAGCGACAGCACGATGATCGACGGGTACAGGAGCCGCACCGAGACGTCGAGGATCAATGACCGCTTCATGCGACGGTCTCCTCGGTCCGCTCGAGGTCGGCGGGCTCGGTCTCGTCCTCGTCGGGTCGACGACTGCCACGCGCCAACGCGACCGCGCCGACCGCGGCGACGACGAGCACGGTGATCTCGCCCATCGTGTCGACGCCGCGGAAGTCGACGAGGATGACGTTGACGACGTTCTTGCCATCGCCGTCGGGCAGCGACCGTTCGACCATCTCGGTGGAAATCGACTCCTCGGCCACGTCCTCGCGCGCGTTGGTCGACACGATCGCGAACACGAAGATCGCCGCTCCCACGAGGACCGAGACCAGCAGCCGGATCGGTCGGATGACGGCGGGGGCCAGGTCGATGAATCGAGTCGGAAGGAACCGCAGCACGAGCACGAACAACACGGTGCCGAGCGTTTCGATCGCGAACTGCGTGAGCGCGAGGTCGGGTGCTCCCTGCGCCTCGTACAGGGCCGCCATCGCGAACCCGACGGCACTCAGCATCACGATCGCCGCGATGCGGCGGTGGACGAGCGCGGCTCCGAGCGCGGAGCCGATGATGATCGCGACGATCGGGATCTGCAGCGGGTTCTCCACGAACTGCGGGAGTTCGTCGAGTTCGCCGAGCATCGGGACCACCGGCACGAGCACTGCGGTCCCGATGATCACGAGCAGGTACACGGGCAACGAACCGTTCTGCACGATCCGCGTGACGCGGCGCGCGACGGCGTCGATGCCGCGGATGGTCCCACCGAACGCCTGGTCCGTCGACGGCAGGCGCCGCAACGGTTGGGACGCCGCGGTCTGAACGGCGGCGACCCGTCGGCGGAACACGGCCAGCACCGTGCCGACGCCGATGATCAGCAGCGACAGCATGAACGCCGTGTTGAACCCGGACCACAACTTGACCGGCGACGGCGTCGAGTTCGGGTCGATCGCCAGCAGGGCGGCCTCGGTGAGGTTGCTGATCAGGGCGGGGAAGACCCCGGCCACGACGGTGAAGACGGTGAGCACCACGATCGGTCCGACGAACACCGGGGCGGGCGCCGGCGCGGTGCGGCTGCGGATCTCGCAGTCGTCCTGGCCGTGGACTCCGAACACGCCGAGCACGAACCGAGCGGAGTAGGCGAACGTCAGGATCGATCCGACCACGATGACGATGAGGGTCACGTTGGCACCGGCGAAATCGCCGTACTCGACGTAGGTGTCGAGCGCCTTCTCCTTCGCGACGAATCCGAGCAGCGGCGGGAGTCCGGCCATCGACGCGGCACCGATCACGGCCATCACCTTCACCGGCATCCACCCGGCGCCGAAGCCGTGGAGCTCGCGGATGTGACGCGTTCCGACTTGGTGGTCGATGACGCCGACGAGCATGAACAGCGTCGCCTTGAACGCTCCGTGGGCGAGCAGCAGCACGATCCCCGCCTGGGCGATCTTGTACTCGCCGGGGCCGAACAACAGCATCATGAAGCCGAGCTGGCTGACCGTCCCGTACGCGAGCAGGAGCTTGAGATCCCGCTGGCGCATCGCGCGCAGACCTCCGATGATCATCGTCACGCTGCCGACCACGAGCACGAGGACCCGCCACTGCCCGGTCGCGGCCACGATCGGGGCGAGCCGTGCGACGAGGTAGACGCCTGCCTTGACCATCGTCGCGGAGTGCAGGTACGCGCTGATCGGAGTGGGGGCGACCATCGCACTCGGCAGCCAGCTCCCGAACGGAGCCTGCGCGGACTTCGTGAACGCCCCGAGCAGGATGCAGATCAACCCCGCGGCGACGGCTCCACCCGACGGCGGCGAATCGATCATCTCCGACAGTCGGTACGTCCCGGCGCTCTGGCCGATGATGATCAGGCCGAGCAGCAGGGCGAGTCCGCCGGCCCCGGTGATGAAGATCGCCTGGAGCGCCGCGGCGCGCGCCCGGGGATTGCGGTCGTCGTTGCCGATCAGCAGGTAGCTCGTGATCGACGTCAGCTCCCAGGCGATGAACAAGGCGATCAGATGATCGGCCCAGACGACGCCGAGCATGGCCGCGGCGAAGAACGTCATCAGTCCCGCGAGTCGGCTCTGGCCGGGCTCGATGTGTGCGAAGTAGCCGATCGCGTAGATGCAGACGAGGAGGCCGATCCCGGACACGAGCAGGGTCATCACGAGCGAGAACGCGTCGAATCGCAGCACCAGGTCGAGGTCGAGACCGCCGATCCACCCGACCGACTCGATGACGGGCGTTCCGGGCGTCGCGTGACCCTCGGCGTCCAGTGCGTTGGGATCGCCCACGACGCCCGACCACTGCGCGGCCGCCCACCCCAACGTGAGCAGCGGGGCGAGTGCTGCCACGGCAAATGCTCGACGACCGAATCGGTCACCGGTCAGCAGGATCGCCGTGCCGATCAACAGGTGGATGAGGAGCAGCACGAACATGGGCAGGGGAAGGGCACAATACGCGCTCCGAGGGGATCGAACCGCCTCCGGCCCCGGCGCGACTCCGCCAATTTTGGAGAAAGCTACCGACCGGTAACTAGCGTGGCGCCATGGACGAAACCTCCACAGACCACATCGTCACCGTCGGCGTGCTCGGCTCGGGAATCATGGGCGCGGGCCTCGTCGAGGTCGCGGCCCGTTCGGGTCGCACGGTCATCCTGCGCTCGCGGACCCAGGAGTCCGCCGACGCCGCGATCGCCAAACTGACCTCCGGCCTCGGGCGCCAGGTCGACAAGGGCCGGCTCGAGGCCGACGAGCGCGATGCGATCCTCGGTCGGATCACCGCGACCTCCGACCTGCACGCGCTCGCCGAGTGTGACCTCGTGGTCGAATCGGTCGTCGAGGACCTCGACGTCAAGAAAGAGCTGTTCGCCACGCTCGACGCGGTGGTCGAACCGCACGCGATCCTCGCCACGAACACCTCCACCCTCCCGGTCGTCGAGATCGCCATGGCGACGTCTCACCCCGACCGCGTGTGCGGCATCCACTTCTTCAACCCGGCTCCGATGATGAAACTCGTCGAAGTGATCCGGCCGCTCACCGCGTCGGACGACACCATCGCCACCGCACTCGCGTTCGCGTCGTCGTGTGGCAAGGACGCCGTGGAGGTCGTCGACCGCGCCGGGTTCATCGTCAACGCGCTGCTGTTCCCGTACCTCAACAACGCCGTGAAGATGTGGGAGCAGGGCACGGCCTCGATCGAGGACATCGACACGGCGATGCAGGGTGGCTGCAACTTCCCGATGGGTCCGTTCGCACTGCTCGACCTGGTCGGCCTCGACACCTCGCTCGCCATTCTCGACGCGCTGCACACCGAGTTCGGCGACCCGAACTTCATGGCGGCCACGTCGCTCAAGCGAATGGTCGCCGCCGGCCACCTCGGCCGCAAGACCGGGCGCGGCTTCCGCGCCTACTGACCGCGACCGCTGGGCTCAGGCACCAGCGGTCACGACGCACACCGATTCCGGCCACACTGGGTGTCGATGAACGAAGGCTCGCCGGTGGTTCCACCGCCATCACGGTTCGCGATGCCGAACCCGGTCGATGCCGATCCGGGGAACGACGTCATCGCGGTCGGAGCGGATCTCGAACCGGGCACGCTGCTGGCCGCGTATCGGACGGGGCTGTTCCCGATGCCGGTCGACCCCGGCCGACGCCGCAGCAAGATCGCGTGGTACTCCCCCGACCCGCGTGGGGTGCTCCCGCTCGACGGGCTCCACGTCAGCAGGTCGCTGCGCCGCAGCCGGAAGAGCTTCGAGACGCGTACCGACACCGCATTCGAGGAGGTGATGCGGGCATGCGCCGACCCGACGCGCGAGGGTCGCTGGATCACCGAGGAGTTCATCTCCGCCTACGGTCATCTCCACGACCTCGGCTGGGCCCACTCGTTCGAGGTCTATGCCGGCGACACGTTGGTCGGGGGGCTCTACGGGCTGAAGATCGGTCGCCTCTTCGCCGGTGAAGCGATGTTTCATCACGCGACGGACGCGTCGAAGGTCGCGCTCGTCGACACCGTCGAGAGGCTTCGGGCGACCGGAGTGACGCTGTTCGACGTGCAGTGGGCAACGCCGCACCTCGAGACGCTGGGCGTCGTCGAGATCCCCCGCACCGAGTACCTGCGTCGCCTCGCAGCTGCCACCGACGGCGTCGAGATCTCCGCCCACCGCGACGCCGACGACCGCGGGACGACGACGTGATCGATGACCATCGATCGCGTCGCTCGCGCGTTTGGTGAACGTCACGCCGCGGGCGAGACTTTCACGATGACCGACACGGCGAACGACACCGGAGTTTCCACCGGCACTCCCCGCGAGCGGGATCGTCCGTGGATGATGCGCACCTACTCCGGTCACTCGACCGCGGCCGCGTCGAACGAGCTGTATCGCATGAACCTCGCCAAGGGTCAGACCGGCCTGTCGATCGCGTTCGATCTTCCCACCCAGACCGGTTACGACCCCGACGATCCGATGTCGAAGGGTGAGGTCGGCAAGGTCGGGGTGCCGGTCGCACACCTCGGCCACATGCGCACACTGCTCGATCAGATCCCGTCCGGGCAGATGAACACGTCGATGACGATCAACGCGACCGCGGCATGGCTGCTGGCGCTGTACGTCGCCAACGCCGAGGAACAGGGCACGCCGTCGGAGGATCTGCGCGGGACCACGCAGAACGACATCGTCAAGGAATACCTGTCGCGCGGGACCTACATCTTCCCGCCCGCCGAGTCGCGTCGCCTGATCGTCGACATGGTCGCCTGGTGCGCCGAGAACGCTCCCAAGTGGAACCCGATGAACGTCTGCTCCTACCACCTGCAAGAGGTGGGAGCGACACCGGTGCAGGAGATCGCCTACTCCTTCGCGACGGCGATCGGCGTGCTCGACGCCGTCCGCGATTCGGGCCAGGTCAGCGACGACAAGTTCTCGCAGGTGTTCGGTTCGATCTCGTTCTTCGTCAACGCCGGCATCCGTTTCGTGGAGGAGATCTGCAAGCTGCGGGCGATGACCGAGATGTGGGCGGAGATCGGTCGCGAGCGCTACGGCGTGACCGACGAGAAGGCGTTGCGATTCCGGTACGGGGTCCAGGTCAACTCGCTCGGGCTCACCGAGGCGCAGCCCGAGAACAACGTGCAACGCATCGTGCTCGAGATGCTCGCGGTCACCTTGTCGAAGGATGCCCGAGCGCGCTCGGTCCAGTTGCCGGCGTGGAACGAGGCGCTCGGACTGCCGCGACCGTGGGATCAACAGTGGTCGTTGCGGATGCAGCAGGTGCTCGCCTTCGAGACCGACCTCCTCGAGTACGGCGACCTGTTCGAAGGCTCCGTGGTCGTCGAAGGTCGCACCGCTGATCTCAAGCGGGCTGCGCAGGCCGAGCTCGACGACGTGCTGGAGATGGGAGGCGCGTTCGAAGCGGTCGAGACCCTCAAGTCCCGCCTCGTGTCGTCGATGGCGTCACGGACGCGCAAGATCGAGTCGGGCGAGCAGAAGGTGATCGGCGTCAACGACTTCATCGAGACCGCCGACTCACCGCTCGGCGGCGAGAACAACATCATGAAGGTCGACCACGGCGTCGAACAGCAAGCGATCGACGAGATCGGACAGTGGCGGAGTGATCGAGACCAACCCGCGGTCGACGCGGCGCTCGAGGAGCTGCGTCGGGTCGCTGCCGACGGCGGCAACGTGATGCCACCGTCGATCGCTCTCGCGAAGGCCGGCGGGACCACCGGCGAGTGGGGCACCGTGATGCGCGAGGTCTTCGGTGAGTACCGGGCCCCGACCGGCGTCGGTGGGGCCACGGCATCGGCGACGGGGTTGGCCGAGGTTGCCGCCCACGTCAAGTCGATCGCCGGAGGACCCCCGAAATTCCTGGTCGCGAAGCCGGGGTTGGACGGCCACTCGTCCGGTGCCGAACAGATCGCGGTCGCGGCGCGCGACGCCGGGATGGAGGTCGTCTACTCGGGGATCCGGCTCACACCGGAACAGATCGCGGCGTCGGCGCGGGACGAGGATCCCGACGTGATCGGCCTGTCGATCCTGTCCGGATCACATCTCGAACTCGTTCCCGACGTCCTGGAACATCTCGAGACGATGGGCGTCGACATCCCGGTCGTCGTCGGCGGGATCATCCCCGAGGACGATCGCCCGCGACTCGCCTCGCTCGGCGTGGCACGGGTCTACACCCCGAAGGACTTCGAGATCGCCAAGATCATGCGCGACATCGCCGACCTCGCCGTCACCCACCGTTCGTAACGTGACCGCTGGGGTCCGGCACCAGCAATGACGGTCAGGCCGGAGTGTTCTCGGCGATGAAGGCGTCGAGGACGGGGCCGGACTCGAAGCTGGTGATCAGGGCGTAGCGCGGTGCATCGCCGTTGTGGACGACGACGTGCCACAGGCGCTGGGTGTCGACGACGAAGCGTGCGCCCTTGTGGAGCGGAACGCGGATCTCGGTGTCGGGATCCGGCAGACCGTTCTCGTCGTTGTCCATCAGGATCATGTAGCTGTCGGGGTTGTCGGTCAGCTCGACCCACGACCGCACGACCCAGCCCTCGTCGTCGGGATTGAACCGGTTGTTGTCGTCACGGTGGATGCTGCGGATCGCCGCCTCCCGGTCCTGCGGCTCGAGCTTGATCGTGCGCACACGACCGAAGTTCGCGCCCACACCGTCGACGTACTCACGGATCGACGGTGCAACCTCGGCGTTCGAGGTCCATTCGGCGTCCTTGTCGGTCTTGCCCTTGTCCCAGAACCCGCGGCAGTCGAGCTCGCCGTCCGCGGTGGCGATCGGCGCGAAGTTCGTGTCGCCGCCCGACTTCCAGTCCATGTACTCGAGCGCCAGGTACTCCGACTCGGGCACGTCGAACGGCGCATCGGTCAACACCGCGACGCCCGTTTCGGCGAGCACGTCGAGGCGCGGGTGCGAGGTGTCGAGCGGAATCGAGACGCTCCAGTGATCGGCGTTCGGCCAGAAACTCATGCGGTCGAGTCTATGAATGCACTCGAACGGCCACAGGGCAATTGGTCACATCCTCGATCGGGCGGTTGCCCGGTGCCGAGCGTCAGCCCTGGACGTTCGCGGGGATCTCGAGCACCTGGCCGGCCTGGATCGCGTCCGGGCTCTCGAGGCCGTTCAATTCGACGATCGCCTCGACGGTGACGCCACGCTCGGACGCGATCACCGCGAGGATGTCGCCTCGCTCCACGGTGTAGAACCGCTCCTGCGGAATCGTGGTCGTCGTCGTGGTGGTCGTGGTGGTGGTCT
>NZ_BAOL01000165.1 GCF_000350145.1 Ilumatobacter nonamiensis YM16-303 | reverse complement strand
ACCGCGCCATCGGGTGTCAGACACAGGATGGCCCAGCCGACCAAGGGCCGGATCCGCAGACCGATCAGCGCCCGATGCCATGAGCCGACTCCGCCAGACGCTCGAGCGCGCCAGCCTGCTCGTGGACCGCGTCGTGCAGCCCCCGCCGGGAGTCACGATCCTCATCTACCACCGCGTCGGCGGCGGCTCCGACAGCGCGGTCGACCTCCCGGTCGAGCAATTCGAGCGCCAACTCGACCACCTCGTCGAGCACCACACCGTCATCTCCCTCGACGACGCCGTCGCGTCGTTGGGCAGCGACGACGGCTGGGCGTCGAGCCACCGCGCGGCTGAGGACACACCACGAATCTCGGACGAGCGTCCGCCGGTCGTGATCACGGTCGACGACGGGTCCGATGACTTCGCCGAGCACTTGGTTCCAGCGGCAGTCGAGCGCAACCTTCCGGTGACGCTCTATGCGGCGACCTCGTTCGTCGACGACGGAACGGACTTCCCGTGGGGAGCAGCGCCAGCCACCTGGTCGTCACTCCGCGATGCCCACGACACGGGTCTCATCCAGATCGAGTCGCACACGCACACGCACCGCCTGCTCGACCACCTCCCAGCCGATGACCTCAACGAGGAACTCGACCGGTCGATCGACCTGATCGGCGAGCACATCGGGACCGCACCGAAGCACTTCGCGTACCCGAAGGCGGTACCCGGTTCGCCACAAGCCGAGGTCGCCGTCCGTCGCCGGTTCGAGTCGGCCTGCCTCGCCCGGAGCCGCGTGAACAAGCCAGGTTCGACCGACCTCCATCGCCTGTGGCGAACACCGGTGAAGCGCAGTGACAGCGACGAGGTGTTCGCGTCGAAGGCTGCCGGCGGAATGCGCCTGGACGGGGAACTCCGCGCGCTGATCGCTCGGATGCGCTACCGGGGCGAGACCACGTGACCGAACGCGGCCGACGGACGCGCCCACGCCTCGTCCACCTGACCACCACCGACATGAGCCTCGACTGGCTCCTCGGCCCCCAACTCCGTGCGTTCGTCGACGCCGGATACGAGGTGATCGGCATGTCTGCTCCAGGACCGCACGTCGCGGGCCTGCGCGCTGACGGAATCGAGCACGTGCCGCTCTCTGCCTTCACCCGCTCGAACGATCTCCGGTCCGACGTCCGCGGCGTTCGCCAACTCGCCGCTGCCCTGCGCCAGACGGCGCCGGACATCCTGCACACACACAACCCCAAGCCCGGTGTGCTCGGACGCATCGTCGGCCGCGCCGTGCGCGTCCCGCTGGTCGTCAACACGCAACACGGCCTCTACGCCCAACCCGACGACCGTCGGAAGCGACGGTGGCCCGTGTATGCCGCCGAGGGATTCGCCGGTCGCCTCAGCCACGTCGAACTCGTCCAGAACGAGGAGGACGTGGCCACGCTCGTCGACACCTTGCACCTGCCCGCCGATCGGGTCCGGCACCTCGGCAACGGCATCGACCTCGATCGGTTCGATCCGGCGACGATCGACTCCGGCACGCGTGACGAGCTGCGGCGGGAATGGGGCATCGGCGACGACGAGGTGCTCGCTCTGACCGTCAGTCGGCTGGTGCGCGAGAAGGGGATCGTCGAACTGCTCGAAGCAGCCCGCACATTGCACGCCCGTGACGTTCCGCTCCGACTCGTGGTGGTCGGCCCGATCGACGTCGGCAAGCACGACGTGCTCGACGAGACGATGGTCGCCGACGCCGAGCGAGACGGTGTCGTGTTCACCGGAACGCGCGACGACATGCCCGAGTGCTACGCCGCCGCCGATCTGTACGTGACCGCCAGTTGGCGCGAAGGCATGCCGCGCGCGGCGATGGAGGCCACCGCGATGGGACTCCCGGTCGTCGCGACGGACATCCGCGGAAACCGCCAGGTGGTCGCCGACGGCGAGACCGGTCTGCTGACCCCGGTACGCGACTCGGCGAGCCTGGCCGAGGCGATCGAGATGCTCACGACCGACGATGCTCAACGGGCGAAGTTCGCGTCGGCAGCGCGTCGGCGAGCGCTGACGGAGTTCGACCAGCAGCGGGTCATCGAGCGCACCCTCGACGCCTACCGTCTGCTCGACGACGGCCCCTCGGCGGTCAGGCGCGATCCGGAGGAAGCTCGGTCATCGTGACACCCTCGCCCTCGTCCACACCCGCTCGGGAGAGGACGATCGGGATGGTCTTCATGACGATCCGGGCATCGCCGATCAGCGATCGAGAACGCACGTAGTCGACGTCGGCGGCGAGGCGCTCCGACCAGGCGAGTTGGTTGCGGCCATTGATCTGCGCCAACCCGGTGATTCCGGGCCGTACGTGGAATCGCTCGTACTCATCGCCGCGAAACCGGTCCCAGTAGTGGATCGGTAGCGGCCGCGGGCCGACCAGGCCGATGTCGCCGCGGACCAGGTTGACCAACGACGGCAGCTCGTCGAGGCTCGTCGACCGCATCCAACTACCCACGCGGGTGATCCGCTCTGCGTCGAACTCCGGTGCCTCGCGTCCGGGTGCGGGATCGCGCATGGTCCGGAACTTCAGCAGCTCGAACGGATGACCGCCCCGACCGAGGCGCTTCTGCCGATAGATCACCGGTCGACCGGAGCTGAGCAGCGTCGCGCCCGCAGCGAGTGCGAGCACGGGAGCGGCAACGACCAGTGCGGTACCGCCGACGACGGCGTCGAACCAACGTCGCAGCCGGTCCACCAGTGAGAACGGGGCATCCTCACCCTGTGTCGGAGCGCCGCTCATCGTTGCTCCACCGGACGTGCGGGAATGCCGACGACGGTGGTACCCGCCGGGACGTCGGACACGACCACCGCTCCCCCTCCGACGATGACATCGGCCCCGAGCGCGAGCCCTGGCAAGATCCGCGCTCCGATGCCGACGAACGTGCGGTCGCCGATGCGCACGGCTCCGCCGATCGCGACCCCCGGTGCGATGTGGACGAAATCGCCCACGTCCCCATCGTGGTCGATCGATGCGTTGGTGTTCACGATCGTTCCCGCGCCGAGGCGCGTCGCGGCGTTGACGACCGACCCCGGCAGGAGGTGGGACCCCGCGCCGACGGTGGCAGTCGGCGAGACGACCGCGTACGCGCTGCGAGCCGTCGCCAGATCGAAGCCGTGGTCACCGACGTCCGCAGCGATCCGCGCCCGGGCAGCGTTGTTCCCGACCGCGATACACACCGCGTCGACACCATGCTCGCCGGCGATCCGGTCGAGTTCGTCGGTCGTCCCGAGCATCGGGATCCCGAGGTCGGGAAGACCCGAACCGTCGTCGCTCACGGCGCCGACGATGGTGTTCGCCGGTTCGTCCTGCAGCGCCTCGATCACGACGCGGGCGTGTCCGCCCGCTCCGACCAACAGAATCCGCGCACCGGCCGACATCGGCGCACACGGTAGCGGTCCCCTCGCCGCGCCACGGACCGGGGACGGCCAACGCGACTGATCTGTCGACGCTGTCGAACTCAGACGATGACGCAGGAACCCTCACGGGCACCGAACACGCGGACGCCCTGCTCCGCTCCGACTTCGGCTGCACCTCTCACGAGACCGTCGAGTACGTCGTCGTCGTGGGTGGGATCGTGGTGGAACAGCGCCAGTTGGCGCGCTTCGGCCTCCGCCGCGATCCACACCGCATAGTCGACCGTGCAATGCCCCCAGTCGCGCTTCACCGCGAACTCGTCGTTCGTGTACTGAGCGTCGTGGATCAGCAGGTCGACGTCGCGGCACAGCTCCAACGCACCATCCTCGGCAGCGAACGAGCCGTCGCTCGGCATCTGGTGGTCGCTCAGATACGCAACGCTCCCGCCGTTCCACTCGACCCGATAGCCGAGGGTGCGTCCGATGTGCGGGATCGTTCGCGACATGACCGAGATCGGTCCGGCCGGTCCGCCATCGATCTCGAACTCGTCGTTGCAGACCTCACGGAACTCGACCGTCCCCGGCAGAGTCATCAGGTCGACCGGGAACAACGGCGGGCGGATCATGTCCGCGAAGATGTCCGCCACGCTCGTGCCGTCGGCCTGACGCGGGGCGTACATCGTGATGTGCGCGCCGTCCGACAACAACGGTGTGAAGAAGGGCAGGCCCTGGATGTGATCCCAGTGCAGGTGGCTCACCAGCGAGGTTCCCCGGAACGGTCGACCGCCACGAACCGCGCGTCCGAAGTAGCGCAATCCCGTACCCAGGTCGAACACGATCGGATCGGCCCCGGGGATGTCGAGTGAGACACACGATGTGTTCCCGCCGTAGCCCATGATCTCGCGGCCATGGCAGGGAGTGGAACCACGGACGCCATGAAACGACACCGTCATCCCCGCCGCGCCGACGGAATGGTGCTCACGCGATTCCCCGATGACGTGAACACTAGGCACACCCGCCGACGTCCGAACAAAGGGACGTTTGTGAAGTTCGTAACACCCTGTTCACCACGTCGCGAACGAAACGGGCCTGGCGCCGGATGCACCGTCGCTCACCAGGAGTTGTACGGTCGAAGCGTGACCGAAGCACCCACGGCCCCGCTCCTCCCCGACGGCATCGTCGTGGTGGTCAAGCGCGAGTGTGAAACGTGCCAGATGGTGGTGCCGGTGCTGCGCGAACTCGCCGCCGGTGTCGAGTTGCACGTCTACACCCAGGACGACCCCGGCTTTCCGGACGACCCGACGGCGATCCCCGATTCGGACCTCGCCGTCAGCTGGTTCCACGACATCGAGACCGTGCCGACCGTCATCCGCGCCACCGGAGGCGCGGAGGTCGAGCGCACGGTCGGGTGGTCGCGTGAGGCCTGGGAGTCGATCACCGGCGTCAGCGGTCTCGGAGACGGCTTGCCGCCGATGCGGCCGGGGTGTGGTTCCATGTCCGTCGACCCGGACCTCGTCGACGAGCTTCGCGTCCGCTTCGGGCGCTCCACGCTCTCCTCGCGGCGGATCGAGGTCGCATCCGCCGAGGACGAGTTCGAGATGATGTTCGCCCGCGGGTGGACCGATGGCCTCCCCGTCGTACCTCCGACCGAGGCTCGGGTCATGGCGATGCTCGAAGGAACGAACCGGGCACCGTCGGACATCGTGGCAACGATCCCACCGGACCTCGACGACATCTCGGTCGAGAAGGTGGCCGTCTCGGCGGTGATGGCCGGGTGCAAGCCCGAGTACCTCCCGTGGGTACTCACCGCCGTCGAGGCGGCGTGCAACGACGACTTCAACATGCACGGCCTGCTCGCGACCACGATGCCCGTCGGTCCGGTGCTGGTCTGCAGCGGCCCGGGAACTCGCTCGATCGGGATGAACTCGGGTGGCAACGCGCTCGGCCAGGGCAATCGCGCCAATCTGACCATCGGCCGGGCCCTGCAACTCGTCGTCCGCAACTTCGGTGGTGGACGACCGGGCGAGGTCGACCGTGCTGCGCACGGCAATCCGGGCAAGCTCAGTTTCTGTTTCGCCGAGGCCGACGACACCTCCCCCTACGGCCGCCTCGCCGAGGAACACGGCATCGAGCCCGGAACCGACGCCATCACGGTCTTCGCCGGAGAGGGTCCCCAGGGATTCGTCGACCAACTCTCCCGCGAACCGGAATCGCTGGCGGCGTCGCTGGCGATGAGGCTGCAGGCGGTCCAGCACCCGAAGTTGGTCATGATGTTCGACGCGATCGTCGTGATGGGCCCCGAGCACGCTCGGGTGTTCGCCGACGCCGGATGGGACCGAGAGCGAATCGTCGCCGAGGTGTCCTCGCACCTGAGTCGACCCGGCACCGAACTCGTCCGGGGCGCGCACGGCATCGCGGAGGGCGTTCCCGAAGCGTTCGCCGACGCCGAGGCGCTTCCCAAGTTCCGACCAGGCGGACTCATGTTGACGTACGCCGGTGGCGGAGCCGGGCTGTTCAGCCAGATCATCGCCGGATGGGTGAACGGTGACACGGGTTCGAAGCCGGTGACCCGTGCAGTGCAATACTGAACTCGACCCCTTGGAGGCACCGGTGACCATGATTCTCGACCCGACCAGCGAACGCAATGTCGTCGAACGCGAGCGGCTGGCGCGCCCGTCCTCGCTCGACGGTCTGACCGTCGGCCTGCTCGACATCTCGAAGCCGCGCGGCGACATCTTCCTGAACCGCATCGAGGAACGCCTGACCGGAGTCGGCGCAAAGGTGAAGCGGTACTCGAAACCGACGTTCACGAAGCCGGCGCCGGTCGATCTGCGTCATCAGATCGCCACCGAGTGTCAGGTGGTCATCGAAGCCTTGGCGGATTGAGGCAGTTGCACGTCGTGCAGTGTGCACGACATCAACGATCTCGAACTCCGTGGTGTTCCGGCGATGTTCGTCGCGTCCGACCAGTTCGTCGATGCGGCCGCGTCGCAAGCGGCATCGCTCGGCTTCCCAGCGGTGTCTCGGGTGTTCACGCCGCATCCGATCCAGGACCGCACGGACGACGAGATGCTCACCTACGCCGACGTCGCCTTCGACCAGATCCTCGACACCCTCACGAACTGAGTTCGCGCAGGTCCGCACCGGACCGGAGCGACGAGTCAGGCCAGCGCGGCGATCGCGTCGGCGACGGCGAGGACGCGACGGGCGTTGTCGACGTGCAGGTTCTCGATCATCCGGCCGTCCACGGTGACGACACCCTTGCCGGCGGCGACGGCTTCGTCGAATGCTTCGATGACCCGCCCGGCGTACTCGACCTCGTCGGCGGACGGCGCCCACGTGTCGTTGGCCGGATCGACCTGTGACGGGTGGATGAGCGTCTTGCCGTCGAAGCCCATCTCCATCCCCTGTACGCACTCGGCGGCGAAACCGTCGGGGTCCTTGACGTCGTTGTAGACGCCGTCGACGATCACCTTCCCGGCCTCACGGGCCGCGAGGAGCGCTGTCGCGAGGTGGGGGATCAGCGGATGGCGGCCGGCGACGATCGGTGAGCGAAGTTCCTTCGCCAGGTCGTTGGTTCCCATGATCAACACGGCAACGCGGGGATGCGTCGCGATCTCGCGCACGTTGAAGATCGCGGTCGGAGTCTCGATCATCGGCCAGATCATCACGTCGGCGGATGCCCCCGCGGCGTCGAGTTGCTTCGACACCTCGGCCACACCCTCGACCGAATCGACCTTCGGGATCACGACCGCCGACGGATTCGCCGCACCGGCCGCGGCGATGTCGCCCGCGCCCCACTCGGTGTCCAGCCCGTTGCATCGGATCGTCAACTCGCGGTTGCCGTACTCCCCCGACCGGACGGCGGCCACGGCCTTGTCGCGTGCCTCCGGCTTGGCATCGGGGGCGACGGCGTCCTCGAGGTCGAAGATGATCGCGTCGGCCGAGATCGTCTTCGCCTTCTCGAGCGCGCGCTCGTTGGCGGCGGGCATGTACAGCACCGAGCGGCGCGGTCGCAGGTCGTCAGTCATGTGAATCTCCCAGTGGGTCGAGCGAAAAGGTTCATCGGTGACCGGCACCGACGAAGATTCCTAGAAGCCGTAGGTGGCAGCGAGGTCGGGGTCGCGTTCGGACAGGCGCTTGGCGAGTTCGACGACGACGTGGCACTGCTTCACCGAGGCGTCGTCCTCCATCTTGCCGTCGAGCATCAGCGCGCCCGTGCCGTCGCCCATCGCGTCGATCACCCGCTGGGCGTGCGCCACTTCGGCCGGGTCGGGGCTGAAGACCTTCTTGGCGACGTCGATCTGGACCGGGTGCAGACTCCACGCACCGACGCAACCCAACAGGTACGCGTTGCGGAACTGGTCCTCGCAGGCGACCGTGTCCTTGATGTCACCGAACGGGCCGTAGAACGGGAGGATCCCGTTGGCGACACACGCGTCGACCATCCGGGCGATCGTGTAGTGCCACAGATCCTGCTGGTGCGTGTCGCGCGCCGCACCGATGTCGGTCTCGCCGTCGTCACCGGCGGGCGGATCCTCGCGGACGAGGTAGCCCGGGTGCCCCCCGCCCACACGGGTCGTCTTCATCCGACGGTTCGCGGCGAGATCCGCCGGGCCGAGCGAGAGCCCCTGCATCCGCGGCGACGCGGCGCAGATCTCCTCGACGTTCGACACACCGCGGGCGGTCTCGAGGATCGCGTGGACGAGCAACGGTTCCGTCCGACCTGCCTTCGCTTCGAGTTGCGCGAGGAGTCGGTCGACGTAGTGGATGTCCTCGGGTCCCTCGACCTTCGGGATCATGATCACGTCGAGCGCGTCGCCACATTCGAGTACGGCGGCGGTCAGGTCATCGAGGCACCACGGCGAGTCGAGGGAGTTGACGCGGGTCCAGAACTGGGTCTGTCCGAAGTCGACCTCCTGCGCGACCTCGACCATTCCGGCCCGGGCGGCTTCCTTCTGATCGGCCGGCACGCCGTCCTCGAGGTTCGCGAGGAGGATGTCGACGGTCGGGGCGATCTGCGGAACCTTCGAACGCATCTTCTCGTTCGAGGGCGGGAAGAAGTGGATCATCCGGCTCGGCGGGAACGGGATCTCGCTCGGCGGCGTCGGCGCTCCGACGGCGAGCGGGCGGAAGAAGTCTTTGGCGGGACGCATCGGTGACGACGCTAGATGGCAGCCCGATCGGCGGACAACTGCGAGTGATGCGCCATCCGCCACGTCGCTCCATGTCGCTCCGGGTCGGCGACTCGGAGTCAGGACCCGCGAACCCCTCTCCGGTGAGATGTGAGACCACCCGTC
>NZ_BAOL01000166.1 GCF_000350145.1 Ilumatobacter nonamiensis YM16-303 | reverse complement strand
CTCGTGAACAGTTCGCGCACGGAGCGCGGGAACCGTTCACGAGTTGCCGCGTTGGGTGGGTCGGGGGCGTTACACGTCGAGGAAGCGGCTGGCGGCGATGCCGGAGCCGATGGCGCCGGCGACGGCACCGATGAGCAGCATGATCAACATGACCTGCTTGTCGTAACCGTTCGTGATCACCAGCGACGCGAACCCACTGTTCTCGGGGAAACCCTGGACGCCGCGCGTCCACTGCGAGTTCCAGATCCCGAGCCCCAGGCTCGCCAGCGCGCCACCGATCACCCCGTGCAGGAGTCCTTCGAGCATGAACGGGATCCGGATGAACCAGTCGGTCGCGCCAACCAGTTTCATCACCTCGATCTCGCGACGTCGCGCGAAGATCGCCGTTCGGATCGTGTTCCAGATCAGCAACACCGCGGCCACCAGGAGGAAGCCGGACAGCAGGAACAAGCGGAAGCCGAAGAACGACTGGAGCTGTTCGATCAGCGTGATCTGGTCCTCGGCGAACACGACTTCGAACACGCCGGGGCCACCGGCGAACTCGTCGGACACCTGGCGGAGCAGCGCCACGTCGGTCGCCTCGGTCGGAACCGCCTTGTACTGCGTCGGAATGTTCGACTCGTTGAGCAGGTCGCGCACACCGGGCTCGGCGGCGAGGACCCGCTCGCTCTCCGCGATCGAGCATTCGACGTCGCAGTAGGTCCACGACTCGATGAACTGACTGTTCTCGTTGAGACTGCTCTCGATCAGCGCCTTCTGGTCGTCGGACACGTCCGGACGCATGAAGATGATCATCTCGACGCCGCCCTCCCACTTGGAGAGCAGGTTGTCGAAGCCTTCCTGGCTGAGCAGTGTGAGCCCGACACCGAGCAGCGAGATCGCCGCGGTGATGATCGAGGCCACGGTCAACGTGGCGTTGCGTCGGAAGCTGTCGAAGGTCTCGCGGAAGATGTAGCGAAGTCGGGAGAGCATCAGGTCACCTCACTCATACACGCCGCGAGCCTGGTCGCGGACGATGATGCCTCGGTCGAGTTGGATCACGCGTTTGCGCATCGAGTTGACGATGCGTTGATCGTGCGTGGCCATGACGATGGTCGTTCCGGTCTTGTTGATTCGGTCGAGCAGACGCATGATGCCCTCGCCCGTGGCCGGGTCGAGGTTTCCCGTCGGCTCGTCGGCGAGCAGGATCAGCGGCCGGTTGACGAACGCCCGGGCGATCGACACGCGCTGCTGCTCACCACCCGACAGCTGGTTCGGCATCCGCTCTTCCTTGCCGGACAGGCCGACGAGGTCCAGTACGGCCGGGACCTGCTGACGGATCACGTGCTGCGGACGGCCGATGACCTCCTGAGCGAACGCGACGTTCTCGAACACGTTCTTCTCGAGCAGTAGTTTGTAGTCCTGGAAGATGTTGCCGATGTTGCGTCGCAGCATCGGGATGCGTCCGCTGGGGAGGTCGACGATGTTCCGACCGGCGACCCACACCGCGCCCTTCTCGGGGCGGTCCTGACGGTTCAGCAGCTTCAGGAGCGTGCTCTTGCCCGAACCCGACGGTCCGACCATGAAGACGAACTCGCCCTTGGCGACGTCGAAACTCGCGTCCTTGACCGCGACGACTTCGGCGGAGTAGCTCTTGGTGACGTTCTCAAGTCTGATCATGTGAAATCTCGCCCTGGTTGACGGGCTGGAACACGGTACCGCTCCAGTTGTTGTGCGCCGCGGCAGGTCGGCATGACGCGCGCCACCCGCGAACCGTCACTCGTCGTGGTTGGCCCGACGCTGTTGGAGAAAGCCCTCGATGAGGAAGTCGATGTCGCCGTCGAGAACACCCTGGACATTGGCCGTTTCGAGCTCGGTCCGCAGGTCCTTCACCATCTGGTACGGCTGCATCACGTAGCTGCGGATCTGGCTGCCCCAGCCGACCTGCGCCTGTTTGCCCGCGATCGAATCGAGCTCGGCTTGGCGATCTTCTTCGGCCTTCGCCGCGATCATCGCCGAGAGTCGATTCATCGCCCGTTCCCGGTTCTGGAGCTGGCTGCGCTCCTCCTGCGAACTCGAGACGAGCCCCGTGGGGTGGTGGATCAGCCGAACCGCGGATGATGTCTTGTTGATGTGCTGCCCGCCGGCGCCCGATGCGCGGAAGACCTGCATCTCGATGTCGGACTCGTCGATCTCCACGTCGACGTCGTCCATCAACGGCCACACCTGAACGGCCGCGAACGACGTCTGGCGCCGGCCCTGGTTGTCGAACGGGCTGATCCGCACGAGTCGATGGGTGCCGCGCTCGGCCGACATCAGTCCGTACGCGTAGCGACCCTGGATCGTGACCTCGGCCGACATGATGCCGGCCTCCTGGCCCTCGGACACGCCGTTGAGTGAGATCGTGAAACCGCGCCGCTCGCACCACTTCTCGTACATCCGCAGCAGCATCTCGGAGAAGTCCTGGGCGTCGACGCCACCGTCCTTTGCGTTGATCTGCACGATGCAGTCGGCGTCGTCGTGCTCGCCGGTGAACAAGCTGCGGAGTTCGAGCCGATCGAGTTCCGCGCTGATCGCTCCGATCTGCTGCTCGATGTCGGCCTCCTGCGACTCGTCGTCCTCGTCCCGTGCGAGCTCGTGCAAGACCTCGGCGTCGCCCAGCTGCTCGGCCAGGCGATCGAACGTGTCGAGGTCGTCCTTCAGGTTCGCGTACTCGCCGTTCAGCTTGCGTGCCCGATCCTGATCGTCCCAGAGCGCGGGGTCGGCGATCTCGGCTTCGAGGACCGCGAAGCGCTCGCGGTTGTCCGCGATCGCGAGGTAGTTCTCGGCCTCGTCGAGGCGACGTTGAACGTCGCGGATGTCAGGGGTGAAGTCGCGCATGAGGGAGAAATCGACGTCCTAGGCCGCGTGACAGTTCTTGAACTTCTTGCCGCTCCCGCACGGGCACGGGGCGTTCCGCGGGGTCTTGGAGAAGTCATCCTTGACGACCGTCTGCTGCTTGGTCGTGGTGTTGGGCGTCGCGGCAGCCGGCATGGCGCCCTCTCCACCCGTCGCTGCAGCCGAACGGTAGGAACTCGCGTCGACATCGTCGGACGAACTCGTGGTCATGTTGCTGACACCGGACTCCGCCGGCTCGATCGAACCGTTGTTGTTGACGTCGGCGGGATCGGCGACCGCAGCGCGTCCGTCGCTCGACCTCGGAGTTCCCGCAGCGTTCTGGACGACCTGGACGTGCATCACGTACTTCACGAAGTCCTGCGCGATCCCGGTCATCATCGACCCGAACATCTCGAAGCCCTCACGCTGCCACTCGGTGAGCGGGTCCATCTGACCCATCGCACGCAGGTTCACGCCGGTCTGGAGATAGTCCATCTCCTCGAGGTGTTCCCGCCAGCGCTGGTCGATGATCCGCAGCATCACCTGACGCTCGACCTGACGGAGGACGTCCTCGCCCAACTCAGCCTCGCGGCGCTCGTAGTGCGCAGTGGCGTCGGCCATCACCATGTCGTAGATCTCGTCGGTGTCGGCGCAGTCCTTCAGCTCGGCCTCACCAATCGAGTTCGGCCAGTAGAGCGTGAGTTCCTTGGCCAAACCGTCGAGATCCCACTCGTCGTCGGCCGCGGAGGCGCAGTGGGTCGCGATCAGCGCGTCGACCGCTTCGGCGAGGTACTCCATGCCGGCCGAACGCAAGTCCTCGCCGTCGAGGATCTGATCCCGGCGGCGGTAGATGATCTTGCGCTGCTCGT
Source organism: Ilumatobacter nonamiensis YM16-303 (assembly GCF_000350145.1). Classification (GTDB taxonomy): domain Bacteria; phylum Actinomycetota; class Acidimicrobiia; order Acidimicrobiales; family Ilumatobacteraceae; genus Ilumatobacter_A; species Ilumatobacter_A nonamiensis. Next base: position 15,246 of record NZ_BAOL01000166.1, on the reverse strand, counting down.
TCATCACCTCGTCGTACTTGAGGACGTTCTTACGGATCTCGGCGTTCTTCGTCTCGACGGTGGTCTGCGCCCGCTCGATCGCCTTGGTGACCATCTTCGCCTCGATCGCCTCGTCCTCGGGCAGGGCTCGGCCCATCACGAAGTTGAGCGCGCCCGTCGCGAACAGACGCATCAAATCGTCCTCGAGGCTGAGGAAGAACCGGGACGCACCGGGGTCACCCTGGCGTCCGGAGCGACCGCGGAGCTGATTGTCGATGCGGCGACTGTCGTGACGTTCGGAGCCGACGACGTAGAGACCGCCGAGCGCGCGCACCTTGTCGCCTTCGGCCTTGCACTCGGCGCTGTACTTCTCCAGCCGCTCCTTGTAGAGCGCCTGGGCCTCGGCTCGCTTCTCCTGATACTCCTCGGGCATCTGATCGAGTGGCATCGGCAACTCGAACTCGTGCGCGAGGTGGTCCTCTTCGTAGCCGCTCCGGAGCACGTCGGTACGGGCGAGACCCTCCGGGTTGCCACCGAGCAGGATGTCGACACCGCGACCGGCCATGTTCGTGGCGACCGTCACGGCGCCGAGACGTCCCGCCTGGGTGACGATCTCGGCCTCGCGAGTGTGCTGCTTCGCGTTCAAGACCTCGCAGGGGATCCCCCGCTGGTCGAGCAGGCGACCGAGTTTCTCGGAGCGGCCGACGCTCGCGGTACCGACGAGGATCGGCTGGCCGTTCTCGTGGCGCTCCTGGATGTCGTCGATGATCGCGTTGAACTTCGCGTCCTCCGACTTGTAGATCAGGTCGGCCTCGTCGTCGCGGATGACCGGCATGTTGGTCGGGATCGGCACGACGCCGAGCCCGTAGGTGTTCATCAATTCCGCCGCTTCGGTCTGCGCGGTTCCGGTCATCCCGGCGAGCTTCTCGTACAGCCGGTAGTAGTTCTGCAGCGTGATCGTGGCGAGGGTCTGGTTCTCCTCCTTGATCTTCACGCCTTCCTTGGCCTCCACGGCCTGGTGGATACCTTCGGACCAGCGGCGACCTTCGAGGATGCGACCGGTGAACTCGTCGACGATCTTCACCTCGCCGCCCTGCACGATGTAGTCCTTGTCGCGCTTGTAGATCTCCTTGGCCTTCAGGGCCACGGTGAACTGGTGGACGAGGTTCGCCTGCACGTTGTCGTAGAGGTTGTCGACGTCGAGTGCCGACTCGACCTTCTCGATGCCCTGCTCGGTCGGCACGACGACCCGCTTGTCCTCTTCGAACTCGTAGTCCTCGTCACGCTTGAGCGAGCGGACGATCGAGGCGAAGCGGTAGTAGAGCTTCGCCGCGTCGGCGACTCGTCCCGAGATGATCAACGGGGTACGGGCCTCGTCGATGAGGATCGAGTCGACCTCGTCCACGATGCAGAAGTTGTGTCCACGCTGCTGAACCTTGGCGTCCTTGCTCGCTGCCATGTTGTCGCGCAGGTAGTCGAAACCGAGCTCGTTGTTCGTGCCGTACGTGACGTCCGCGGCGTACGCCGCGCGCTTGTCGGCGGGCGTGGCGCCCCGGCCGGGAAGGATCAGGCCGACGTCCATCCCGAGGAAGCGGTAGATCCGACCCATCAACTCCGACTGGTACTGCGCGAGGTAGTCGTTGACCGTGACGAGGTGGACGCCCTGGTTCGTGAGGGCATTGAGGTACACGGGGGCGGTCGAGGTGAGGGTCTTGCCCTCACCGGTCTTCATCTCGGCGACCCACCCGAAGTGGAGCGCAGCGCCGCCCATCAGCTGCACGTCGAAGTGGCGTTGGCCGAGCACGCGGTCGGCGGCTTCGCGGGTGACGGCGAACGATTCGACGAGGAGTTCGTCGAGTTCGGCGCCGTTGTCGATGCGTTGACGGAACTCGGCGGTCTTGGCGGTGAGCTGCTCGTCGCTGAGCGCGCTCACCTCGCTCTCGAGGGCGTTGATCTCGGGCACGATGCCCTGGAGTGCCTTCAGCTTCTTGCCTTCACCGGCGCGGAGGATGCGGTCGAGGATTCCCATGCGACCGACCATGCTACCGGCGCGACCCCACCCGAACCGGGCCGCCCGGGAGGGTGGCCGATGGAGCGAACAGCGCGTCAGGCTGCGCTTGCGGCGGCATGTCGCCGCATCGGCACCACCTCGGCGATCCGACGATCCGGAGTGGATGCGACGGCGGCGAGACACGCCACGGCACCCCGATCTCCCAGCGCCGCCGCCGCCGCTCCGAGCGTCGATCCGGTGGTGACCACGTCGTCGACGACGAGCACGCGCACGCCGTCGAGGCCCGGACGAGCGACGAACGTCGGGCCGTCCAGACGCTCCGCTCGCGTCCGGCCGGTCTGCGACGCCGATGCATCCCGATCGAGCAAGCGACGGCACGGCACACCGAGCTGACGGGCGACGGCGCGTGCCAACAGCTCGCCCTGATCGAACCCGCGCTCCCGACGCCGTTTCGTGCTGGTGGGCGCCCACGTGACCATGTCGACGTCGTGCTGGGCCCTGGTCTCGATCAGACGATTCACGATCAACCCGGCGAGATGACGGCTGACCGCGCGCCGGTTGCGGTACTTCCAGCCCAGCACGATGCTGCGCGCCCGGCCGGTGAACGGGACGGCGGAGATCACACCGTGGGGCGACGGTCGCGGGGCGGGTCCGAGCAGGGCGAACCGACACGTGGTGCAGATCGGCGCTCCGGGCTTGTCACATCCGGCGCAACGTGTTTCGAAGATCATGGGCTCCACTCAAGCGTGGGGGTACCTCAGAGTTTCTCGAGCCCTCTGAGCTGGGGCGACGCGAGTCACGGCTACCATCCGCACGATGGCGGTCGCAGTCCTGTCGTGCATCGCCGTGGTGTGCATGCTGATCGATTGGTGGGCGGTGCACACCGATCACCGAAGCGTGGAGCGATTCGCCAAGCCCGCGGTGATGCTTGCGCTGATCGGCGTCACTCTCGTGGCCGATCTGGACCCCACGTCGCTCCGACCGTGGATCGTCGGCGCTCTCGTGTTCGGGCTGATCGGAGATGTCGCGCTCCTTCCCCACGTCGACCGATTCCTCGCCGGTCTCGCGGCCTTCCTCGTCGGACACGTCCTCTACATCGCGGCGTTCGTCACCATCTCGTCGTCGACTCCGTGGATTCTGGTGGGCGTCGTCGGGCTCGCAGCGGTGGTCTGGGTGTTCGGCCTTCCGATCGAACGAGCATTGCGCGGCGAGCCGATGCGGGTCCCCGTCCTCGCCTACGTCGCGGTCATCGGAGCCATGATCATCGCCGGTTCCGCGACCGGGCGCTGGCCGATCGTGATCGGCTCACTGGCGTTCGCCGCGTCCGACGGACTGATCGGGGTCGGCAAGTTCGTGCAACCCGCAGCCGACCGTCGCATCCCGATCATGACGCTGTATCACCTCGGCCAGGGACTCATCGTGGTCGGCTGCATCGCCGGCTGAGTGGCATCGCCGCCACCACCTCCGCCCGACGATCCACGCGGCAGTGGGACCGCCGGTCCGTAGTCTCACGGGGTGTTCGATTCCCCACTGGCGCGACGCTTCGTCCCGCGGGACCAGCCCGTCGAACGGATCGTTCGGTGCATGGTGGGCCTGATCCTGTTCGGCGTGGGGATCACCCTGCTCATCGCGAGCGACCTCGGCGCGGCACCGTGGGACGTGTTCCACACCGGGGTGAGCGAGCTGACCGGAATCTCCACCGGCAACGTCATCATCATCGTGGGTGTCCTGTTGCTGTTGCTGTGGATCCCGCTGCGTGAGCAACCGGGACTCGGCACGATCCTCAACGCGTTCGTGATCGGAATCGTCGTGGACATCACGCTGCCACTGGTCGACGGTGTCGATTTCGTGGTCGTCCGCGTCGTGATGATTCTCGGCGGTGTCGTGATCGTGGCGATCGGATCCGGCTTCTACATCGGCGCCGGACTCGGGCCGGGGCCGCGCGACGGGTTGATGACCGGGCTCGCCCGTCAGTCGATCGCCGGCCACTCGATCTCGATCCGAGCGGCACGCACCGGTGTCGAGGTGATCGTGCTGCTGATCGGCATCGCCCTCGGTGGTGCGATGGGCATCGGCACCGTGGTGTTCGCGCTCGCGATCGGGCCGCTCGCGCAGATCTTCATCCCGCCGCTCAGCATGTCCGACCCGGTGGAAACCACCGCCCCCGTCCCCCGCTGACGTCGGGCTTCCGGGATCAGCCGCAGTACTGGGACACCCGAGCCTCGGCCTCCGACCGCTCCGACTCGCGACGCGACCGCTCATCGGAGGCAGCGCCTGCCTCGGCGCGCGCTCTCGTTCCCGCGTTGGACGCCTCGGAGAGCTGACCCTGCAGTTCGGAGATCCGGGACTCCTGCTCTTGGACGACATTGCGATTCTGTTCGATCCGGCCGGTGAGCGACTCGATCGAACTCTCGAGCGACGACACCTTGCCTTCGAGCTCGCGCACGCGATCAGGTCCCGAGACATGCGCCTCCCACCCGATCGGCTGGACCCCCTCCTGTGCGTCCCGCAGGTCGGAACGCGCCTGTTCGAGATCGCTTCGTGCCGTGCTCAGCTGATCTCGTTTGGCGTCGCGTTCACGGACCGCCGACTCGACGTTCGAACGCGCCTCGGATTGCGTCGATGCAGCCATGCTCAGCCACTCCTCGATCCGACCGACCCGCTCGTCGGCGTCGGCGGCACGAGACTTCGAGCTCGCGATGTGCTCGTTCAGTACCTCGATCTGATCGCTGGCCGCCGCTCGGTCGCGCTGCGCGGCTTCACACTTCGCCCGGCGCTCCTCGCGTCGGCGCTCCTCCTCTTCGCGCTGGCGCTGCTCCTCTTCGAGGCGTTGTTGTTCGTCGTAGTCCGTCATTGTTCGACCCTCCCGGTCCGCCGGCCACCCCCGGCAGGGCCGCGACCCGCTGTCACGACGACGACGAGTATCGCGAACTTCCGCGCTCGGTGCGGACGATTTCGCACCCGCTCGGTCAGTAGCGACGTCCCTGGATCATGCGCAGGAACTGCTCGTGCTGCTTGTCCATGGCGTCGCGGCGGTCCTTCATGAGCTTCTCGTGGATCTTGCGCTCGTAATCCCGGGTCTCCTGCAGGAGCTTGCGCCGATCTTCCTCGCGACGTTTCGCCGCTGCCGCGTCACCGGGCTTGGCGAACATCGCCGCGAACCCGGTCGGGCGCTCGACCCCGGCCTCGCGCCACGCCTGGTCCTCCTTCTCACGCGCCGCGGCCTCTTGGTCGAGTTCGCGCTGTCGCCGCTCCAGAGCGTCACGCAGACCGAGGATCGCGGATTTCTGCGACCTGATCGTCTGGAGCTTTTCGCGGGCGATCGCCTCGAACATCGGCTGACCGGCGATCTGTTTGAGCACGGCACAGCGATCGAGCCCGGCCGCGATCACCTCGAACGCGCCAGTGAGGGCCGGGGACTCCGCTCGGGACGGGTCGGGCACGAGATCGTCGACCTGCTCGGCGACGTCGAGAGCGACGTTCTCGTCCGGGAACATCGACAGGAGGACGTCGGGCTCGAACGACGCGTACGCGTCGCGCAGCGCCTGACTCGGCTCACTCGACACCGCATCGGGCTCCCTGCCCTGCGCGGACAGTCCGCCGGCCAACACCCAGTCGGCGAGCCCGTCGTTCGCCCAGTCCTCGTCCGGGTCGTCGACCTCCGTGTCACCGGACGCCATGCGCTCCGTCGCCACGTCGGCCGCAGCGCCCGCGTCATCGAACCACGTCTGCTTCATCCGTTCCAACAGCTCGCGACGTTCCCCATCGCTCTTCGCCCCGCTCACGTCCGCACCCTCCGTTCCGTCGGCATCATCTGCCGGCGTCGTGGCAGACGCCACGACGCCGCCAGTGTCGCGAACCTCGCCGACCTCGTCAACGAGCGAACCGTCGTCACCTCGCTCGAGCGTTGCGCTGCGTGTTCGACACGCAGCGCAACGGCTCAGTAGCGGTAGTTCTCGGGCTTGTAGGGGCCCGAGGGGTCGATGTCGAGGTACTCGGCCTGCTCGTCGGTGAGCTGCGTGAGCTTCACGCCGAGCGCATCGAGGTGGAGTCGGGCGACCTTCTCGTCGAGATGCTTCGGCAGCACGTACACGTCGAGCGGGTACTGGTCGGTGTTCTTCCACAGTTCGATCTGGGCGAGCACCTGGTTGGTGAACGAGCACGACATCACGAAGCTCGGGTGACCGGTTGCGCACCCGAGGTTCACGAGACGACCCTCGGCGAGCACGATGATCTGGTTGCCGTTCTCGAAGCGCCACACGTCGGTGCCGGGCTTCAGCTCGTCGCGAGTCGCACCGGAGCGGGCGAGGCCGGCCATGTCGATCTCGTTGTCGAAGTGGCCGATGTTGCAGACGATCGCATTGTGCTTCATCTGCGCCATCTGCTCGGCGGTGATCAGGTTGAAGTTGCCGGATGCGGTGACGAAGATGTCGATGTCGCCGATGCAGTCTTCCAGCGGCATCACCTGGATGCCCTCCATCGCAGCTTGCAGCGCGTTGATCGGGTCGATCTCGGTGACGATCACGCGGGCGCCCTGGCCCTGCAACGACTGCACGCACCCCTTGCCGACGTCGCCGTAGCCGAGGACGAGCGCGGTCTTGCCGCCGATCATCACGTCGGTCGCGCGCGAGATCGAGTCGACGAGCGAGTGCCGGCAGCCGTACAGGTTGTCGAACTTCGACTTCGTGACCGAGTCATTGACGTTGATCGCCGGGAAGATCAACTCGCCCTTGCGCATCATCTCGTAGAGGCGATGCACGCCGGTGGTGGTCTCCTCGGTGACGCCCTTGATGTGACTCGCCATGCGGGTCCATTTGCCCGGGTCCGCTTTCAGTGTCCGCTGGAGCAGGCCGAGCACGATCGCGAACTCGGCGCTCGCCGCTTCGGTCGGGTCGGGAACCTCACCGGCCTTCTCGAACTCGACGCCCTTGTGCAGCAGCATCGTGGCGTCGCCGCCGTCGTCGAGGATCATGTTCGGACCGTCGTACTTCGTGCCGTCGGGGGCGTCGGGCCACGTCATCATCTGGTCGGTGCACCACCAGTACTCCTCGAGCGTCTCGCCCTTCCAGGCGAAGACGGGGACACCGTCGGGGTTCTCGACCGTTCCGTTCGGGCCGACGACGACCGCCGCTGCGGCATGGTCCTGGGTGGAGAAGATGTTGCAGCTCGCCCAGCGCACCTCGGCACCGAGCGTGGTCAGCGTCTCGATGAGGACGGCGGTCTGGATCGTCATGTGGAGCGATCCGGAGATCCGCGCGCCGGCGAGGGGCTTGGAGTCGCCGTACTCCTTGCGGAGCGCCATCAGGCCGGGCATCTCGTGTTCGGCGAGCAGCATCTCCTTGCGGCCGTAGCCGGCGAGCGACAGGTCGGCGACGCGCCAGTCCTTGCGGGCGGCGAAGGTGGACGTGGATTCGGACATGGTGAAACCTCCGGTGGTTCGTGTGAGTCGAACCGGGCCGGGACCATCAGGTCCGGGTCAGCAAACAGCCCAGTAGCCCTGAGCCTACCGATCGCGCCGCGACGTCAGGCGTCGAAGGTCGGCGTGAGGCCGGACGACTCGATCACGCCCATGATCCGCTCGTGCTCGGCGGTGTCGACGTTGCGCGCCTCGTCGATGAGCATCACCGGGATGTCGTCACGTACTTCGTAGACCCGCTGCAGCCGCGGGTTGTAGAGCAGGTCTTCGGCCTCGACGTAGTACAGCGGACCCTTGTCTTCGGGGCACGCAAGGATGTCGAGCAGATCGGTGGAGAGCGTCATCGGGAGTCCTTCGGAGAATGTCGGTCGGCGATCGCATGCTACTGCCGGGTCCATCCGCGTTTGCGTGGTACTTCTGGTCGGACGTCCGACCAGAAGTGCAACGCAAACGGGGTGGGCGGCGTGTGGGGTCGGGCGGTGCTGGACGGAGTGAGCCGGCGTCAGACCGTGATCAGAGCGAGGAGCTCGGCGACCCGATCGTCACACGACGAGCGGTTCGCGGCTTCCAGGTTCAGCCGGAGCAACGGTTCGGTGTTCGACGGCCGCAGGTTGAACCACCAGTCGCCACAATCGACCGTGAGGCCGTCGAGGTCGTCCTGGGGATACTGGTCGTACTCACCGCTGATGCGGTCGATCACCGCGGCCGGGTCGTCGACCTGGGTGTTGATCTCGCCGCTCGTCGAATACCGCTCGAACGGTGTCCGCAGTTCCGAGAGCTTGGTCCCCGAGCGGCCGACCTCGGCCATGACCATCAACGACGCGATCAGCCCGCTGTCGGCGTTGAAGTTGTGCGCGAAGTAGTAGTGCGCCGAGTGCTCGCCGCCGAACAACGCACCGGTCTCGGCCATCGTCTGCTTGATGTACGAATGCCCGACGCGAGTGCGCACCGGAGAGCCGCCACGCTCCTCGATGACCTCGGGAACCGTGCGCGAACAGATCAGGTTGTGCAGGATCGTGGCCCCCGGATGTTGACGCAACGTCGCTGACGCGAGGAGCGCGGTCGTCGTGGACCCGCTCAAGCCCTTGCCGTTCTCATCGACCACGAACACCCGGTCGGCATCTCCGTCGAACGCCAGGCCGATGTCGAAGCCGCCGGACACGACCCGCGCGCGCAGATCTCGCTGGTTCGCCGGCTGCAACGGATCGGCGGGATGGTTCGGAAACGTGCCGTCGAGCTCCGGGTACATGATCTCGAACTCGACACCCTCGAGCCGTTCGAGCACGGCCGGAACCACGAGGCCACCCATTCCGTTCGCGGTGTCGGCAACGACTCGGAGCCGGCCGATGTCGGCGGTGTCCACGAACGACAGGACGTGCTCGACGAAGTCGTCGAGCAGCGACATCTCGGTCCGCTCTCCCGAACCGTCGAGCGCCGGAGGCGGTGACCCGTCGAGCACCTGCTGGGCGGTTGCCTTGATCTCGGCGAGCCCAGTGTCGGCACCGATCGGTCGGGCGCCGGCGAGGCACAGCTTGATGCCGTTGTAGCCAGCGGGGTTGTGCGACGCCGTGAACATCGCACCGGGAACGTCGAGCGTGCCGGACGCGAAGTACATCAGGTCGGTCGACGCCAGGCCGATGTCGACGACGTCGATGCCGTTCTCCGTCACTCCCGACGTGAACGCGCCGACGAGGCCGGGACCGGAGGGACGCATGTCCCGCGCGATCACCACCCGCTGGGCACCGTGGGAGTGGACGAAGCGGGCGAATCCGACTCCGAGGGCGTGCGCGACGTCTGCATTGAGTTCGTCGTGAACGGTTCCACGAATGTCGTACGCCTTGACGATGTGGTCGAGGACTGACATGACGCTGGGCAACGCTACCGGGACTCGCGACGGTCGTCTGCCGTCTTCCCCGGAGCCCTCAGTTCGTGGTCGGGTTCTCGCGGGTCTCGTCGTCGCGCTCGGAGTCGTCGGACACGGCATCGTCGGACTCGGGTTCGATCGGCTCGGGGAAGTCCGCGATGAGCATCGACGGCTGGGCCGGTGTCGGATCCATGAGCGACGCATCGGAGTCGTTCGGGGAAGCGGGTTGGACTGTCGATCCGGCATCATCGAGCGCGTTCAACCGGGACAACGGTCCGTTGCTCTCCTGATCGGCGTCCGGATCGGACCACGTGTGCTCGGCGGGGACGGTCGGTTCGTCGTCGGCACGCTTGCGGCGACGGAAGCCGGGGCGGACGTCGGCGTACTGGAGATCGCCCTGGCGGCGCCAGACGAAGCACAGCCCGATGCCGATCGCGGTGAGCAGGTAGAAGAACCAGTCGAGCGCGGTGTGCGAGTCGTAGCTCAACTTCACGTCGGTTTCGGTCGGGATGACGATCATCTGATTCGCGCCGGCCCGGTACGGGCCCTCGGCTCCCGACACGGTCCAGTTCGGGAAGTAGCTCACCTTCACCAGCACGGGAACCCCGACTTCGTCGACGCTGAACTCGACCGACTCCTCCCCGATCACGACGTCGCTGACGGTGGCCTCGGGAAGTTGCGTCGGCGTGATGGGCGGGCTGGGTTCGACGTAGTCGACCTTGCGCGACTGGTCGTCGAACGGCTCGATGCGCTGGTCCTCGACGATCGACGCCTCGACCCGTTGCCACTCTTGGGGACCGTCGTCGACCGGAATGGCCGGCCACGCATCCCGGTTCTGGAACCAACTGGTACCGAGTTCGAGATTGCGCTCACGGGCGTCACCCGGCTTGTACCACTCGTCGTCGGCCTGATCGACGACGACCGGCTCGACCGTCAACGGCTCGACGATGTTCGAGTCCTGGACCTCGTAGATGTCCCAGGTTCCCGACGTGCCGACCAGGGCCAGATCGTCGGTGGTCGATGCCTCGTTCTTGGCCGGGTCGGTGCGGACCATCAGATAGCGGACGCCAAGGTCCTGCATGTGTTCCACCCCGACCTCGGCGTCGTTGTTGGTGTAGCGGAGTTGGCGAACCGGATTCGAGGAACTCTCCGAGACGGCTGCGGCGGTGAGGAAGTGATAGTTCGTCGACGCGGTCGCCTCGAAGAACAGCCCTTCCATCGAGGCGATGCAGCCATCGGTCCAGTGCGGTAGGAGCATCAACGCCATCGTCGTGCCGTACTCGCTGTTGGCCGAGTTGTTCTCCCAGATCGCCCGGCCACACCCGCGGTCCTGGCCGACATCGTCCATCGTGGTGATCAGGTCGTGGTAGGCGGGATACGCAGGTCGACCCTCGTACCCGCGGAAGTTGTAGCGCGACCAGCCATCGGCGACCGCACGACCACTCTCGGCACCCTTGCGGAACGGCCCCCACGCGTAGGCCGACACGGCAGCCTCCTCGTCGGTCGCCTCGGTGATGACGGCCCGACCGTCGAAGGGCAGCACCTCGTACATCCAGCCGAAGACGAGCAGGATCGAGACGCCGACGACACTGAACGCGCCGGCGCTCTCGTAGGCGTCGAGTCGGCGCCCGGCGGTCCGCTGCCGAACCGCGTTGATGATCAGCGAGATCACCTCGAACGCACCGGCCACCATCAGCAGGTAGCGGGTGAGGTACACGAACGGCAGCAGGCGCGGATTCCACAGCAGACCGATCACGGGGAGGCTGTCCCGCGTGATGTAGACGCCGATCACGAACGCGATGCAGATGAAACCGATCGCGGCACCGGTGAGCTGGCGGCGCATCACGAACGCCGCGAACCCGATGACGGCCAGGGTCGTGATGATGATGTCGAGCGCCGGCGTCAGCGGGAAGAACATGTCCCAGAACGAGTCCGTCGAACTGTTCGGCCGGAACCCGTACTTCATGTCGGTCATGAACTCGTGACCGAACAGGAACGGACCGACCCACCATGCGGACAGGAGCAGCGTGGTGACGCCCACGGTCACCGCATAGAAGAGGCGGGACAGATCGAGCCACACGAGGCAGATGATCAGTGCCGCGACGGCGACGAAGATCAGCACGATCCCGTGGGACACCGCGGCGAGCGACAGCACCACCGCTGCCCACACGCGGAACCGGCCGGTCCGCAGCCCGTGCGCGAGCAGCCCGAGGCCGAGCATGGCGAGCGTGAGCGCGATCGAGAACGAGTACTCCCCGGCCATCGTCGATTTGACGTTGCCGCCGTAGATCTCGAAGCTCTCATCGAGCAGGAAGCACAAACCGCCGAAGGCGAAGAGCTCGGGAATCGGATGGCGGAACGCAGCGAGCCGACCGAACGCCCAGCAGGCCGCCGGGAACGTGACGAGCCCGGAGACGGCGACGATCTTGAACGCGATGCCGTACGGCAGGATCACGTCGAGCGCCACGATCGCGAGCGCCGGGATCACCATGTAGAAGCGGTACAGGGGCAGCCCGCCGTACCAGTCCATCGTCCAGCCGCTGAGCTGACCGCTGGGCAGGAAGTTGTCGCGCAGGAACGCCGGCGCCCAGACGTGGGCGCCCATGTCGCCGCCGGTCGGCGTGTTGTTGTCGAGGATCAGGTCCTGGCCGCCGAGCCCCGGGAACGGAGCGAAGTGCACGACCCGCATGATGATCACGGTGGTGACGGTGAGCGCGGTACTCGTGACGAGCAGCCGAACGATGCGCTCGTTCGTCCACGGCCGGTTCCACCAACCCACGGGACGCCGGACGATCCGGGCGCCGACCCGTTTCCAGAGCGACGCCTTCGCGGCGGTCGCGACTGTGTCGGACTCGTGATCGTCGACGTCGCCCGCGGACGATTCGTCGTCGGCCGGGGCCTCCGGTTCCGACTCCGTGTCGGAGTCGGTCTCGATCAGCGTGTCGGTGGCGACGCCGGCCGGTTCGGCTGCGGCATCGTCGTCGCCGTAACGCTCGTCGAACCACGACCCGAAGTCCTCGTCGTCGGATTCGTGGGCGTCGTCAGCCGAACCATCGGCATTGCGAAGATCATCGGTCACGATCGGCACCCATCACAGTCGGTCCATTCTGACAAAGGCGGGTGCGCCGGCCGGGTCACTCCACCAGAAACCGCAGCGGTTCGGGTCACAGCGCCAACACCAATCCGGTCGCGTTGAACCCGACGTGCGCGGCGACCGCGGCACCGATCCGACCGGTCCGCCACGCCAACACTCCGAACACCAACCCGGCGGCGAACAGCCCGGGGTATTCCACCGGGCGGAAGTGCACCAGCGCGAAGACGAGCGCGACACCGGTCACCACCGCCCACGGGGGGAAATCGTCGAGCAGCGGTCGTTGGAGGAGACCGCGGTAGACGACCTCCTCCACGATCGGGGCGCCGAAGACGACCAGCACGAACAACAACACGATCATCGCGCCATCGGCACGATCAACGAGGTCCTCGGCCGTCTCGGACAGCGCGGCATCGTCGAACGTGGCCGGCCAGAGTTCGCGAAGTGGGAAATAGAGGGCGGGGATGAGGAACAGCTGGCTGACGACACCGATCGGAACACCGACGAGATCGATCGGCCGGGCCCGCAACGCGAAGTCGTCGACCGGGTGACCCGTGCCGAGATTCCGCGACGTCAGCCACGTCCCGAGGAGGAAGACCGACCAGCCGACGACGAGCGACACGGCCAGCACGGGGATCGGCTGTGGATCGGCGTCGCCGCCGAGCAGCAGGGCGATCGAGGACGCGAATCCGGCCGCGAACCAGGTCAGCACGAACGCGATGACACCCGGAAGGGCACCATGGTCCGCGTTGCCCTCGTTGGCACCGGCCCGTCCGGCGTGCGTCGACACGGCGGCGAACGCTACCGGCGACCGTGACGAACGCTCAGACGGCGATCAACGCCCCGCGGCGCACGCCGCGGCGGTCGTCGAGATGCCAGCCCTGTGGGACCGACAGCCGCTCGGCGTGACGATCGCACATGTCGTACATGTGCGGCTCGCGCTCGGGCGAGAGGTAGTCGATCCAGACCTGTGACTGGCCGTAGTGGTAGCTGAGCGTCACCGCAGCTGCGTCGGAGCAGCCGGATCGCGAGCACTGTCGCTCGGTGATGCTGGGCCGCTGGATCTGCGTGGAGATGTCGGGTGCCGGCCACGAGCGGCTCCGCCCGATGACCACGCCGTCGTCGCCGTCCTGAGCATCGCGCGCTCGAGCAGCATCGGGGTGGTCGGCGTCGTCATCGACGGTTCTGCCGACCAGTCCTCGTGCGATCTGGTCGAAGAGTGATGATCCGGCCCCTGCGTCCATCCGAAAAACGTAAACGACCGCGTTCGCGCCGTGGTGGATGGTCAAGATGGATGGTCGAGAGCCGGTCCGCCCCGGTTCCGACGTCTGCCAGTGCGTCCGACGGCAACGGCCCGTGGTGCCGGAGGCGTCCGCGCTACTGTCCGACCTGTACCGAACCGTTCATTTCATCTTCGGCGCGCACGGGCGTCGGCCGACTTCAGCCAACCCGAGAATCCGAGAGGAACCCGATGCCGCGCCAGAGAGTCCGAGATGCGACCGCACTGGTGATCGTCCTCGGAGCCGTCGTCCTCGGATGCGGGAGCGACTCCGCGTCCACCGAGCGCGAGGACACGATTGCCGCGCTGGCCGACGCGGTGACCGAAGAGATGGAGCGCACCGGTGCCCCGGGGATGGAGGTCGCCGTCAGGTTCGGAGACGGCGAGGAGTGGATCGAGCAGTTCGGGATCGGTGACGTCGAATCCGGTACCGAAGTCGCGGGCGGCATGACCTGGCCACTGCGCTCCGTCACGAAGTCCTTCGTCGTCGACGTGCTGCTGGAACTCGCCGATGAAGGCGTCGTCTCGCTCGACGACACCGTCGATGAGTACGTCGACGGCGTCGAGGCAGACACCGACATCACGCTGCGTGAACTCGCCGACATGTCGAGCGGACTGCCGGAGTACGCCAACGAGAAGTTCGTCACCGCATTCCTGGACGACGTGAGCCGAAGCTTCACCGACGAGGAGCTGCTCGCGTTCGTCGACGGCGACCCACTCGACTTCGAGCCGGGGACCGAGCACGTGTACGTCAACACCAACACCTTGCTCGTCGGCATGATCGTCGCAGCGGCCACCGACGAGAGCGTCGGCGACCTCCTCCGGTCGCGCATCTTCGACCCACTCGGCCTCGAGACGGCGCTGTACGCGCCGACGGCAAGCGACATCGCCGGCTCCGTGCCGACCGGCTACCAGTCCAACGATGGAGCGCTCGTCGAAGCTCCGCTGACGTTCGGCGTGTTCGGTGGGTCCGGCGCCATGGCGGCGACGATCGAGGACCTTCTCGCATGGGGGCCCGTGCTCGCGGACGGCGGGCTGCTGGCCGACGGCGGCGACGAGCAGCGATCGATCGCACGACCGCTCGACGCCGGTCCCGAGTACGACTCGTACGGCCTCGGCATCGGTCACATCGATGGTTGGTGGGGCCACACCGGTGAAGGTCTCGGATACACCGCGCTCGTCATGTCCGACACCGAGAGCGGCATGACCGTCGCCGTCGTCACCAACATCTCGGATCTCGCCGACGACGAGCACCTGCCGACCACCCTGTTCCGCCGATTCGCGACCATTCTCGGAAACGACACGTGAACAGGAGTTCGCGTCCCCGACCGTCTTCGGGCCCACCCATCGACATCGACCAGCGAAGACGCTGGACACCACGACAGGAATGACCACCATGCACCCAACGACGACGAGCGGAACGGCGACCGCCATTCGGTCCACGAACGAGTCTCCGCTGCGAGGGCGTCGATCCGCTCCGCACCTCACGCGTGCACTCGCCACCGTCGCCGTGTTCGCGCTCGCCGCCTGCGCCTCGGACGGCGACGACAGCGCCTCGACCGCCGCGCCGGTGGAGACCACGAGCGGTGACGACACCGCGCCGGAG